>CAZKZQ010000031.1:0-9567 GCA_964557235.1 uncultured Nocardioidaceae bacterium
GCTACGTCGTCCTCGACAAGAAGTGGGGCGCCCCCACGATCACCAACGACGGCGTCACGGTGGCCCGCGAGGTCGAGCTCGACGACCCGTTCGAGAACCTCGGTGCGCAGCTCACCAAGGAGGTCGCCACCAAGACCAACGACATCGCCGGTGACGGCACCACGACCGCCACCGTGCTCGCGCAGGCCATGGTCCAGCGCGGCCTGCACGCGGTCACCGCGGGTGCCAACCCGATGGGCCTCAAGCGCGGCATCGACAAGGCCGCCGCGGCGGTCAGCGACGAGCTGCTCCGCACCGCCCGCGACGTCGACTCGCGCGAGGACATGGCGGCCGTGGCCACCGTGTCGAGCCGCGACCCGCAGATCGGCGACCTGCTCGCCGAGGCGTTCGACAAGGTCGGCAAGGACGGCGTCATCACCGTCGACGAGTCCAACACCATGGGCACCGAGCTCGAGTTCACCGAGGGCATGCAGTTCGACAAGGGCTACATCTCGCCGTACTTCGTGACCGACGCGGAGCGCATGGAGGCCGTCATCGACGACCCCTACATCCTCCTGCACCAGGGGAAGATCTCGGCGATCGCCGACCTCCTCCCGCTGCTGGAGAAGGTCATGCAGGCCGGCAAGCCGCTGTTCATCCTCGCCGAGGACGTCGAGGGCGAGGCGCTCTCGACCCTGGTGGTCAACAAGATCCGCGGCACCTTCAACGCCGTCGCGGTGAAGAGCCCCGCCTTCGGTGACCGCCGCAAGGCGATGATGCAGGACATCGCGATCCTCACCGGCGGCCAGGTCGTCGCCCCCGAGGTCGGCCTCAAGCTCGACCAGGTCGGTCTCGACGTGCTGGGCACCGCCCGCCGCGTCGTGGTCACCAAGGACAACACCACCATCGTCGACGGCGGTGGCGACAAGGCGCAGGTCGACGGCCGCGTCCAGCAGCTCAAGCAGGAGATCGACGCCTCGGACTCCGACTGGGACCGCGAGAAGCTCCAGGAGCGCCTCGCCAAGCTGGCCGGCGGCGTCTGCGTCGTCAAGGTCGGCGCGGCCACCGAGGTCGAGCTCAAGGAGAAGAAGCACCGCATCGAGGACGCCGTCTCCGCGACGCGCGCCGCGATCGAGGAGGGCATCGTCCCCGGCGGCGGCTCGGCCATCGTCCACGCGGCCGCCGCGCTCGAGGGTGACCTCGGCCTGGACGGCGACGAGGCCGTCGGCGTGCGGATCGTCCGCAAGGCGGTCGACGAGCCGCTGCGCTGGATCGCCGAGAACGGCGGCGAGAACGGCTACGTCGTCGTCGCCAAGGTCCGCGAGGCCGGTCCGGGCACGGGCTACAACGGCGCCACGGACACCTACGGCGACCTGCTCGCCGAGGGCATCCTCGACCCGGTCAAGGTGACCCGCTCCGCGCTGGTCAACGCCGCGTCCATCGCGGGCATGCTGCTCACCACCGAGACCCTCGTGGTGGACAAGCCCGAGGACGAGGACGACGCTCCCGCGGGCGGTCACGGCCACGGCCACGGCCACTGACGGGCGGATCGGTTTCCCACGATCACCCGTGAAGCAGATGCTCCCCGCACGACATGTCGTGCGGGGAGCATCAGTTTTGTGCGGGGGCCGGCGTCGTCCCGTCGTGGACAGAGTCGCACCGCTGTCGTCACACTTCGCAGGTGACCTCCCGCGCGTACTGGCTGTCCCGCATCGCCGAGCTGGACCCCTACGACGACCACGAGGAGATCTACCGGATCGACTTCACCCACGAGTTCCCGTGGGACCTCAACCAGTCGCTCGGGTTCGCGCTGTTCCGCACCTATGCCGTGCCCTCGATCGGCCGGCTGCTCTTCGAGACCGGTGAGTTCACCACCCGCACGCAGAAGAGGTACGACGACACGGTGCTCCTCCTCGAGGACGCGCTCGTGCACGGGCTGGCCAGCGACAAGGGGCGGGCCGCGGTGCGCCGGGTCAACCAGATGCACGGCCTCTACGAGATCAGCAACGACGACATGCGCTACGTGCTGTGCACCTTCGTGGTCGTGCCGATCCGGTGGATGGACGACCACGGCTGGCGGCCGTTCACCGAGGTCGAGAAGGTCGCGAGCGCGGAGTACTACAAGAACCTCGGCCGGCTCATGGGGATCAAGGGCATCCCCGGGACGCACCAGGAGTTCGCCGAGGTGATGGACGCCTACGAGGCGGAGCACTTCGCCTTCGACGAGGGCGCTCGCCGGGTGGCCGACGCGACGCTGGACCTCATGGCGACGTTCCCGCCCAACCACCTGCTGCCCGCAGGCGCCGTGCGCAGGTTCTCCTACGCGCTGATGGACGAGCCGCTGCTCGACGCCTTCGGCTATCCGCACCCGTCACCGGCGATGCGTCGCGCGGCGGCCGCCGGTCTGAGGGCGCGGGGCGCCTTCCTGCGGCTGTCGAGCCCGCGGATGGAGCCGTTCTACGGCCGCGACCTCCCGCAGGTGCGCAGCTATCCGCACGGCCACGACGCCCAGACCCTGGGCACGTTCGAGCCGCCGCCGGGCTGCCCGGCGCACCTGGTCAGACGGTCGGCAGCCCCAGCGTGACGTTGGCGACCTGCACGACGCCTGGCACGCGGCTGCCGTGGCTGAGGAACATGTCGGAGACCGGGCTGACCACGAGGTAGAGGTTCTGCCCGGCGGGCACGTCGATCGCGACCGAGGGCAGCTCGAGGCGACGCGTGGCGCCGGTGACCGCGGCGGGCTCGTTGAGCGGCGCCATGTTGTTCTGGATGATCTTGGCGTCGGCGGGGGAGGTGCCGACCGCGAGGGCGAAGAAGGCGCGCGCGTCGGGGGTGTACGTCGTCACCTTGCCGGTGAGGAACGAGCGTCCGGCGATGCGGATCGGGCCGGCAGCGACCTGGGTCGGCAGGGGAGCGCCGAGTGCGGTCGTGGAGACCAGGTCGGGGAGCTTGACCGTGCGGTCCGGCATCACCGATCCGACCGAGGTGCACCGGCCGTCCGCGGTGGCGAGGTGGAAGCGGCCGAACCCGGCCAGGTTGCGGTCCTTGCCCTGGAGCTTCTCCTGGAGGAACCGCAGGGCGAGGTCGCCGAAGGTCGCGCTGCCGAGCTTCTTGCTGCACGGGTCGGCGGCGGTGCCGACGCCCGCGGGGAAGACCGACGGCAGGGTGTGCCCGCCGTTGTAGCCGACGAAGATGCTGCGCGAGCGCGCCCGGTCGGTGAGCGCGGTGGCCCAGTTGGCCAGGCCCTGCTGGAGCGGGAAGAGGTTGTCGGTCGCGCCCTGGCCGAAGAGGACCGGGATGTCGAGACGGCGGCCCTGCGAGACGTGCCAGGCCGGGCCGTTCTTCTTGAAGAACGCGTCGAGGTTCGTCGTGCCGGGGGTCGAGCCGTCGGGCCAGTTGCCCCGAGCGGCCCCCTCGGCGACGGAGGTGAGGATCTCCTGCGGGAGCGCGTCGCTGGGCAGGCTCGCGGCGCTGAGCGCGCTGACCCACTCGGTGCGCACGACCTCGTCGGGGGCGAGGCTGTCCTTGAGGTCGTTCCAGGTGATCTCGGGGGCGAGCGCGTCGAAGATCGGCTTGCCGTGGACCCGCAGCTCCTCGAAGGCGCCGAGGAACTGGTAGCCGCCGCCGTAGGACCCGCCGATCGCGCCCAGGCGCGGGTCGCCCGGAGCGTCCTTCTTGACCCAGGGGAGCGAGGCGACGAACGACACGAGGCCGCGGACGTCGTGGCCCTCGAAGGCGGGGTTCTCGACGTGGGCCTTGCCACCGCTCTCGCCGAAGCCGCGCTGGTCGAAGGACAGGACGCCGAAGCCGGCGTCGAGGTACTTCTGGAAGCCGGCGGCGGTGGTGGTGCGGCTGCCGCCCCACCCGTGGCTGTGGATGACGAACGGGACCTGCTTGCTGCTGCTCGCCCCGGCGGGCTTGAACAGCGAGTAGCAGATGTCGACCTTGGCGGCGGTGCCCGGCTCGGGGACGCTCTTGATGCAGCCGTTGGTGACGGTCGCCGTCGCCGCGGAGGCGGGCTGGGCGGTCACGAGGGTGGCGGCACCGGTGGCGGCCAGGGCGAGCGTGGCCGCGGCGGCGGCGCCACGGCGGAAGGTCGTCAGGGTCATGCAGGGACAACGACCGCCGGCGACGCGGAGTCACGGCCGACGGTCGGACAAACCCGACTTCTCCTCGGGTTCGCCTGTGATGCCGGTCACGCCGCCGGCGAGGTCAGTCGGAGGCGGTCGGCCGCGTGGCGGGGACCCATCGCTGCAGCACCTCGCGCAGCTCCTCGGGGCTGAACGGCTTGCCGACGTAGTCGTCCATGCCGGCCGCGGCGCAGCGCTCGCGCTCGTCGTCGCCGGAGCCTGCCGTCATCGCGATCACCGGAGTACGCCGGCCCGGGCCCTCTCGCTCGCGCAGGGCCAGGGTCGTCTCGTAGCCGTCGAGCTCCGGCATCTGGCAGTCCATGAGGACCGCGTCGAACTGCTGGGCCGCGAGGAGCTGGAGGGCGGCGAGACCGTGGGCGGCCACCACGGTGGTGTAGCCGAGGCTCTCGAGGATCCCCTCGGCGACGATCTGGTTGATCTCGTTGTCCTCCACCACGAGCACGTGCCCGAGGTGGGTCCGCCCGGTGACCGGTGCAGCGGCCACCGACGGCGCGGCGGGCGTCCTCCTCGCCGCCAGGTCGAGCAGCGCGTCGAGCAGCTGCGCCCGGCGCACGGGCTTGCCGAGGCTGGCGGTGACCCCGGCGCCGCGGACCGTGGCGGCGTCCACGTCGGGGCCCGAGCTCAGCAGCAGCATGTCGGTGCGGGGCAGCAGGGGGTCCGCGGTGACCGCCCGGGCCAGGTCGAGACCGTCGACGCCGGGCATGCAGAGGTCCAGCAGCACAACGGAGTACGCCGAGCCCGCCGCCGCTGCGGCCCGCAGCAGCTCGAGTGCCGTCTCGGCGTCGGCGGCCTCTGTCGGCCGCATGCCCCAGGCTGCGAGCTGGTCGTGCAGCACCATCCGGTTGGTGGCGTTGTCGTCGACCACGAGCACGTCGAGGTCCTGCAGCAGCTCGGGCGAGCGGGGCTCGGTGGGCACGGGGTGCTCGGCCGCGGCGAGCGGCAGCTCCACCCAGAACGTGCTCCCGCGACCCGGGCGGCTGTCGACGCCGATCCGGCCGCCCATCGCCTCGACCAGCTGACGGGAGATGGCGAGGCCGAGCCCGGTGCCGCCGTACTTCCTGGTGGTGGAGACGTCGGCCTGGGTGAAGGGCGCGAACAGCTGCTCGGCCTGCTCCGGGTCGATGCCGATGCCCTGGTCGGTGACCTCGAACCGGACCTCGGTCACGCCGGCGCGCTGCTCCACGAGGTGCGCGGAGACGACCACGTCGCCCTCGGAGGAGAACTTCACCGCGTTGAAGGTCAGGTTGAGCAGCACCTGGCGCAGCCGCCCGGGGTCCCCACGGACGTCGGCGGGGAGCAGCGGGGAGCAGTAGGCGAGCAGCTCGAGGTCCTTGGCCTCCGCCGCCACGGACGCCAGCTGGCCGACCTCCTCGACGACCTGCACCAGGGAGAAGTCGATGTCCTCCAGCTGCAGGGCGCCGGCCTCGATCTTGGAGAGGTCGAGGACGTCGTTGAGCAGCGACAGCAGGGCCTGGCCGGCGGTGTGCAGCCCGTCGACGTAGTCGCGCTGGCGCGCCTCCAGCGAGGAGGCGCGCAGCAGCTCGGTGAGGCCGATGATGCCGTTCATCGGCGTGCGGATCTCGTGGCTCATGTTGGCCAGGAAGGCCGACTTCGTGCGCGTCGCGGCGACCGCCTCGTCGTGCGCGACCTGGAGCGCCTGCTCGGCCTGCTTCTCCAGCGTGCAGTCCGAGAGGGCCACGACGATCCCCTGGACGGCCGGGTCGTCGCACAGGTTGACCAGGCGCACGTCGAGCCAGCGGGGATGGTCCTCCGGGCCGATCTCCACCTGGGTCGTCAGGCTCTCCCCGGGGCGGTGGAGCGCGTGCGCGAAGCTCGTCAGCAGCCCGTCGGGGTCGCGGGTCTCCAGCAGGGAGGTCCACACGCCCTCGGGGTTCTCCTCGGCCGACTCCGCCGCGGACCGGCCGACCAGGGCCTCCGCGCGCTCCCGCCCCTCCACGATGCGCCCGGACGGCGTCAGCAGCAGGACGGCGTCGGAGCTCGCCTCGGCGAGGCGGGCGTAGCGCTGCCGGCTGGCCGCGAGGAGCGTCCGCGCCTCCTCCTCGGCCCGCAGCAGGAGCAGGGTCCGGGCATAGGCGATGGCCACCAGGCAGACCATCCCGACCAGGCCGGCGGAGAGGAACCCGTCGCCGTCGGCGTCGGAGAGCACGTCGAGGACGGGCGGGATCAGCAGCGGGCTGATCGCCAGCGTCACGCGGGTCACCGACCCCAGGCGGCTGCCGGCGACGGGGTTGCGGTGCATCGGCGTCCAGCAGGCCAGGGCCAGCAGCGTCGGTGCGACGATCCAGGCCGAGTCCATCAGGGCGCCGACCCAGCCGTCGTAGGGCAGGACGAGGTAGGCCACGTCGGCCGCCATCCAGAGGACGACGCCGGCGACGACGAGGCGGACCAGGGCGGTGCCGGCACGAGCGGAGACCAGGAGGCGCACGAGGAGGGCGAGCAGGACCGCGTCGAGGACGGGGTAGGCCGCGGTCACCCCGCGCACCCAGGGGTCCATCGAGTCGTCGGCCAGGATCCCCGTGACGGACACCGTCCAGAGGATCAGCACGCTCGCGACCACGATCGTCGCCAGGTCGAGCGCCGCCTCGAGCCGGAAGCGCAGCGCGGCGCCGGACGTGGCCCCCTCGCTGCGGAGGATCAGCACCAGGACGGCGCCGCCGACGCCGACGTAGCCGGCGAACCAGGGCAGGTCGGCCAGGGAGACGTCCGGCTCGTGGCCGAGGTGGGTGTAGACGGCGTACGTCGCGTCGCCCGCGGCCGAGAGCGCGACGCCGGCGGCGAGGAGCCAGCGCGCCCGGCGCCACGGGTCGTCGGCGGAGGTCTGCTGGGCGCCGACGAGGGCGACCACTCCCGCAGCCACGATCGCCGCCGTGTAGAGGTCCTGCTGGCCGTGCGTGCCGAAGCCGCGGACGGTGCCGACCACGGCCACGGCGACGAGGGCCACCAGGGCGACCAGGAGCGGCCGGGTCCACCAGGGGCGGGTCGCCGTGGGGCCGGATCGCGGGGCGGCCGACTGGGTCATGACCTCTGGAGGATGACACCGACGGCTCTCCGGCGCGATGGCCCGTCGGTCGTGTCGCCGACATTTCCCGGGCCCTGGTGCGGCAGGTCACGGCCGGCTCGGCTTGAAGATGGATAGGGAGCCTATGTAATCTCGGACGCGTGGTCCCACCGACAGACGACCGGGTCGAGGCGCTCAGCAACGAGCTCGTGGTGCTCAGCGCCCGACTCGTCCGCGAGGTGCGCCGACGCCACCGCGACTCCGCCCCGGCCTCGATCCGCGTGATGAGCCTGGTCGACGAGCTCGGCCCCAGCACCGTCTCGGCGCTCGCCGAGGCCGACCGCTGCAGCCAGCCCACGATGACCGGTCTCGTCAACGGCCTCGCCGAGCGCGGCTGGCTCGAGCGCAGCCCGCACCCCGACGACGCCCGTTCGAGCCTGGTGTCGATGACCACGCAGGGACGCGCGGCCCTGGACGACGTACGCCGTCGCAACGCCGCGCTGGTCGCCGAGCGGATCACCGCCGCCGGCCGCACCCCCGAGGAGCTGGCCACCGCCGTGGCCGTGCTCACCGACGTCCTCGCCCCCGGCTCGGCCCAGGGGCGCTCCTAGAGAGGAACCCATGCTCAAGCAACCCCGCGCCGTCTGGGCGGTCGCGTTCGCCTGCGTCATCGCCTTCATGGGCATCGGCCTGGTCGACCCGATCCTCAAGTCGATCGCCGAGCAGCTCGACGCGACGCCCAGCCAGGTGTCGCTGATGTTCACCAGCTACATGGCGATCATGGGCGTCGCGATGCTCGTCACCGGCGTCGTCTCCAGCCGGATCGGCCCGAAGCGCACCCTGCTGTCGGGCCTGGTGCTGATCATCGTCTTCGCCGGGCTGGCCGGTCTGTCCGACAGCGTCACCGGCGTCGTGGCCTTCCGTGCCGGCTGGGGCCTCGGCAACGCGCTGTTCGTCGCGACCGCCCTGGCCACGATCGTGATGTCGGCCAGGGGCTCCACCGCGCAGGCGATCATCCTGTTCGAGGCGGCTCTCGGCATCGGCATCGCGTCCGGCCCGCTCATCGGCGGCCTGCTCGGCCAGCACTCCTGGCGGGCGCCCTTCTTCGGCGTCTCGTGCCTGATGCTCGTCGCCCTGGTGGCGACCGCGGTCTTCCTGCCGTCCACGCCGCCCGCCGGCCGGCGTACGTCGTTGGCGGACCCGTTCCGCGCGCTGAGGCACAAGCCCTTGCTGCTGCTCGCGCTGACCGCGATCTTCTACAACATCGGCTTCTTCACGATCCTCGCCGCCGGCCCGTTCGCGCTGCCCGAGGCCGGGATCATCGAGATCGGCTGGATCTACTTCGGCTGGGGACTGCTCGTCGCCGTGGTCTCCGTGGTCGTGGCCCCGCTGGTCAAGCGTGCGATCGGCACCACGCAGGCGATCCTCGCGACCCTGGTGCTCTTCACCCTCGACCTCGCCGTGATGGCGATGTGGGCCGACAACCCGACCGTCGTGACCGTCGGGATCATCGCGTCGGGAGCCTTCATCGGCAACAACAACACCCTCATCACCGAGGCCGTCATGGGCGCTGCGCCGGTCGAGCGGCCCGTCGCGTCGGCGGCGTACTCCTTCGTGCGCTTCTGCGGCGGCGCGGTCGGGCCGTACGTCGCGCTGCGGCTCTTCGGCCTGCCGCCCCACACTCACGTGCACGCGCCGTTCTGGTTCGGCGCGGCCAGCGTGCTGGTCGGCGTCGCCGTGCTCGCCGTCGGCTTCCGCACCGTCGCCCGGGCACTGGCGGCCGAGCCGTCGGAGACCCCGGTCGAGCGCGAGGCCGAGGCCGTGCTCGTCGGCGACCTCGACTGAGCCCACCCCCGAGCTGCACCCCGAGCCGCCCGCTAAGCCGTCGCTAAGCGGGCGGCGCGAGTGTCTCCTCGTCGGCAGAGTGCCGGCACCGAACCCGAGGAGAGAACCATGACCATCACCCCGATCGACCCCCGCGACCAGCTGTCCCGCACCGCCGCCGACACCGAGGTGAGCCGCCGCACGCTGGGCTACCGCGGCCCGTCCCGGCGAACGCTCGGCTGGAAGGGCCCGTCGCGCCGGACGCTGGGCAGGTTCGGCAACCCGTCCCGCCGGACGCTGGGCTACAGGGGCCCCTCGCGCCGCACCCTCGGCAAGTACACGTCCTGACCGGCTGACCAGCGACCGCCGACGCGACGACCCAGGGACCGGACGATGTGCACGACGACGAAGCAGAGCCCGGTCGAGGACCTCCCGGTCCTCGGCGCCTGGGTGCAGCGCCACAGCGAGCGGACGCGCGACGGACGAGTGCTCG
This sequence comes from uncultured Nocardioidaceae bacterium, assembly GCA_964557235.1. Taxonomy (GTDB): domain Bacteria; phylum Actinomycetota; class Actinomycetes; order Propionibacteriales; family Nocardioidaceae; genus Marmoricola_A. The sequence continues at coordinate 9,467 of CAZKZQ010000031.1, forward strand.
TGGTCCTGGTCAACCGGCGCGACCGGGTCGCACTGTCCCTCTCGGCGGACGAGGAGGCCGCCCTGCGGGGTCGGGTCGGCGACACCCGGCCCGACCCCGCC
>CAZKZQ010000031.1:9667-16668 GCA_964557235.1 uncultured Nocardioidaceae bacterium
GGACGAGGAGGCCGCCCTGCGGGGTCGGGTCGGCGACACCCGGCCCGACCCCGCCACCGACGAGCTGGTCGCCGAGCTGCGCGAGGGCGGCTTCCTCGCCGGCTCGGCGCCGGCCCCGACCCCCTCGCGGGCGCGACGGGCCGCGACCGCCCTCGCCGACCTCCAGGTCCGGTGGCTCCACGGCGACCGCCTGGTGCAGGCGCTGCACCGTCACGGCGGCGCGCGACTCTTCGAGCGGCGGTGGGTGGCCGCGCAGGCCGTCCTCGCCCTGCTCGGTGTCGTCGTGGTCGCCCACTGGGTCGCCCGCGCCGACCAGGTGAGCTATCGCGTCGGATCGGGCGCGATCCTGTGGGTGCTCGCGCTGAGTGCCGCCGCCATCACCGTCCACGAGCTGGCGCACGGGCTCGGAGTGGCTCGCACGGGCCGCCGTGTCGACGCGATCGGCGCCGGCCTCCACCTCGGCAGCCCGGTCTGCTTCGTCGAGGCGGTCGAGGGCCTGACCATGACCCGCCGCGAGCGGATCGTGCAGGCCGCCGCGGGGCCGTGGACGGAGTGGCTGTTCACCTCCCTGGCCGCCCTCCTGCTCCTCGTCGTGCCCGACGGCACCGCCGAGACCGTGCTCCACCGCTTCGTCGTGGTCAACGCCTTCGTGGTGGTCTCCAACCTGCTGCCGTTCGTCGGCCTCGACGGCTACCTCCTCCTCTCCGACCTGATCGGCGTCCCCGACCTCGCCGCCCGCAGCACCGGTGCTCCCGAGCGGGTCCTCACGGCCCTGCTGTCCGGGCGTCGCCCGACGCGCGGCGAGTGGTGGCTCGCGGGCTACCGGGTCGCCAACGGGCTGGTCGCCGTCGCTCTGCTCGTGGTGTCGGTCGTCATGTGGGTGGCGCTGTTCGGCCCCTCGGTCGCCGACCTCGCCGCCGCGGGGCCGCTGGGCTGGCTCGCGCTGGCCGCCCTGACCCTGCTGCTCGGCCGACCGGTCGTGCGCACGTCGGGTCCCCGCCTGCTCGGCTGGGGACGGTCCCTGCTCGACCTCGTCGGTCGGGTGCGGTTCCGCGCCCAGTGGGGCTGGCGCATCGCGGCCACCGAGGCACTCGCCGGCACCCCGTCGTACGCCGGCCTCGACGAGCGCGCCCTCGGCGAGGTCGCCGGTCTGCTGCAGCGGGCTCCCGCCCGGCGGGTCGCGGTCGCACCCGCAGGAGCTGTCGTGCACCGCGGTCGCGTGGAGTGGGCGGGCCGGGTGCTCCGCCGTGGGGACCTGCTGCCCGCCGGGGCACGGCCCGTGGCCCTCAGCCGCTCCGCCCGGCTGGTCCTGATGGGGGACGCGCACACGCCCGTTCGTGCGTAGACGCCGTCGGTGCGGGCGATTAGTTTCACCGGCATGAGGCGCCCGCACGAGAACGTCGCGACCGTCCTGGTCGACCCGGCGGCGCTGCGCGACCTCGAGCTCGACCTGATGAGCCACGACCTGTGGGTGTGGCCGGTCGCCACCGCACCGATCTGCGTCGACGGCGCCCGCCAGGCCTTCCAGATCCGCCGGCGCATGGTCGAGGCCCGCCGCGGCGACTGGGACGACGCCGCCGACTGGACCCCGGTGTGGGTCGCCTTCGGCGACTCGTGGCGCAACGGCGACGAGCCGCTGCCGTGGGCGGCGCACAAGCGGCTGTGGGACACCCTCGCGGCCTACGACGGCCGCGTGCGCTACCGCCTCGGCCTGCGCGGGGTGCCGCGCCTGTCGATCCACCACGAGGCGTGACGACGTACTCCTCCGTGCCGGGTCGGGCCCCACTAGAGTGACGCCCTGACCAGAGGGGGGCGGGATGCTTGTCGGCCGGACCGGCCGCGTGACCGGGAAGATCGGACCCGGTCGCGTCGGCGAGGTGATGATCGCGATCCGCGGCGGGAGCGAGGCGTTCAACGCCTATCCCTACGTCGAGGAGGAGATCCCGGTCGGCGCGCTCGTGGTCGTCATGGAGTACCACGAGCCCCGCACCGTCTACGTCGCCAAGGCTCGCTGAGTCGTCCCGGGTCCATCCACAGGAGGAGTTCCATGCTGTTCGTGCTCGCCGGCACCGTCGTCGTCGGTCTCGTCGTCCTCATCGTGCTGTTCCGGCTGGTGTGGCGCGTGGCCGAGCCCAACGAGGCGCTGATCATCTCGGGTCTCGGTGCGCACGGCGAGGCCAGCGCCGACGACTCGCGCGGCTTCAAGATCGTGGTCGGTCGCGGCACCGCGGTCCTCCCCGGGTTCCAGACCGTGCGGCGCCTGCCGCTGGGCACCAAGTCGACCGGCCTCGTGGTCAACGCGGTCTCCAACCAGTCGATCCCGCTGACCGTGAAGGGCATCGTCGCCTTCAAGGTCGGTGACGACGGCGCCTCGATCCGCAACGCGGCCCGGCGCTTCCTGGAGCAGAACGACGAGACGATGCTCTCCACGATCCACGAGCTCTTCGCCGGTCACCTGCGCGCGATCGTCGGTGGCATGTCGGTGGAGGACATGCTCCACAACCGCGAGGAGCTCACCGCCAACATCCGTTCGTCGCTGGCCGACGACCTGGAGAAGCTCGGCCTGGTCGTCGACTCGCTGCAGATCCAGGAGATCGACGACGAGTCGGGCTACATCGTCAACCTGGGCAAGCCGCAGGCCGCCGCGATCGCGTCGAAGGCCCGCATCGCCGCGGCCCAGCGCGACCAGGAGGCCACCGAGGCCGAGCAGGCCGCCGACGCGGCCAAGGCCGCCGCCGTCCGCGGGTCCGCGATCGCGCAGGCCGGCTACCAGGCCGAGGTCGACCGCGCCCGCGCCGAGTCGGCGCAGTCCGGCCCGCTCGCGCAGGCCAAGGCCCGCCAGGAGGTCGTCCGCGCGGAGACCGAGACCGCCGAGCTCGACGCGACCCGTCGCGAGAAGGTGCTGGAGTCCGAGGTCCGCAAGCCCGCCGACGCCGAGGCCTACCGCCAGGTCACCCTCGCCAACGCCGACCGTGAGGCCAAGATCGCCGGCGCCGAGGCGCAGGCGCGCGAGCAGGAGCTGCGCGGCCAGGCGCAGGCGCGCGCGACGGAGTTCACCGGCAACGCCGAGGCGTCGGTGGCGAAGACCCGCGGCCAGGCCGACGCGGAGGCGCTCAAGGCCCGCGGTCTCGCCGAGGCCGAGGCGGTCAAGGCCAAGGCGCTGGCCGAGGCCGAGGGCATCCGCGCCCGGGCCGAGGCGCTCGCCCAGAACCAGGAGGCCGTCATCGCGCAGACGATCGCGGAGTCCTACCCCGAGATCGTCAAGGCCGGTGCCTCCGCGCTGGGCAACATCGACAACCTCGTCGTGCTCAACGGCGCCGAGGGCATGGAGGACATCCTCGGCCGCGCGCTCACGATGGGCGGCGCCGGGCTGGGGCTGGCCCAGCGGCTGATGACCTCGATCCAGTCGGAGGCGACCGGCGCGAAGCTCAGCGCCCGGGCGGCGAAGGCGTCCGAGGACGGCGACGCGCCAGGGACACCCCGAGGAGCGTGAGCGCCCCGCCGGCGTAGGCCAGGGGCGCCGGGGCCTCGGACAGCAGGACCCAGGCGAGCAGGATCGTGACGACGGGCACGAGATAGGTCGTCACGCCGAGCTGCGTCGCGCTCATCCGCGACAGGGCGTAGGCGTAGGTCGTGAAGCCGATCGCGGTCGGGAAGACGCCGAGGTAGACCACCCACCACACCGACGACGCGGGCGCGGTCTGCACGTCGGAGACGAGCTCGCCGGCCCACGGGAGGCACGCGACCGCGCCGATCGTGCAGGCCAGCCAGGTCACCTGGATCGCGGGGACCCTCGTCATCAGGGGCTTCTGCACCACGACGCTGACGGAGTAGACCAGCGCCGACACCAGGCACAGGGCCGCGCCGAGCAGGGGGCGGGTGTTGGCGCCCGTCGCGTCGCCGGAGAACGCGATCGCGGCGACCCCCGCCAGTGCCACGACCAGGCCGATGCCGAGCTGTCGCGAGAACGGCTCGTGGAGGACCACCGCAGCCAGGACCGCGAGCATCAGCGGGCTGAACTGCAGCAGCAACGCCGCCGTGCCGGCGTCGACGTGCCGCTCGCCCTCGTTGAGCGCGAGGTTGTAGACGGCGTACCAGAGCACGCCGATGACGGCGAACCTCCACCAGTCGCGCCGCGCCACGGGCGTCAGCCCCCTGCTGACCGCCAGCCCGCCCAGCAGCACGGCCGCCACGAGACAGCGGCCGAGGGACAGCGAGCCGGCACCGAAGTCCTGGCCCAGGTGGCGGATCGCGACGAACGCCGAGGCCCACAGCACCAGCGTCACACCGACCGCGGCGACGGCTGTCCAGTCGCGTGCGGCCGTCGTCGGCTCGGCGGTGGCCAGGTCGGGCTCGGAGGTCGTCACACAGGCGAACCTAGTGCGGCCCGCCGACACTCCTCACCCGGTTATCGGCCGCACAGGTCGGAGGCGCGCGAGCGGCTGAGGTTCCACGACCAGAACCCGTCGGTGTCGCGCCCGGTCCGCTCGGCGAACCCGAAGGCGTGCCGGCTGCACGCGAATTCGCGCAGGTCGCCGGACAGCTCCGGGACGGCGTCCTGCGAGAGCCCGACGAGGTACGCCGTGTCCGTCGGCACGCTGCTCTCCCGGGCGAGGTTGTGCTCGGCGATGCGGGCGTCGGGGTTGAGCGCGGCGAGGAGCAGCAGCGTCCCCGCCCCGGTGGCGAGCGCGGTGCGGGGCAGCCACGACGCCCGCCCGAGCACGCCGGCCGCGACCACGAGCACGACGACGAGGCCGAGCCACGCCTCGAAGAACGCGACCAGCACGCGCAGGCGGGTCCAGCCGTAGGCGTCGTCGTACAACCCGATGCGCATGAGCGCGGACCCGACCACCATCAGCGCGAGCGCGCAGAGCACCCCGACCGCCGCCCGCAGCCGCCACAGGTCGGCCTCGTGGTCGGCGAAGCGCCAGGCCGCCGCGGCGACGACCAGGAGCAGCACGGTGACGGCGCAGAGCTGGCCGAAGCCCTGGTGGACGTACTCGGCGTAGGTCATGCCGACCGTGCGCTCGAGGTAGGCCCTGCCGCCGAAGAACGCCGTCGCCTGGGCGGTGACGAAGCCGACGAGGAGCAGGTCGACGATCGCCACCGGCACGAGCCACTCCCACGCCGAGCGGGTCGGCCGGCGCTCGCCCACGGCCAGGTCGACCCGCGGCGGGTTGAGCGCGACGTAGAGCGCCGCCAGGGTGACGCCGCCGACGAAGACGGTGGAGAAGCCCCGGGCGAACAGCGTGTCGACGCGGAGGTCGGGGACCAGGCGTCCGAGCCAGGAGCCGTAGAGCGCGTCCGCCGACCCGAGAAGGGTGCCGAACACGAGCACCAGTGCCAGCGACACGACGACGGTCCGGGCGACCCGCCACGACACCGCGCCACCGCCGGACTCCAGGCTCCGGCCGAGCCAGGGGAGCCCGCGCAGCGCGGCCACGGGTACGGCGACCGGTGCGGCCACGAACCCGAGCACCGTCGAGGCGCTGGTCAGGGCCACGGCGACGAGCATCCCGGCGGACAGGATGCACAAGGTCACGATCCAGCCGGCGTCGAGCAGCATCGTCGGGAGGGTGAGCGCGGTGGCGAGTCCCACCAGCACCCAGTCGATCCGGTCGAGGCGCTGGCGTGCCGTCCACGCGACCGCCCCGATCATCGAGGCGAGCACCAGCCACCAGCCGAGGCCGACGTCCTGGAAGGGCAGCACGAGCCCGGCGAGCAGGCCGACGCCGAGCGCGCCGAGGACCACCGACGGGCGGCCCTCGGGACGGGGCTCGGGCCAGACGCTGCCGAAGGCGGCGTCCATGGCGCCGGGGCGGGGGCCGGGACCCTGGGGCGGCGCCGGCACCGAGGGCGGCGACGGGGGCGGCGGGGGAGCGGCGGGCGTGGTGGTCATCGGTGCCTCCTCGGGCGTCGGTGCGGGACGGGCAGGGGGAGTCGGGGGGAGCTCCACGCGGACCACGCAGCCGGGTCTCGCGGGGTCCTCGACGACGTGGATGCGGCCGCCGTGCAGGACGGTGACCCACTGGGCGACGGCGAGGCCGAGCCCGGTGCCGCCGTCGTTGCCGGTCAGTCCGGTGGTGAACCGCCGGAAGGCGGCCTCGCGGTGCTCGGGCGGGATGCCCGGGCCCTGGTCGTGCACCTCGAGGACGACCCAGCCGCCGGTGTCGTCGGCGCCGTCGGGGCGCGCGGACACGGTCACCGTGCCGCCCTCGGGCGAGTGGCGCACCGCGTTGTCCAGCAGGTTGGCGAGCAGCTGGTGCAGGCGCCGTTCGTCGGCGGTGAGGGCGAGGTGCGCGGGGGCCTCGGCGACGATGCGCACCCGGTCGCGCGAGGCGAGGCGGGCCTCGTCGGCCACCCGGCTCAGCAGCCCCGGCACGTCGAGGGGAGCGAGGTCGAGCGCGACCAGCCCCGCGTCGAGGCGGCTCAGGTCGATCAGGTCGCGGACGACGTCGGATAACCGCTCGGCCTGGCGCAGGGGAGCGCCGAGGGTGTCCGGGGTGGGCGTGACGACACCGTCGGCGAGGTTCTCCAGCGTCGCCCGGAGGGCCGCGACCGGGGTGCGCAGCTCGTGGGACACCGTGGCGACCAGCTCGCGGCGGCGCCGGTCCTCGGCCTGGAGGTCCTCGGCCATCGCGTTGAAGGCGCGCGCCAGCTCGCCGATCTCGTCGGCCGCGCTGACGCTGACGCGGGTCGAGTAGTCGCCGCCGGCCATCGCGGTCGCCGCCGCGGTCATCTCGCGCACGGGCACGGTCATGCCGCGGGCGAGGGTGTGGGTGAGCACCAGCGCGACGAGCACGGACACGGTGACGACGGCGTACGCCGGTGCGCCGGCCGCGGACGCAGCCGTCGTGAGCGTCGCGACGACCAGCACGATCAGCCCGACGACGGCGGCGAGCCGCACCTTGAACGACGTCCACAGCGCCGCCGGTCCCTGCGGCCCCTCGCCTCGTCCGCTCGCGGACGCGCCAGGGCGCGTCCGCACGCGGACGAGGCGG
>CAZKZQ010000031.1:16768-22854 GCA_964557235.1 uncultured Nocardioidaceae bacterium
CGGTCCCCCTCGCGGCTCACGAGGTCTCCCAGGCGTAGCCCACCCCGTGCACGGTGCGGACCCGCTCGGCCCCGACCTTGGCGCGCAGCGCCTTGACGTGGCTGTCGACGGTGCGGGTCGAGGCGTCCGGCCAGTCCCAGACCAGCTCGAGCAGCCGGGCGCGGCTCAGCACCGTGCCGGGGGAGTCGGTGAGGCAGACCAGCAGGTCGAACTCGGTGCGGGTCAGGGCGACAGGAGACCCGTCGACCGAGACCCGCCTCGCGGCGACGTCGACGACCACGGGCCCGAGGGTCCGCGTGGCCTCACCGCGTCGCGCCAGCTCGGAGGCCCGCTCCACGCGCCGCAGCAGCGCCTGGGCCCGGGCGACCAGCTCGCGCATCGAGAACGGCTTGGTGAGGTAGTCGTCCGCGCCCACCCCGAGCCCGACCAGCACGTCCGTCTCGTCGTCGCGGGCGGTGAGCATGAGCACCGGCGTCGGGGTCCGGGCCTGGATCCGCCGGCACACCTCGTGCCCGTCGAACCCGGGAAGCATGACGTCGAGGACCACCAGGTCCGGGTCGTGCTCCGCCGCCGCGGCGACCGCCGCGGGCCCGTCGTACGCCGAGGTGACGCGCCAACCCTCGGCGCGGAAGCGCAGGCTCACGGCGTCGTTGATCTCCGGCTCGTCCTCGACGACGAGGACGTGCGGAGCCCCAGCGGCAGTCGGTCCCGATCCCATGTCAGGACAGTAGGACTCGCGCGGCGCAGAACCGGGTCGCGCGCTGTGAAGGTCCTGTGAAGACCCGGGCCGCAGGGCTACCTGTCGGGGCCTGGGCCCGGCTGGCACAGGGGGCACCACCACGTCCGGCGCCGCGCCGGGTCGCCGGGGACCTCCTCGACCATCCTCACCGTGGTGCCGCAGCGCAGGCACGGACGCCGCTGCCGGCCGGCCACCCAGTGGTCCTCGCCCCGGACCGCCCGTCCCGTGGTGACCTGGCCCGCTCCGGGGACCAGGGCGGAGTGGCGCAGGGCGCGCGCGGCGCGCGAGACGACACGAGCGACGTCCGTCTCGCCGATCGGGGTCCAGGGGCTGACGCCGGTGAGGAACGCGAGCTCGTTGACCCACAGGTTGCCGAGGCCGGCGAGCTTGGTCTGGTCCAGGAGCGCGGCGACGAACGGCGTCTCCGGCTCCGCCCGCAGCCGACGCGTCGCCTCGTCGGGGTCCCAGTCCTCGCGCAGCGGGTCCGGTCCGAGGTGCCCGACCAGCGTGCGCTCCTCGCCCGTCGGCACCAGCGCGAGGTCGTGCAGCCGGATGCCCCAGGCGGTGTGGCCGTCGTCGAGCTCCCACACCAGGCGCACGTGCGGGATCAGAGGAGGCGGGAGCCGCTTGCCCGGTCGAGTGACCGACCACTCGCCGTCCATCCGCAGGTGGCTGTGCAGGGTGAGGCCCTCGGAGAACCGGGTCAGCAGGTGCTTGCCGTGGGTGTCGTGCTCGACGACCCGCTGCCCGGACAGGTCGGCCGTGGCCAGGGCCGGGGTGCGGAAGTCGCTGCGGACCAGCACGCGGCCCCGCACCGATCGGTCCAGCCTGCGTGCGAGCTTGTAGACGCTGTCGCCCTCGGGCAAGCGGGCACCTCCTGTCTCCGCACCCTGTTCCGCACCGCCGCGACCCGCTGCCCACCCTGGCACGGCCGGCCCAGCGGCCGCCGCAGGGAAGGGAACGGGCCCCGGTCTCGTTAGGATGGGCACCTCTCCCCGTCGTCGCGCTCGAAGGGTCTTCCATGTTCCTCCCCCCGGCCGGAGTCCCCGACAAGTTCCTCCCGCTCGGCCTGACGTACGACGACGTCCTGCTCCTGCCCGGCGAGACCGACGTGATCCCCAGCGAGGTCGACACCACGACCCGCCTCACGCGCGGCATCTCCCTGCGGATCCCGCTGATCTCCAGCGCGATGGACACCGTCACCGAGTCCCGCATGGCGATCGCGATGGCCCGCGAGGGCGGACTCGGGGTGCTGCACCGCAACCTGTCGATCGAGGACCAGGCCTACCAGGTGGACCTGGTCAAGCGGACCCAGACCGGCATCATCTCCAACCCGGTCACGATCGGCCCCGACGCGACGCTGGAGGAGCTCGACGAGGTCTGCGGGCAGTACCGCGTCTCCGGCCTCCCGGTCGTCGACACCCAGAACCGCCTCCTCGGCATCGTCACCAACCGCGACCTCCGCTTCACCCCCGTCGCGGAGTGGGCGACCACCAAGGTCGACGAGGTGATGACGCAGAGCCCGCTGATCACCGGGCCGGCCGGCATCTCCCGCGAGGACGCGACGCTCCTGCTGCGCAAGCACAAGCGCGAGCGCCTGCCGCTGGTCGACGACGCCGGCCACCTCGTCGGCCTCATCACGGTCAAGGACTTCGTCAAGAGCGAGCAGTTCCCCAAGGCGTCCAAGGACGCCGACGGCCGCCTCATGGTCGGCGCCGCGGTCGGCTACTTCGGCGACGCCTGGCAGCGCGCCACCACCCTCGTCGAGGCCGGCGTCGACGTGCTCGTCGTGGACACCGCCCACGGCCATGCGCGCCTGCTGCTCGACATGATCGCCAAGCTCAAGGCCGACCCGGCCCTGTCGCACGTGCAGGTCATCGGCGGCAACATCGCCACCGGCGCCGGCGCCAGGGCCCTCGTCGAGGCCGGGGTCGACGCGGTCAAGGTGGGCGTCGGGCCGGGCTCGATCTGCACCACCCGCGTGGTCGCGGGCGTCGGCGTACCCCAGGTGACGGCGGTGTACGACGCGGCGCAGGCCTGCGCCGAGGCCGACGTCCCGGTCATCGCCGACGGGGGGCTGCAGTACTCCGGCGACATCGCCAAGGCGCTCGTCGCCGGCGCCGAGTGCGTCATGGTCGGCTCGCTGCTCGCGGGCTGCGAGGAGTCGCCGGGCGAGCTGGTGTTCGTCAACGGCAAGCAGTACAAGTCCTACCGCGGCATGGGCTCGCTCGGGGCGATGTCGAGCCGCGGCAAGAAGTCGTTCTCCAAGGACCGCTACTTCCAGGCCGACGTGACCAGCGACGACAAGATCGTCCCCGAGGGCATCGAGGGCCAGGTCGCCTACCGCGGGCCGCTCTCCGCCGTCGCGCACCAGCTCGTCGGGGGCCTGCACCAGTCGATGTTCTACGTCGGCGCGCGCACGATCCCCGAGCTCCGCGAGCGCGGCCAGTTCGTGCGCATCACGCCGGCCGGGCTCAAGGAGAGCCACCCGCACGACGTGCAGATCACCGCCGAGGCGCCGAACTACACCCGCTGAGCTGCGTGGGGCGGCGGCAGCTCCGCCTCACGACGTCGTCCGGCCGTCCGGGGACGTCGCGCTCCTGAGCGAGCCGCCGATCACGCCTCCGAGCGCGGCGCCGATCCCGACGATCCCCGCCATGAACGGCGCGACCACGGCGAGGTCCGAGGAGAGCGTGCTCAGGTCGAAGGCCCCGTCGCGCACCGGGATGAGCAACGTCTCGACCACGCCGACGGTGACGGCGACGACGACCCACCGCACGGCGACGACCTGGAGAGGGGCGCGGCGGCCGTCGAGCAGCCCGCCGGCGAACGCGCCGAGGAAGAGGACGGCGAACGCGAGCAGGCCCGCGCCGATGTTGGCGCCTCCGCTCCCGTCGTCGCCGAGCAGGACGAGCTGGGCGGCCGCCTCGGAGGCGGCGACGAGGGCGAGGACTCGCAGCAGGATCTTCATGGGTCCACGCTCCGCCGGATCGGGGCGCACGTCATGAGCCCGGGTACTCAACCCGGTCGCTCAGGCCCGCCCGGTCACGAGCCGCGCGCGGATCGGCACCTCGACCGGGCCACCCCCGGTGACACCGAGTCTCTCGCCGCACCGACGCATCAGCGCGGACCGCTCCTGCTCGGACAACCGGGCCACGAAGTCGCCGGCGGGACCGACCCCGAGCGTGAACGGGTGCCACCACACCTCGAGCGACGGGAAGCCCACGGTCAGGGCGATCGGCTCTTCGGACACCTCGGCGAGCCCGGCGTCGCGGAACAGCTGCACGAGCTGACCCGGCTGCGCCCCCGGCAGGTGGTCCTCGTGCGGTGCGGCGGGGTCGAGGTCACGGGCGGCCGCGAAGAAGAACCCCAGCGGGCCGTGCTCCGGCGCGAGGTTCCACAGCGTCGCCGCGACGGTGCCGCCGCGGGCCACCCGCGCCATCTCGCGCAGTCCCGCGACAGGGTCGGCCATGAAGTTCACGACCAGGTTGGCCGTGGCGAGGTCGAACGACCCGTCGTCCCAGGGCAGGGTCTCGGCCCCGGCCAGGCGTACGTCGACCCCGGGCAGGCGCTCCGCCAGCGCGGAGACGAACGACTCGGAGGGATCGACCGCCGCGACGGCGGACGCGCCGAGCCGCTCCACGAGCAGGGAGGTGAGTGCGCCAGGCCCGCAGCCGACGTCGACCGCTCGTCGGCCCGGTTGCGGGTCGAGCCGCTCGACGACGGCGGCCGAGAGGGGCCGGGAGAACCTGCCCATGAACTCGTCGTAGGCGCTGGCGGCGACGTCGAAGCTCATGCTCCAGGGTCCCTCTCGGTGATGGCGTGCACCAGTCCCGACGGTAGGGTTCGGCTCGTGCAGGAGATCGAGATCGGCCGCGCCAAGCGGGCCCGCCGGGCCTGGTCCTTCGACGACGTCGCCATCGTGCCGTCGCGTCGCACACGCGACCCCGAGGAGGTCTCGACGGCCTGGCAGATCGACGCCTACCGCTTCGAGATCCCGGTGGTCGCCGCGCCGATGGACTCGGTGATGTCGCCGGCCACCGCGGTGCAGTTCGGCAAGCTCGGTGGCCTCGGCGTCCTCGACCTCGAGGGCCTCTGGACGAGGTACGACGACCCGACCGACCTGCTCGCCGAGGTCGCCTCGCTCGACGAGGGACGCGCGACCCGCCGCCTGCAGGAGATCTACGCCGAGCCGATCAAGCCCGAGCTGATCGCCCAGCGGCTCAAGGAGATGCGCACCGCGGGCGTCACCGTCGCGGGCAGCCTCTCGCCGCAGCGCACCAAGGAGTTCGCCAAGACCGTCGTCGACGCGGGCGTCGAGATGTTCGTGATCCGCGGCACGACCGTGTCCGCCGAGCACGTCTCCAGCCAGGCCGAGCCGCTGAACCTCAAGGAGTTCATCTACGAGCTCGACGTGCCGGTGATCGTGGGCGGCTGCGCGACCTACCAGGCCGCGCTGCACCTGATGCGCACCGGCGCGGCCGGCGTGCTCGTCGGCTTCGGCGGCGGTGCCGCCCACACCACGCGCACCGTCCTCGGCCTCTCGGTCCCCATGGCCTCCGCGGTCGCCGACGTCGCGGCCGCTCGGCGGGACTACATGGACGAGTCCGGTGGTCGCTACGTCCACGTCATCGCCGACGGCTCGATCGGCCGCTCGGGCGACCTGGCCAAGGCGGTCGCCTGCGGCGCCGACGCGGTGATGATCGGATCGCCGCTGGCGCGGGCGACCGAGGCGCCGGGGCGCGGTTTCCACTGGGGGAGCGAGGCCTGGCACCCCCACCTGCCCCGCGGCGAGCGGATCCACATCGGCACCGCCGGATCGCTCGAGGAGGTCCTGTTCGGGCCCTCCACCGCACCCGACGGCACGATGAACCTCGTCGGCGCGCTGCGTCGCGCGATGGCGACCACGGGCTACACCGAGCTCAAGGAGTTCCAGCGCGTCGAGGTCGTCCTCCACTCGTGAGCGACTGGGGTCCGTGGCTGGTCGCGACCGCCGCGCTCCACCTGGGCTTCCAGCTGACCGTCACGCTCGTCGTCTATCCCGCGCTGGCCGACGTCCGCACGGACGACTGGGAGACCGCGCACGCCGCCCACTCGCGCCGCATCTCCGTCGTCGTCGCGCTCGCCTACCTCCCGTTGCTCGGTGTGGGGTTGTGGGCGCTGGGGGACGGCCCGGTCGGCGTCGGGCTGGTGCTCGCCGCGGTCGGGGCGGCCGTCTCGTTCCTCACGACCGCGCTCGTCGCGGCACCCACCCACGGCCGGCTCGGGTCCGGGCGCACCGACGCGCTCGTGGGCCGCCTGCTCGTCGCCGACCGCGTCCGCCTGGTCGGGGCACTGCTGTGCCTGG
>CAZKZQ010000032.1:0-8243 GCA_964557235.1 uncultured Nocardioidaceae bacterium
CCGGCGCGCAGCGCGTCGTACACGTAGGTGTCGAGGTCGTAGGTCGTCAGGACGAGGACCCGCGTCGGCGAACCGGAGGACACGATCTCCCGCGTCGCGGCGATCCCGTCGAGCACGGGCATCCGCAGGTCCATCAGGACGACGTCGGGCCGGGTGGAGCGCACCACGGAGACCGCGGAGCGCCCGTCCGCGGCCTCGCCGACGACGTCGAGGCCGCGGGCTGCCAGGACCAGCGCGAGCCCCTCGCGGACCAGGTCCTGGTCGTCGGCGACGACGACCGAGGTCACCGCGGGACCCCCGGGAGGACGACCTCGAGCTCGAAGCGCCCCTCGCCCACCAGCCCGTGACGCATCGAGCCACCGAGCAGGCTGACCCGCTCGGCCATGCCCACCAGCCCGAGGCCGCTGCCGTGCCCGGTGCTGCCGTCGGCCGCGTTGGACGTGGCGATCCGCAGGCCGTCGTCGACCTCCTCCACCCGGAGGGCGACGCGTCCGTCAGGGGCGTAGCGGGCGGCGTTGGTCAGCGCCTCCTGCACGACGCGGTAGGCCGACACGTCGAGCCCACCGTTGAGCTCGGGAACGGGTCGCGGCTCGAACTCCACCTCCATCCCCCCGGCCCGGAACACCTCGACGAGGTCGTCGACGTCCGCGAGACCCGGCACGGGCGCGAGCCCCAGCTCGCCGTCGACGTCGCGGACCACGTGCAGCAGGCGGCCGGTCTCGTCGAGGGACCGACGGCCGGTCTCGGCCACCGCCTCCAGCAGCCGGCGGGCCCGGTCCGGGTCCGTGTCGAGCACCTCCTGGGCCGCGGCGACCTGGACCACCATCGCGCTGACGGAGTGGGCGATGACGTCGTGCAGCTCGCGCGCGATCCGGTCGCGCTCGTCGCGGATCGCCTCACGACGGACGAGGTCCTGGTGGTCCTCCAGCGCCTGCTTCTGCAGCGCGAGCTTGCGCGTGACCATGCCGAGCACCAGCGGCGGCGCAGCGAGCCCGACCACGAACAGCACGTCCGAGACGTCGTGCGTGCGCGAGTCGACCACGACGTACGTCGCGAAGGTCGCCATCAGCGTGATCGCCGTGCCGAGCAGGGCCGTCGTCGAGCCGGTCCAGCGGCCGAGGGAGAAGAAGATCAGGGCGATGATGGCCACCGTCGTGGCGGGGCTGTCCATCGGCACGCCCACCCAGGTGATCGCCATGACGGCGATCCCCGCGAGCGGCGCCACGACGTGCGCCAGGCTGCGCCGCCACACCAGCAGGGCACACGCCACGACCTCGCAGGTCGCGCCCGCCCAGGCGTGCGGGACACCGAGAGTCAGCATCTCCGCGGTGCCGACGACGGCGAGGAGGACGGGCAGCCAGGCGTCGCGCACCAGGTCCGGCGCCCTCAGCCACCTGATCCGCACCCGTTCGAGCGCTCCCATGCACGGATGCTAGGCCCCGGAAGGTGCGGGCGGCGTCCACCCGAGGGTGGAGAACGGTCCCACCCCCACGGCGACGCGCGACGGCCCACGCCGTCCCTAGCGTCGGCGACATGACGACCTCCACATCTTCCGAGCGCCGCATCGGCGCTGCCGCCTGGGCCTTGGCGTGGTTCGGCCTCGTCGCCGGCCAGGTCCACGCCCTTGCCCGCCACCAGACGGCCGACGGCCGCGAGGACCTCGAGATGGCCACGACCCGCTTCTGGTCCGACCCCGCACGCAAGGCGCTCAAGCCGTTGCTGGACTGGGCGGACGCCGACACCGTCTACCTCACCTGGGGCAAGATCTGGATCCCGGTGTTCATCGGCTTCACCCTCTGCGCGGTCGTGGTGGTGCGCCACCGGGCCCCTCGCGGCTTCGAGCGCGTCACCTGGTGGGCGACCATCGCGTCGTACGCCGCAGCGACGGTCTCCGTCATCGGCTTCTACGGTCTGCAGTGGACCGGCCCGAACGCCGTCGAGGGACCCTCGGAGATCCTCATGTTCACCAGCCTGCCGCTGGTCGTGCTCACCAGCACCGTCCTCGGGATCACCCTGCTGGCCAAGGGATTCCGGCCTCGCCTGCCCGCCGTGCTGCTCGCCCTGCAGATCCCGCTGCTCATCGCCATCACCGAGGTGACCTCCCTCGGCTCGGGCATCCTGCCCGTGATGTTCGCCTTCGGGATCCTCGGGCGCCGGATCGCCCGTGACGAGGCCCCGGCGGAGGCGCGGCAGCGACCCGGGATGCCGGTGGGATGACCCGGCACTGCAGCCGTCCCCCTACCGTGGAGGGATGGCCGACAGCGACCTGAGCCGCGCCCGCCGGGCACGAGCGCACTCCCGCCGGGGCGCGCGCTGGTTGGGGTGGTTCCTCGGCCTGGGGTTCCTGACGGCCGTCACCACTGCTCCCCTGTCGGTGCAGCGGACGGTCGAGAGCCTGCGGTTCGACGACCTGCTCGGCACCGTCCCGGTCGAGGTCACCCTGGTGCACAACGGCTTCTCCGTCCTCGACACCGGTGTCCTCGGCTCCGTCTTCCTCGACCGCACCGGACCGCTCGGCCTCGGCGCGCAGCTGCGCGTCACCGGACCGCCCAACGCCGGCGGCACCCTCGCGTCGTACGTCGACCCGGCGTTCCTGCGCGTCAACGCGCAGCTGGTCAACGACCCTGCGGCCGTCGGCCGTGCCTACACCCGCCAGCTGTCGAGCCGCTTCGAGCGCGGCTTCCTCGAGCGCGCCGGCCTCTTCGGCCTGGTCGGCGGCGTCGTGCTCACCCTGATCCTGCCGCCGCGGCTCGCCCGTCTCGGTCGCCGTCGTCGCGTCCTGGTGGTCGGCGCCACCGGCGCTGCCCTGCTCGTGTCCACCTCGGCCTTCGCGGCCGTGCAGTACGCCGAGTGGCCGGGCAGCGACCCCGCGCCGCAGCTCTACCCGCTGGACGCGCGCCCCGAGCTGTCGTTCACCAGCCCGCAGGCCCGCGAGGTCGCCGAGCAGGTGCAGCCGTTCATCGAGAAGAACGTCGAGCGGCTCAAGAAGGCCGGCCAGGACTACGAGGAGGCGGCCGCGACCTCGATCGCGACCGTCCTCCCAGGAGCGGCCGACGACCTGGCCCCGCGCGACGGCGAGGTGATCGTGCTCGCCGAGGGCGACCCGCAGGGCAGTCTCGTCGGCACGCACGTCCGCAAGGACCTCTACGCCGACCTGGTGCGCCTGCTCGGCGCCAAGGCCTTCGCGGCCCGCACGATCTCCGGGGACGTCTCCTCCAACGGCACCGTCGGCGAGGAGGGGTTCGTCCGTGGCGAGGCCGAGGCGTCCGAAGGCATCCCGGTCGTCGCGGTCAAGGGCGACCACGACTCGAAGGTCACCGTCGACCAGCTGACCAAGGACGGCGTCGAGGTGCTGGACCGCTCCTCGGCTGAGGCCGGCGGCCTCATCTTCACCGGTGGCGCCGACCCCGAGTTCAAGTCGTTGTTCGGCGGCATGATCACCAACCCGTCCGGGGTCTCGCCGACCGAGCGTGGCGCCCAGGTCCGGGCGTACGTCGACGAGGAGCTGCCGGGGCAGCCCGTCCACGCGCTCGTGCACCAGAACGAGTCGATGCTCGGCTACCTCGGCATCGACGACATCTCCACCCTCCGCGCCACCCGCGGGCACGAGACCGAGCCCTGGGACGACGGCATCCCCGACCTGCCGCCGGGCTCGTTGACCTACGGCCACTGGCACGTCTCGGACGGGCCGTTCGTGGTGTGGAACACCGACACCGAGGACGTCACCTGGACGGTCGTCGACCAGGTCGGCACGTCGGGAGGGGTCCAGCAGGCGCCCTCCATCACCAGCTTCAGCACGCCGTACTCCGCGCCGATCAAGCCGATCAGCCTGCGGCTGCACTACGTCGACGAGGACACCGGGCTCGTCACCGGCGCGGCCGAGCTGGTCGTCTCGCTCGAGGGCGTGCTCAGCGTGGGTCCCCGGGTCGAGCTGGGCGACTGAGAGCGGCGTAGTCGTCGATCTCGCCGAGCAGCTCGGTCTTGCCGGCGTCATCGAGGAACGAGACCCGCACTGCTGTGCGCGCGAGCTCGGCGACGCCCTCCTCGTCGAGGTCGAGCAGGTCGGCGGCGATCTCGTACTCCTGGTTGAGCCACGTGCCGAACATCGGCGGGTCGTCGGAGTTGATCGTGACCACCGCCCCGGCCGCGACCATCTCCTTGATCGGGTGGAGGTCGAGACGCTCGACCGCGCGGGTCGCGATGTTGGACGTCGGGCACACCTCGAGCGGGATGCGCTGCTCGGCCAGGTGCTGCAGCAGCGCGGGGTCCTGCGTGGCCGAGGTGCCGTGGCCGATCCGCTCGGCGCCCAGGTGCTCCAGCGCGTCCCAGATCGTCTGCGGCCCGGTGGTCTCGCCGGCGTGCGGCACGGAGTGCAGGCCGGCGGCTCGCGCCGCGGTGAAGTACGGCGCGAACTGCGGTCGCGGCACGCCGACCTCCGGACCCCCGAGCCCGAACCCGACGAGGCTGGGCGGGGCGACGTCGAGGTAGGTCAGCGTCTCCGCGGCGGCCTCGACCCCGAACTCGCCGGGGACGTCGTAGATCCACTGCAGCCGCACGCCGTGGTCGCGCTGCGCCGCGACCCGGGCGTCCTCGACCGCCTCGACGAACGCCTCGATCGGGATGCCCGCCTTGACGTTGGTGTACGGCGTGCAGGTCAGCTCGGCGTAGCGGATGCCCTGCGCGGCCATGTCGGCGGCGATCTCGTAGGTGATCATCCGGATGTCCTCGGGCTCGCGGATCAGCGCGACCACCGCGAGGTAGACGTCCACGAAGTGCGCGAAGTCGCGGAAGGTGAAGAAGTCCTTCAGCGCCTCCGGGTCGGAGGGCACCGTGCCGGGGTGGCGCTCCGCGAGCTCGGCCACGATGCGCGGCGACACCGAGCCGACGTGGTGCACGTGCAGCTCGGCCTTCGGCAGGCCCGCGATGAAGTCGGTCAGGTCGGTCACGTCAGCTCCTTGTCGACGGCGGTGCGCAGGTCGGCGGTCGCCTGGGCGGCCTCGGCGGGCGGCAGCGTCTCGCCGTTGACCTTCACGGTCGGGGTGGAGTTGACGCCGGCCCGGGAGGCGGCGTCGGTGGCGTTGGTGACCCACTGGGCGAAGGCCAGGTCGCGGATCGGGGCGGCGACGGCGCTCTCGTCGGCACCCGCCTCGACCGCGAGGGCGACCAGCTTCTCGTCGCTGAGCCCGGCCGAGCCCTCCTCGGGCTGCTGCTCGAAGAGCTCGTCGTGGAACTTCTTGGCCACGGTGGGACCGGCCGCGTCGAGCACCACCGCGAGGGCGTTCATCGCCCGGGTCGAGTAGCGCGTCGACGACGCCCGGTCGAGGAAGCTGATGAGGTGGTAGCGGAACTGCACGCTCCTGCCGGCGTACGACGCGACCAGGGGGCGGCTGGCGGCCTCGAACTCTCCGCAGAAGGGGCACATGAAGTCCTCGTAGACGTCCACGACGACCTCGGCGTCTGCTGGACCGATGCCGAGGGCGTAGCCGTCGACGACGTTGGCGGGCACGTCGGCCGCCACGGCGCCCGTGCTGTCGCGGTCGGCCTGCACGGCGGTCCCGATGGTGACGACCAGCGCGAGGGCGGCCACGCCGATCGCGCTGACGACGCGGTTGTGGCGACGGTGGTCGCGCGCCTCGGCCTCTCGGCGTACGGCGGCCGCTCGGGCAGCGGTGCGGGCGCGGTCGGCGCGCTTGCCGGTCCCTCCGGGCTCGACCACCGGCGTCGGTGCCTCGACCCGCTCCATCAGCCGGCCGTCGACGGCGTAGGCCGTGCTCGGGCGCCAGACCAGGAACGCACTGAGCAGCAGGAGCCCGACGTCGCGCGCGATCTCCCACGGGTACTTGTCGGAGGCACCCTGGGCCGGTCCCCCGCCGCCGCCGAAGCAGCCGCACTCGATGGACAGCCCGCGGGCCCACGCCGACGAGATCCCGATGACGAAGGCGAGCAGCAGGATGGCGGAGACCACCGCGGCGGGCCGGACGAGCAGGCCGACGAGGAGGCACAGCCCGACCACCAGCTCGAGCACCGGCACGGCGTGCCCGACGAGGGGCACGACTCCCTCCGGGAGCAGGTCGTAGGCGCGCACGGCCCGGACGCTCTCGGTCGGGTCGCCGAGCTTGAGCCACCCCGCGACCACCCACACACCGCCGACCACCAGCCGGGCGACCAGGCCCGGCCAGGGCCCTGCCCACGACGTCCTCCAAGTCACGGTTTCAGCGTAGGAGAGACCCCTCAGCCCCGACGGGTAGGGTCACCGGTGATGAACGACCGACTCGTCTGGATCGACTGCGAGATGACCGGCCTCAGCACCACTGCTGACGCGCTGGTCGAGATCGCTGCCCTGGTGACCGACTTCGACCTCAACGTCCTCGGCGAGGGCGTGGACCTGATCATCAAGCCGCCCGCCGAGGCGCTGGAGCAGATGGTCCCCTTCGTGCGCGACATGCACACCGCCTCCGGGCTGCTCGAGGAGCTCGACTCCGGCACGACCCTGGCCGACGCCGAGGAGCAGGTCCTCGCCTACATCAGGGAGCACTGCGCCGACGGCAGCCGTCCCCCGCTGGCAGGCAACAGCGTCGGCACGGACCGGCTGTTCCTCGCTCGCGACATGACCGACCTCGACGCGTTCCTGCACTACCGCATCGTCGACGTCTCCTCGATCAAGGAGCTCGCCCGTCACTGGTACCCCCGGGCGTACTTCGCCGCACCGGCCAAGCGCGGCAACCACCGCGCGCTGGCCGACATCCGGGAGTCGATCGAGGAGCTGCGCTACTACCGCGCCGCGATCTTCACCGCCTCCCCCGGGCCGACGTCCGCGGAGGCCAAGGCGATCGCGCAGGGGCTCCCGGACGGGCAGCCCGACCCCGGTCTGACGCAGGCCTGAGAGCCGGTACACTTCTGCGTGCTCCCGCCCGCACGGGCGGATCGAGCGCCCTTGGTGGGTGTAGCTCAGCTGGTAGAGCACCTGGTTGTGGTCCAGGTGGCCGCGGGTTCAAGTCCCGTCACTCACCCCACTGCCCGATGGGCGGCACGAGGCCCCTGGCCTGCAGAGATGCAGACCGGGGGCCTCAGCCCTTCTCGGGCCAGGTCCACGCGCACCGCACGATGAGCGCGAGGAGGACCAGCTCCATGGCCACCCCGAGGCCGTAGAACCACAGCCAGGACTCGCCCGACAGGTTGAACGCGGTGACCGGGACGTAGACCGCGGCCACGACGAGGTTCGTGGTGCGGTTCACCCGGGCGGGCAACGTCGTCGACAGCACCACCATGAGGGCCGGCACGGACACGAGGGCCAGGGCCGCGGTCGAGAAGGTCTGCGAGAGGTCGAACTCGAAGACCCTGCCGTCGAGGATGTCCTGGACGACGCCGGGTGTGTAGAAGTTGAGGATGTCCACGTAGGCGTAGAGGAACATGAAGCTCGTCCAGGCCGCCGCGAGCTTGACCCGCACCGGGATCGGCTGGTCGTCGAGGGTGTGTCGCGTTGTGCTCATCTCGGGTCTCCATCGGTGTGGTGAGGATCGGTCCGTCCACGATCGCCTGCGCGGCGGCCGGCCTCATCGGTCCGGAGGCCGGGGTTCGCCCGGCCGATGGCACGGTCCCTCTCTCGTTCTTTCGGCCGGTACGCCGAGGCGCGCCGGTCCCTAGGCTGGTTCCGTGGTCACCGTCCGGCGCTCCCTCTGGCACGAGCCACGGCCTGCTGACGCCCCACCCGTCGGTCGTCACGACCGACTGCTCGTGGGCCTCTTCGCGGCCGCCGCCTGCGTGGAGGGCCTCGTGCGGCCCGGCCTGGCCTGGCGGCCGCTCGTCACGGTCCTCGCCCTCGCGCTGGTGCCCGCCCTGCTCCTCCGGCGCAGCCACCCCCTGGTGGCCGCCCTGGCCGGGTGGGGCGTCGCGGGCCTGCTCTCGGCCCTCCAGCTCGCTGCGCGGACCGAGGACCTCGGTCTCCTCTCCATGACGGCGGTCCTGGTCCTCCTGTTCTCCCTCGTGCGGTGGGGCTCGGGACGGGAGATCGTCGCGGGGACGGCGTACGTGGCCCTCGTCGTCGCGCTGGGGATGTACGCCTCCGACGCGGGGTGGGCCGAGCTCTTCGGCGGGAGCGTCCTGCTCCTGCTGCTCGTCGCCCTCGCGGCGGTGTTCCGCTATCGCGCGGACCTCTGGCAGCGCCAGCAGCGCGAGATCCGCAACGAGGAGCGCGTGGCCCTGGCGCGCGACCTGCACGACACCGTGGCCCACCACGTCTCGGC
>CAZKZQ010000032.1:8343-22765 GCA_964557235.1 uncultured Nocardioidaceae bacterium
AGCGCGTGGCCCTGGCGCGCGACCTGCACGACACCGTGGCCCACCACGTCTCGGCCATCGCGGTGCAGGCGCAGGCGGGCGGCGTGGTCGCCGGCCTGCAGCCCGGCAGGGCCGTCGAGGTCCTGGCCGCGATCGAGTCCGAGGCGTCGCGGACCCTGGCGGAGATGAGAGCCATGGTGCGGGTGCTGCGTGAGGAGGAGGCCGTCGACTGGTCACCGCAGCGGGGTGTGGCGGACCTGCTCGCCCTGGCGCGCGCCGGCACCACGCCCACCGTCGAGGTCTCGCTGGACGGTTCGCTCCCCCGGCTGGCACGCCCCGTGGACTCCGCGGTCTACCGCCTCGCGCAGGAGTCGCTGACCAACGCCGTGCGCCACGCACGCGGCGCGACCCGCGTCACGATCGACGTACGCCGGGAGGGCGACGCGGTCAGGTTGCAGGTCAGCGACGACGGACGGCCCGGACCGGGTCCGACCCCGGAGCCCGGGTTCGGCCTGCTGGGCATGACCGAACGCGCCCAGCTCCTTGGCGGACGGCTCTCCGCGGGACCGGGGCCCGCCGGTGGCTGGATGGTCGAGGCAGTGCTGCCGGTGGAGGTGCTCTCGTGAGCATCCGGGTCGTGGTGGCCGACGACCAGGACCTGGTCCGGGCCGGCCTGGTGATGATCCTCGGCGCGCAGCCCGACCTCGAGGTCGTCGGGGAGGCGGCGGACGGACTCTCGGCCGTCGAGCTGGCGACCCGCCTGCGCCCCGACGTCCTCCTCGTCGACATCAGGATGCCCGGGCTCGACGGCGTCGAGGTGACGCGACGACTGGCCGGGCCGGACGTGGCCGACCCGATGGCGGTCGTCGTGATCACCACCTTCGACCTCGACGAGTACGTCCTCGGCGCCCTGCGCGCCGGCGCCCGCGGCTTCCTCCTCAAGGACGCCGGCCCGGAGCTGCTCGTGCAGGCCATCCATGCGGCGGCCGACGGGGACGCGCTGATCGCGCCCAACGTCACCCGCCGGCTGCTGGCGACCCTGGCCGACCAGGCGCCGGTGGTGCCGGTCCAACCCGTCGAGCCGCTCACGGAGCGCGAGGAGGAGGTGCTCGCGCTGGTGGCGCAGGGCCGGACCAACGCCGAGGTCGCCACCGAGCTCTTCGTCAGCCTGAGCACCGTCAAGACCCACGTCGCGTCGTTGATGACCAAGCTGGGCGCCCGCAACCGCGTCGAGATCGCGATGTGGGCCTACGCCACCAGACGCGTGCGAGCCCACTAGTCGCGACAGGCCGGCCGGCTGCCGTCGCTGAGCCGAACGGACATTCCCACCTGGATCGTCCTCCCCCGGCACGGTCCGGCCCTACCGTCGTCGGAACCTGTCCGCTCCGTCTCGGGAGAGCTCCTTGCACACGTCCCTGCGCACCTTCGCCGTCGCCACCGTCCTCGCCGTGGCCGGCACCGTGCTCGTCGGCCCGGCCGACGCCCACACCACCGGCATCCACGACAACTGCACGAACCTCAACAAGAAGTGGCCGCACGGCGTCGGCCGACGCAACGCGGTCGACAAGACCAGCGGCGTGCGCGTGACGAACTTCTACCGCAACAACGACGCCTACTGGGCGGCCGAGCGACACAACGGCACCCTGGACCGCGACAACGACGGCATCGCCTGCGAGAAGCGGTGACCCTGCGCCATCTCGTGCTCGCGCTGGTCGCCGGCCTGCTGGTGACCGTCGGCGGGGCAGGGCCGGCGGCCGCGGTCGACTACGACTGCTCGGACTTCTCCACCCAGGCGCAGGCCCAGAAGGTGTACGTCGACGCGGGCGGCCCGTCCAGCGACCCCTACCGGCTTGACGCCGACGACGACGGTCGCGCCTGCGACTCGCTGCCCTGCCCGTGCGGCTACCCCTCCGGCGGCGACAGCGCCTCGCCGAGCCGCCCGGCCCGACTGGTGCAGTACG
Organism: uncultured Nocardioidaceae bacterium; assembly: GCA_964557235.1. GTDB lineage: Bacteria > Actinomycetota > Actinomycetes > Propionibacteriales > Nocardioidaceae > Marmoricola_A. Next base: position 10,284 of record CAZKZQ010000032.1, read on the forward strand.
GGCGGGTGACGCGCGTCGTCGACGGCGACACCATCGACGTGCGCCTCCACTCGGGAGCACAGCGACGGGTCCGCCTCGTCGGGATCGACACCCCTGAGGTGTACGGCGGCACGGAGTGCGGCGGGCACGCGGCCTCGCGCTCGCTGAGGCAGAAGCTCCCCCGCGCCACCAAGGTGAAGCTGGTCAGCGACCCCACCCAGGCCAGGGTCGACCGCTACGGCCGGCTGCTGCGCTACGTCGTGAAGCGCTCCACGGGCCGCGACCTCAACCGGGCCCAGGTGTGGCTCGGGTGGGCCCGCGTCTACGTCTACGGCGGGAACCCGTTCGAGCGGACGGCGTCGTACCGGCGCGCGCAGGCAGATGCTCGCTCAGCCCCGCGGGGGACCTGGCGGGTGTGCTGAGTCGTCGACCGCGGGGTGGCGCAGGGCGCGGATCTCCTCGCGCAGCCCGCGGATCTCGTCGTGGAGGGCGATGAAGCGCGCGTCGTCGCGTGCCTGTTCCTCGACCTCGTCCTCCTCCTGGTACCGCTCGACCAGGAACGACGCGAGCGAGGCGGTCACCAGGCCCAGCAGCGCGATGCCGCAGAGCATGAGCACCGCGGCGACGGCGCGTCCGGTGCCGGTGACCGGGTAGCGGTCGCCGTAGCCGACGGTCGTGACCGTCGTGCAGGCCCACCAGAGCGCGTCGCCGAACGACCCGATGGTCGCGCCGGGGGCGTCGCGCTCGGCGTCGAGGATCGACAGCGCCCCCAGCCCGACCGCGGCGAACGTGACGGCGACGGTGTAGGTCGCGACGCGACTGCCGAGGCTGCGGCCGATCACCTTGTCGAGGACCGTCACGACGCGGAACAGCTGCAGCACGCGCAGCGGGCGCAGCATCGGCAGCGCCACGCTGGCGAGGTCGAGCACGTTGCGCCGCACGAAGGTGGCGCGGTCGTGCGCGAGGGCCAGCCGGGCGACGTAGTCGACGAGGAAGACCAGCCACGTCACGCGCATGACGAGCCCGCAGGTGCGCTCCCAGCCGCGCGGGAGCGAGGGATCGAGGACCGGCCACGCGTACGCCACGAGGAACGCCACCGCGGCCCCCATCAGGGGCCAGGTGGTCGCGTCCTCCCACCTGTGGCGGCGGGCCTCCGAGTCGGCCATGGCACAAGGATGCCCGACGGTGCCGCCCGTGGCGCCGTGTCCGGCGTCGGCCCGGGCGGCACGCGCCGGGCTCTCGTGGGTGTCTGGCTCTTCAACGCCTCCCGGGCCGATTGGTCACGCCCGCGCGTCGGCTCGCGAGAGCTCCCGTGACGGCGGGCGCTGCTCCGGTACGTTGTCCGCGATGACCGCTCCCTTCAAGCTCCCCAGGTACGACGTCGTGGTGGTCGGTGGCGGCCACAACGGCCTCGTGTCCGCGGCCTACCTCGCGGAGGCCGGACTGACCGTCCTCGTGCTGGAGCGGCTCGCCGGCACCGGTGGCGCGGCGGTCTCCCAGGAGCTGTTCCCCGGACGCCCCGCCAAGCTGTCGCGGTTCTCCTACCTGGTCAGCCTGTTCCCCGACCAGATCATCAAGGACCTCCAGCTCGACGCGCAGTTCCGCTCACGCCGCACCGCGTCGTACGCCCCGACGATCCGGCGCGGCCAGCACACCGGCCTGCTCGTCGAGAGCAACCCCGGGCAGCAGACCGCCGACTCGTTCCAGGCGCTCACCGGGTCCACCCGCGAGTTCGAGCGGTGGCAGTCCTTCCACGGCCACCTCGCGGAGATGGCGAGCGTGCTCGCGCCGTCGATGCTCGAGCCGCTGGTCGCCAAGAACAAGATGCGCCAGCGCATCGGCGAGGAAGCGTGGCGCTGGGTCGTCGAGCAGCCGCTCGGCAACACGATCGAGGAGATGTTCGACGACGACCTGGTGCGCGGCATCGTCGCCACGGAGGGCGTGATCGGCAACTTCGTCGACCTGCACGACCCCGACCTGCGCCAGAACCGCACGTTCCTCTACCACTCCCTCGGCAACGGCAGCACCAGCGACTGGCGCGTCCCCCTCGGCGGCATGGGCGCGCTCAGCTCCTCGATCGAGCGGTCGGCGTGGAAGCGCGGCGCCGAGGTGCTCACGCGCGCGTTCGCGCAACGCATCCACACCGACGGCACCAAGGCCCAGGTGGCGTTCAGCCACGGCGGTGCCTCGCACACCGTCGAGTGCGACCACGTGCTCACCAACGTGGCCCCCTGGGTGACCCACCTGCTGCTGGGCGAGAACCCCGGCCCGCGGCCCGAGGGCTCGCAGATCAAGATCAACATGCTGCTGGACCGCCTGCCGCGGCTGCGGTCGGGCGTCTCCCCGCCGCTGGCGTTCAACGGCACCTTCCACGTCGGGGAGAGCTACGACCAGCTCCAGCAGGCCTATCTCGAGGCGCAGGAGGGCGACATCCCGGAGACGCCGCCGGGCGAGCTCTACTGCCACTCCCTCACCGACCCGTCGGTGATGGGCACCCTGGCGATGGAGGGCATGCACGCCTTCACCTTCTTCGGCCTGCACGCCCCGGCGCGGCTCTACTCCGGCCACGTCGAGGCCCAGCGCGACGAGACCGTGCTGCGCATCCTCGACACGATCAACGTCCACCTCGAGGAGCCGATCGAGAACCTCATCTCGCTCGACGAGGACGGCAACCCCTGCCTGGAGGCCCTTGCCCCGCAGGACATCGAGGCGTCGCTGGCGATGCCCGGCGGCCACATCTTCCACGGCGACCTCAGCTGGCCGTGGTCGACCAACCGCGCGGCGCCGGACACGCCGGCTCACGCCTGGGGCGTCGCCACCCACGTCGACAACGTGCTCACGTGCGGCTCGGGCGCCGTGCGCGGTGGCGCGGTCAGCGGCATCGCGGGCCACAACGCCGCGATGGCGCTGCTGGAGATCGTCGGCAAGCGCGAGCGCGCCGCGACCGACGAGTGACCCCTCCCCGGCCTCAGATCGAGGCCGGGTCGACCGTCGCGATCGGGTCCGTGGTCGGCTTCTTGGAGCCGCCGCCCGGCTCGACGGTCACCGCGATCTGCGTGCCCTCGGTCGGGATGCCCATCGCCGCACCGGCGGTGTCGTTGCTCAGGATGGCGGCGTTGCTCATCAGCCCGTCGTGGACGGCCCACAGCTGGTAGACGTGCTCGCGGTCGAGCTTGGGCAGGTCACGGACGTCGACAGCCATCTCCTTGCGCGTCGCCGACACCGCCACGTGCAGCGTGCCGCCGTTGGCGGTCTTGACCGCCACCTGCGAGGAGTCCGGTGCGTTGAACACGCTCTGGACGGCGACCGGCAGGCTGGCGGGCTCGTCCCCGCCCAGGCCGCGGATCCCGACGAACCCGCCGACCGCGGCCGCGATGACGGCGACGGCTGCTGCCAGCAGCAGCGCCGGTGAGCGCCTGCGCCGGCTCGCCAGGTCGGTCACGGGCGAGTCCTCGAGGCGGGCCGGGGGACGCTGCTGGGGCGTGCGCTCAGCAGCGGCGAGGACGGTCTGGCGGAGCCCGCGGGGGGCTGCTGCCCAGGTGCCGGCACCCATCGCAGCAACGGCCTCGCGGAGCTCGTAGACCTCGTCGCGGCAGGCCGCGCACCCCTCGAGGTGGGCCTCGAAGGCTGCCGCCTCCTCGGGGGTCAGGGCGTCGAGGGCATAGGCCCCCGAGAGAGTGTGGACGTCGACGCTCATGCCGACACCTCCATGCAGTCGCGCAGACGGATCAGTCCGTCGCGCATCCGGGTCTTGATCGTTGGGAGGGGCTTGTCCAGCAACGTGGCGACCTCGTTGTAGGTGTAGCCCTGGTAGTAGGCGAGCTGCACCGACTCCAGCTGGAGCTCGGTGAGCGTGCCGAGGCAGTCGCGCACCTGCTGCTGCTCCTCGCGGACGAGGAGCCCGTCACCAGGGCCGTCCTCCGGGACGTCGTCGGCGACCGTGCGGGCCTCGTACTTCCGTGAGGCCTCGTTGCGACGGACGGCGTCGACCGCGCGGCGATGGGCGATCGTGAGGATCCAGGTCTTGGCGGTCCCCTTGGAGGGCTCGTACGTCGGCGCCTTGCGCCACACCTCGAGGAACACCTCCTGCGCGACGTCCTCGGCGCGCTCGGGGTCGCGGACCACGCGGCGGGCGAGGCCGTAGACCGGTCCGCTCAGGGCGTCGTACAGCCCGGCGAAGGCGGCGGAGTCCCCGCGAGCCACTCGTCCGAGCAGCTCGGAGACGTCGTCCCCTTCTGCAGAGCGGACGACTCGCAGACCGGCTCTCTCAGCCATCTGCGCACCTCCTCCTCAAGGCACTCGGTGCGCCCCATCGACTCCTGTTCGTCGCAATGATCCCCCCGGATGGGTGGGAACACCCCGATTTCACTCGGCCCGAGCCCGCTGGTAATCTCATACCCGCTTCACGCGCCACTAGCTCAATTGGCAGAGCAGCTGACTCTTAATCAGCGGGTTGTAGGTTCAAGTCCTACGTGGCGTACCCCTCACAGGCCAGGACCCCTCGGTCCTGGCCTGTGTCACGTCCAGGCCCGGCTCGACGGACTGGCGCCGGAGCCGGTCCCTGACAGACTGAGGCGGGTGAGCGACGTCGACCCCGTGCCTGCACCGCCCGCCCTCCCCGACCTCGACCTGCCCGACGGATGGTCCGTCCGTGTGCCCGACGGGGAGGACGTGCCGGCGCTGGCCGCGCTCGCGACGGACGCGCTGCACCACGTGCGAGGAGCGGGCAGCGTCGACGAGGAGTCCGTGGCCGCGCTCGTCACCGGCTGGGGCTCGTGGACGCGGCGTCAGCTCGTGGTCGTCGACGCCTCCGGCGAGCTCCAGGCCTGGGTCTCGGTCCACGACCGCGCCGCCGGCCGCACCATGGTCGACCTGACGGTGCGACCGGCTCTGCCCGAGGGCGACCAGGTCGCGGCCGCCCTGCTGCCGTGGGTCGCCGACGTCGCCCGCGGCATCGCCGCCCTGCGACAGCTCGGGTCCACCCAGCTCGACGCGAGCCCCTATGCCGCCGACGAGCGGCTCAAGCGCTGGCTCACCGACGCGGGCTACACCAAGCGACGCACCTGGCTGCACATGACCCGACCCGTCGAGGACGCCGAGTCGCTGCCCGGTCCGCGCGAGGGCGTCGTCGTGCGCCCCGTCGCCAAGCACGAGGACGGGATGCCGGTCGCCGTCGACCTCCAGGTCGTGCACCTGATGCTCGAGGAGTCGTTCGCCGACCACTTCAACAGCTATCGCGAGAGCTTCCCCGAGTTCGTCCAGCGACTACGCGAGGAGCCGGGCCACCGCTGGGACCACTGGTGGATCGCCGAGATCGACGTCGACGGGGAGACGGTGCCCGGCGGAGCGCTGGTCGCGTCCGTGCACGGCGCGGACGCCTCGGGACGGGCCGGCAGCTACGTCGAGTACGTCGGCGTGCACCGCCGCGCGCGTGGCCGCGGCGTCGCCAAGGCCCTGCTGCACACCGTCATCAAGGACGCCCACGAGCGAGGCCGGGGACGGGTCGACCTCGAGGTCGATGCCGACTCCCCCACCGGCGCCGACGGGCTCTACACCTCGATGGGCTGGGTGCTCGACTTCGTCACCGAGTCCTGGCACGCCGAGGCCGTGGTCTGACCGGGCCGGGACCGGGGCAGGTGCTCAGAGCACGCGGTGCACCTTGTGCTGCGCGGCCTGCGCCCGCGGCCGGATGACCAGCTCGTCGATGTTGACGTGCGGCGGCCGGGTCACCATCCAGGTGATCGCCTCGGCCACGTCGTCGGCGGTGAGCGGCTCGGCGACGCCGGCATAGATCGCGTCGGCCTTCTCCCGGTCGCCGTCGAAGCGCACCAGGGAGAACTCCTCGGTCCGCACCATGCCGGGCGCGATCTCGCACACGCGCACCGGCTGGTCGAACAGCTCCAGGCGCAGCGTCTCGCTGACGACCTGGGTGCCGTGCTTGGCCGCGGTGTAGCCCCCACCGCCCTCGTAGGCGACCCGGCCGGCGGTCGACCCCACGTTGAGGACCACGCCCGCGCCGCTGGCCACCAGCGCCGGCAGGAGCGCGCGGGTGACCTGCACGAGACCGATCACGTTGACCTCGTACATCGCCCGCCACTGGTCCACGTCCGCCTCCGCGACCGGGCTGGCACCGAAGGCACCCCCGGCGTTGTTGACCAGCACGTCGAGCCGGTCGCCGACGACCTCCGCGAGCCGGGCGACGTCGCCGGCGTTGGTCACGTCGCAGGTGACCGCGGTCCCCCCGATCTCCTGCGCGAGGGCCTCGACCCGCTCGGCACGCCGGGCGGCGCACAGGACGTGGAAGCCCTGGGCGGCGAGGTGTCGGGCGGTGGCGGCGCCGATGCCGCTGCTGGCCCCGGTGACGACGGCGGTGCGGTGCGCGGACGAGGGTGCGGACATGACGCCATCATCGCAACGCGCTGTGGGACGGTGGACCCGTGGCCCCCTCCCCGACCGCGGCCGACGTGGCCGTGCACCACCCGACGGTGCACCCGCCGAGTGCGACCGTCGGCGACGTCCGCGCCTTCCTGCGCGGTGGTCACGTGCACCTCGCCCTCGTGGTCGACGACGCCGGGCTGCTGCTCGCGACCTTGACCCGGGACGACCTCGAGGGCCAGGCCGACGACGAGCCCGCGGTGCGGGCGGGCCGGCTGGAGGGGCGCACCGTCCCGTCCGGGCTCCTGGCCGAGGACCTCCCCGACCACATGCTCGCCGCTGGAGCACGGCGCCTCGCGGTGGTCGACGGCGAGGGGCGACTGGTCGGGCTGGTCTGTCGCAAGCGCACCGGCGACGGCTACTGCTCCGACGACGGGATCCGCACCAAGCGCGCGGAGCGCCAGGACGCCGGCTGAGCGGGATCGCCGAGATCGCGCAGAGCCCACCGAGACGCCACAGACCCCCGGTCGGTGGGGACCGGGGGTCTGTACCTGCGCCGGGGCAGGTGGGGTCCGTGCCACTCCCATGCCCAACCCGAGTGGACTGGCGCGGACGACGCCCACGAGACGTGCGTCGTCCCCGAGGACCACGCCGCCCGCCTGGCGACGAGAGAGGGGCCGGCTACTTGGCCGGCTGGTGGATGCTGCGCCCGAGCTCGTGGACCGCGGCGTAGGCCGTGAACGCGTCGCTCTTGCGCTGGCCCGGGACCACCGGTCGGAGGGACGAAGCGAGCTGCTTGCTTTGGATGACCGCTGAGAGCATCGGAGACGCCTTTCCTGCGCACCCGGTGGGGCCGGGTGGTCGGGTCTGGTGGGGTCAGGCCCGTTAGGACGTAGGTCCCCGATGCTGGGCCCCCCAACCGCCGGGACCCGACTGGTCTAGACACGAGCGTGCACCTCACCTCGTGCGCCCCTCCATGCGCGCGTCCGTCAGGATGGGTCCCATGACGCTCTCCCTGCGCCACGCCGCAGCCGCCGCCCTGCTCGTCCTCGCCCCTGCCGCGCTCGCCGGGTGCGGCGACGACGGTCCCAGCACGACGCCGTCCGGCTCGGACACACCGTCGGCCCCCGCCTCGACCCCCACGGAGACCGGCTCGACCACCACGCCCGACTCCCCCGCGCCGGCGGTCGGGCCGACGCTCGACATCACGATCGAGGGCGACTCGGTCGACCCGGTCGGCAAGAAGATCGACGCCAGGACCGGCGACACGCTGCTCGTCACCGTCACCTCCGACCGCGCGGGCGAGCTGCACGTCCACTCCTCGCCCGAGCAGGAGCTCGAATTCGGACCCGGCACGACCGAGCTCAAGGTCAAGCTGGGGCAGCCCGGCCAGGTCGACGTCGAGGAGCACGAGTCCGACACCCTCCTCGCCCGCGTGCTGGTCAAGTGAGGCCCTGATGGTCGACTACCAGCCCCTCGGCGAGTCCGGCCTCGTCGTGTCGATGGTCGGCATCGGCTGCAACGCGTTCGGGACCCGCATCGACCAGGACACCGTCGACGACGTCGTGGACGCGGCCCTGGAGCAGGGCGTGAACTTCTTCGACACCGCCGACACCTACGGCCGCGGCCTCAGCGAGGAGATGCTCGGCCGCGCGCTGCAGGGCCGCCGCCAGGACGTCGTCGTGGCGACCAAGTTCGGCATGGACATGGAGGGCGCCAACGGACCCGACCACGGGGCCCGCGCGTCGCGGCGCTACATCCGCCGGGCGGTCGAGGCCTCCCTGCGACGGCTCCAGACCGACCACATCGATCTCTACCAGCTCCACCAGCCCGACCTGGTGACCCCGCTGGAGGAGACGCTCAGCGCGCTCGGCGAGCTGGTCGTCGAGGGCAAGGTCCGCTACGTCGGCTGCAGCAACTTCGCGGCCTGGCAGGTCGCCGACGCCCACCACCTCTCCCGCGCGCTCGGGGTGCCGGGGTTCATCACGGCGCAGAACGAGTACTCCCTCTACAACCGCGTCGCGGAGGACGAGCTGCTGCCGGCCTGCCGCGCGCTCGGGCTGAGCGTGCTGCCCTACTTCCCCCTCGCCTACGGCCTGCTCACCGGCAAGTACAAGCGCGGCGAGGAGGCGCCTCAGGGCAGCCGGCTCTCAGCCGACAGCCAGCGCCGACGTCTCCAGGGCGCCGACTTCGACCGCATCGACGCACTGAGGAACTTCGCCGACTCCCGCGCCATCGACCTGTTGACGCTCGCCGTCAGCGGCCTGCTCGCACAGGCGGGTGTGGGCAGCGTGATCGCCGGGGTCTCACGGCCCGACCAGGTGACGCGCAACGTCGCCGCGGCCGGCTGGCGCCCGACGCGCAGCGACCTCGAGGAGCTGGCGACGATCAACCGTGACCCGCTGCCGGGGATGTCCCACCGGACCTACGCGCTGGACCGCTGAGTCAGAGGTAGAGACCGGTCTCCGTGTCGTCCACGCGGGTCGCGGCGACCGCGTGGACGTCGCGCTCGCGCATGAGGATGTAGCCCTCGCCGTTGACGTCGACCTCGGCCTTCTCGTCGGGGTCGAAGAGCACCCGGTCCCCGACCTCGACCGCGCGCGCGTGCGGGCCGACCGCGACGACGAGCGCCCAGGCGAGACGGCGGTTGCCGACGGCGGCCGTGGCGGGGATGACGATCCCGCCCGAGGAGCGCCGCTCCCCCGCGTCCTTGTCCAGCTGGACAAGGACGCGGTCGTGGAGCATGCGGATCGGGATCTTCAGTGCGTGACCTTCCGGATCACCACGAGCACCGCCACGAAGCCGGCGACGCCGCCGACGACCTTGAGGATGTTCTCGGTGCGCGGGTTGCCCTGCTCGTCGACGAAGGTGCGCTTGATCGCGGTCACCTCGCGCTTGACCACCTTCTTGGGGCTGGTGCGGTCGACCAGCTGGTCGATCGTCGCGGCCAGCCGGGCACGGGTCTGCTCCATGTCCTGCTCGATGGCGTGGGGCTGGGTCACGGGGTCTCTCCTAGGGCGGCGGGCGGCGTGCTCGCCGTCGAGGGGGCGTACGACGGCACGAGGCTACCGCGCGAGCCGCGCGCCCCTGGGAGCGGCCGGGTCGGCGACGTGGCGCGGGTCGAAGCCGAAGGGCAGCTCGAGCCGGTGGGCCGCCATCAGGTCGGCGTCGCCGAGCACGTCGGGCGTGGCGCCGTCGGCCACGACCACCCCGCCGGAGAGCACCACCGAGCGGGGGCACAGCTCGAGGGCGTAGGGCAGGTCGTGGGTGACCATGAGGACCGTGACGTCGAGCGAGCGCAGGATGTCGGCCAGCTCGCGGCGCGAGGCCGGGTCGAGGTTGGAGCTGGGCTCGTCGAGCACGAGGATCTCGGGCTCCATGGCCAGCACGGTCGCCACCGCGACGCGACGACGCTGGCCGAACGACAGGTGGTGAGGCGGCCGGTCGGCGTACTCCTCCATGCCGACGAGGGTCAGCGCGCGCTCGACCGCGGCGTCGAGGGCCGCACCGCGGAGGCCGAGGTTGCGCGGGCCGAACTCCACGTCGTCGCGGACCGTGGGCATGAAGAGCTGGTCGTCGGGGTCCTGGAAGACGATCCCGACGCGGCGGCGTACCTCGGCGAGGTTGGGCTTGGTCACGGGCATCCCCGAGACCGCGACGGTGCCGGCCCCGGCGGTGAGGATGCCGTTGAGGTGCAGCACGAGCGTCGTCTTGCCCGCGCCGTTGGGCCCGAGCAGCGCGACCCGCTCGCCCTCGTGGACGTGGAGGTCGACGCCGAAGAGCGCCTGGTGACCGTCGGGATAGGCGTGGGCGAGACCGCGGACGTCGAGGACGGGGGTGCTCATGCAGTGCCTCCCGGCTGGTGTCCCCTCGACAGCATGGCGAGGTGGACGCGCTCGCCGCGCTCGTAGGAGCGGATGAACAGCGCGCCCGCCGACCGGGCGAGCACCGGCCAGTGGCGCGGGTTGCGGGCCTCGAAGCCACGGGCCGTCAGCGCCATGCGCATGCGCGCCATGTCGGCGGTCACCACGTCGAGGTAGCGGATCATGAAGCCCATGATCTGCACGATCGGCGTCGGCACCCGCAGGCGCTCGAGGCCGCGCAGGATGTCGCGGGGCTCGGTCGTGGCGGCCAGCAGGAGGGCGGCCAGGACGCCGAGGGTGCCCTTGACGACCAGCGTGCCGGCCGCGACGAGACCCGGCCGGCTCACGCCGACGCCGAGGACCTCGACCTGCTCCCCCGTGGCGACGAACGGCAGGATGATCGCGAAGACGAGGAACGGCAGCTCGACCACCAGCCGCGGCGCGAGGTAGCCCACCGGCACGCGCGAGACCACGACGCCGGTCAGGAGCAGGACGGCGTACGCCGCGAAGGCCGGCCACCAGCCGTGCGGCGTCGCGACCACGACGAGCATGAGCACGACGACGCCCAGCACCTTGTGCTCGGGCCGGGCCCGGTGGAGCAGCGAGTGACCGTGGTAGTGGACCCGGTGGCCGTGGCCGGCGCCCACCTCAGGCGCGTTCCGCGGGCGCCGGCTCGGCCGGGCGCTCGGATCCTGCCCCGGCCGTGGGGCGCCTGCGCAGCGCGAACGACAGCCCGCTGCCGAGCAGGAGCACGACGCCGACGCCGATCACGCCGGCCATGCCCTTGGACAGGCGGGCGTCGCCGACCCCGTCGGCCTCGTAGCCCGCGAGGGGCGAGTCCTCGGAGGCGTGGGTCCCCTCGTGCCGGTCGATGCCCTGGTCGGCCGCGACGCGGCTGAGACCGTCCGGCGCACTGGAGGCGTAGTAGCTCGCGACCCCGCCGAGGAGCAGGGCGACGAGGAGGACGGCGCCGGCGACGACGCGGACGGGCAGGCGCTTCATGCGGCCTCCTCGCGCACGACCCCGAGGCCGGGGCGCAGCTCGAGCTCGCGCGCGGCCAGCGTCGGCCGGGCGGCATAGACGAGGTCCGGACGCACGGCGATCACGCTGGCGACGACGAACCCGGTGATCAGCGCCTCGCCGATCCCGATGAGGACGTGCCAGCCGAGCATGGTCGCCACCAGGGCGTCGAGGGGCACGGGGGCGGCGCCGCCGACGGCGTACAGGCCGGTGAAGACCAGGGCGGCGACCGGCACCGACACGAACGCCGCGACGGCGCTCAGCGGCGCGACGAGCGAGGTGCGCTTGGGCAGCACCTTCTGGAGCCCGCGCAGCACCAGCCAGCCGACGCCGACGCCGACCAGACCCATGAGCGTGACGTTGGTGCCCAGTGCGGTGATGCCGCCGTCGGCGAACAGGAAGGCCTGCACCAGGAGCACCGTGGCGAGGCAGAGCACGCCTGTCCACGGCCCGACCAGGGCTGCCGCGAGTGCGCCACCGAGGAGGTGCCCGCTCGTGCCGGCGCCGACCGGGAAGTTGAGCATCTGGGCGGCGAAGACGAAGGCCGCGACCAGGCCGGCCAGCGGCGTGGTCAGCTCGTCCAGCTCGCGGCGGGCGCCGCGGAGGGCGAGGGCGACACCGCCCGCGGCCACGACGGCGGTCGCCACCGAGGTGGGAGCGTCGAGGAATCCGTCGGGAACGTGCATGCGGGCCTCCGTTAGGTTGGCGTCGTCCACGAAACTACCTTGTTGCACATGATTCGCAACAAGCAGATCCTGGCAGGAGTTCGCGCATGACCCGCCTCGAGACTGGTGCCCCGGCCCCCGACTTCACGCTGACCAGCGACACGGGCGAGGAGGTCACGCTCTCCGGCCTGCGCGGCCGGAAGGTGATCGTCTACTTCTACCCGGCCGCGATGACCCCCGGCTGCACCAAGCAGGCCTGCGACTTCTCCGACTCGCTGGACTCCCTGCAGGGCAAGGGCTACACCGTCCTCGGCATCTCCCCCGACAAGCCGGAGAAGCTCGCGAAGTTCCGCGAGAAGGACGGCCTGACCATCACGCTGCTCTCCGACCCGACCAAGGAGACGCTCGAGGCCTACGGCGCGTTCGGCGAGAAGCAGATGTACGGCAAGACCGTGAAGGGCGTCATCCGCTCGACCTTCGTGGTCGGCGAGGACGGCACCCTCGAGGTGGCGCAGTACAACGTCAAGGCCACCGGCCACGTCGCCAAGCTCAAGCGCGACCTCGGCCTGGAGTGACCGGC
>CAZKZQ010000033.1:0-22205 GCA_964557235.1 uncultured Nocardioidaceae bacterium
CGCTCGCCCAGCTGCCCGACCTCTGGGTCGGCGAGCTCAAGGCCTTCGTCTTCGGCCTCATCGCCGGGATCGTCGCGGCCTACCAGGGCATCAACGCCAAGGGCGGCCCGCAGGGCGTGGGCGACGGCGTCAACCAGTCCGTCGTCGTCTCCTTCGTCCTGCTGTTCGTCGCCAACCTCCTCATCACCGCGGTCTACTTCCAGATCGTGCCCCCGAAGGGCCTCTGAGTCATGGCGAGCATGGGGCTGAGGGCCGCGCCGGGACGCGCGTGGCGGGCGACGTACTCCGGCCTGTCGGAGCTCGGCGACCAGGTCTCGTTCTATGCCCGCAGCATCGCCGGCACGCCGGTCGCGCTCACGCGCTACCGCAAGGAGGTGCTGCGGCTGCTCGCCGAGGTCAGCCTCGGTCGCGGTGCGCTCGTCCTCGTCGCCGGCACGCTCGGCATCATCGTCTTCGAGGTCCTCGCGGTCGGCTCCGTGGTCGGCCTCGTCGGCTACCAGGGCCTGCGCCAGGTCGGCATCCAGCCCTACGTCGGCTTCCTCTCGGCGTACTTCAACACCCGCGAGGTCGCGCCGCTCGTCGCCGCCAACGCGCTGGTCGCGACCGTCGGTGCGGGCTTCACCGCCCAGCTCGGCGCGATGCGGATCAGCGAGGAGATCGACGCCGTCGAGGTGATGGCGATCCACTCGATCCACTACCTCGTCAGCACGCGCATCGTCGCGGCGTTCATCGCGGTCATCCCGCTGTTCCTGGTCGGCCTGATCGGCACCTACGCCGCCACCGAGGCCGTCTCGATCCACTACTACGGCCTCACCAGCGGCACCTACGACCACTACTTCACGCTGTTCCTGCCGCCGATCGACATCCTCTACGCCTTCGGCAAGGTCCTCGTCTTCTCCGTGATCCTCACGCTGGTGTGCTGCTTCTACGGCTACACCGCCTCCGGCGGCCCGGCCGGCGTGGGCGTCGCGGTCGGCCGTGCGGTGCGCATGGCGACGGTCCTCATCGTCGTCTCCGACTTCTTCCTCAGCCTCGCGCTCTGGGGCTCGACCACCACCGTCCGGATCGCGGGGTAGCGCGCCGTGTCCCGAGCGATCCGACCGACGACCCCGCTGCAGCGGCACCGCCGCGCGCTGATGGGGCTGTCCTACGTCGTGGTCGTGGGCCTGCTCATGGCGACCAGCGTCGCGGCGTACAACAAGGACCTGCCGTGGCAGCACACCGCGAGCCTGTCGCTGAGCACGACGCAGGCCGGGCTCGGCCTCAACAAGCAGTCCGACGTGAAGTTCCAGGGACTGCGGGTCGGCGAGGTCCGCGGCATCGAGAGCAACGGCACGAGCTCGACGGTCAGGCTCGCGATCGACCGCGACCTGGTCGGCACCATCCCCTCCGACGTCGACGCGATGATCGTGCCCAAGACCCTCTTCGGCGAGAAGTACGTCGACCTGCGCCGCCCGGCCGCGACGGAGACCGACGACCACCTCGCCGACGGCGACGAGATCTTGCAGTCGCAGACCTCGGTCGAGCTCGGCGAGATCTTCGACCGGCTGGTCCCGGTGCTCCAGACCCTCCAGCCCGCACGCCTCTCGGCGGTCCTGTCGTCGCTCGCCGACGCGCTCGACGGCCGCGGCGAGGACATCGCGCGCAGCCTGCGCACCACGCAGACCCTGCTGCGCCAGCTGTCGCCGGCGTACGACGACCTGGTGCACGACTTCCGCGCGCTCGCCACGACCGCCGACGTCTATGCCGACGCGGCGCCCGACCTGGTCTCGACCTTCAGCGACGCGGCCGCGATCGCGCGGGAGAACCTCGTCCCGCACGAGCAGGACCTCGCCGCGCTCCTCGACGCCGCGACCGGCACGTCCCGGGTGACCGAGGAGGTGCTGCGCACCAACCGCGACAGGCTCGTCGCGCTGTCGGGCCGCTCGCGTCCGGTGCTCCGCGTGCTGCGCACCTATGCCCGCGAGATCCCCTGCATCCTCGACACCCTCGACTACGGCAACCGGCTGGCCAACCTCGCCGCCGGCGTGCGCGGTCCCTTCATCGGGCTCAGCGTCGACATGGTCGTGGACCGTCCGGGCTACGACTATCCGAAGGACCTGCCGTCCAACCCCACCGCCGAGGCCAACGACAGGAACCTCCCCGAGGGCGTGCCGAGCTGGAAGCCGCACTGCCCGCGGCTGCCGCAGCGGGTGTGGGACCTGCCGAAGTCGCCGCTGCCCTACAGCCAGGACTCCTACGGCCAGGTCTACCAGGCCGACGACGACCCGGCGACCGACCCCGAGGACGGCCAGGGCGACGGCTCGGGTGACGGCTCGGGTGACGGCTCGGGTGCGCGCGCCGGCACCGGCAGCCGTGCGGACGCCACCGCCGTGCGCAGCGCCCGTGAGGCCCTCGCCCGCGCGATCGCCGCGGAGCAGCTCGGCGTCGCCGCCAAGGACCTGCCTCCCTACGCGAGCCTGCTGGTGATGCCGCTGCTCGCCGACGGGGAGGTGCGGCTGCCATGAGCGGACACCGCACAGCGATCCCCAGCTCCGCCTGGAAGATGGCCGTCTTCGCCGCCGTCACCGTGGTCCTCATCGGCCTGCTCGCGACCCTGATCGGCAACATCTCGTTCTCGCCGTCACGCACCTACTACGGCCGCTTCACCGACGCGACCGGCGTGCTGCACGGCGACCGGGTCCGGGTGTCCGGCGTGGAGGTCGGCAGCATCCGCGACGTGCGCCTGGTCTCCGGCGACGACGGCCGGCAGCAGGCGCTGGTCGAGTTCGAGGTCCGCGACGACGTGCCGATGTCCAAGGACGCGCAGCTCGAGCTGCGCTTCGAGAACATCGTCGGTCAGCGCTACCTCGCGATCGAGCAGGAGGCCGGTGGCACGCCGATGCGCGCCGGGGCGACGTACGACGTGGGGCACACGACGCCCGCGCTCAACCTGACCCAGCTGTTCAACGGCTTCCAGCCGCTGCTCCGCGCGCTCGACGCCGACCAGACCAACCAGCTGTCCTTCCAGCTGGTGAAGGCGTTCCAGGGCGAGGCGGGCAGCATCTCGCAGCTGCTCCGGCACACGGCGTCGCTGACCAACACGCTGGCCGACAAGGACGTCGTGATCGGCAACGTCGTGCGCAACCTCAACGACGTGCTGACCACGGTCGACTCGCGGGACCAGGAGCTCACCGCCCTGATCGTGCAGTTCCGCAACCTCATGGTGGGGCTGTCCTCGCAGCGGGAGACGGTCTCGATCGAGCTCCCGCGCCTGGCGCGACTGCTCGGTGCGACCAGCGGCATGCTCCGTGACGTGCGCCCCGGCCTGAAGAGCACCATCGCCAACCTCGGCAAGGTCGCCAAGCAGCTGAACATCGACCGGGCCGTGCTCGAGGCGTCGCTGAAGGAGGTGCCCAGGAAGCTCCAGCTGATGGCGCGCACCGGCTCCTACGGCTCCTGGTTCAACTTCTACGTCTGCGGCGCCGAGGTGCGCCTCAAGGTGCTGGGCGGTGTGCTCTACCTCGGCACCCCCGCGGTCGCGTCCAACGAGGCCGACTCGGTCTGCGCCGAGGCCGACGTCACCCCCGAGGACATCAGGGGGACGGCGCGATGAGTCAGCCGAGAGCGGGCCGCGTCGCCTGGACCGAGCGCGACCCCGCGGTGATCGCGGTGGTCGGCCTGGTGCTGATCACCCTGCTGATCCTGGTCGCGGGCAGCTGGCAGCGGCTGCCGTTCGTCGACCACTCGACGTCCTACCGCGCCGAGTTCACCGACGCCGCAGGGCTCGTCGCCGGGGAGGAGGTGCGCGTGGCCGGCGTCAAGGTCGGCACCGTGCGCGAGCTGCGTCTCGATGGCGACAAGGTGGTCGTCGACTTCACCGTCACCGACGTCCGTCTCGGCAACCGCACCGAGGCCGGCATCGAGGTGAAGACCCTGCTGGGTCAGCACTTCCTCAGCGTCACGCCGGCCGGCCAGGGGTCCCTGGAGGAGGGCTCGCTCATCCCGGTGGACCGCACGTCCACCCCGGTCAACATCGTCCCGGCCTTCAACCGCCTCGCCGACGAGACCGCCAGGACCGACACCGCGCAGGTGGCCGCCGCCTTCGACACCCTCGCCACCACGCTGCGGCGCACCGCCCCCGACATGGAGGGCGCGCTCACCGGCCTGTCACGGCTGTCGACGAGCATCACCAAGCGCGACCAGCAGATCTCGCAGCTGTTCGACAAGGCCGAGAGCGTCACCGGCGTCGTGGCCGCCCGCGACAAGGAGCTCGGCGAGCTGCTCACCGCCTCCGACGAGGTCCTCTCGGTGCTCGAGCGCCGCAAGGAGACGATCCGCCAGGTCATCGCCGGCACGCGCGACCTCGCCGTGCAGCTCGAGGGCCTGGTCGGCGACAACCGCGCCGCCCTCGCACCTGCCCTGAGGAACCTGGACACCGTGCTCGACGTGCTGCGCCGGAACGAGCAGAACATCGAGCGCTCGCTGACCTACCTCGCGCCGTACGCCCGCGAGTTCACCAACGTCGGCGGCAGCGGCGAGTGGTTCGACTCCAGCCTCAAGCTGCCCAAGAGCCTGGCGCTGTGCAGCACCGGCGACTCGACCGACCCGACCGGCGGACTGCTCGACCCCGTGCTCAGCGCGCTCAACCAGCAGGTCAACGGCAGCTCGCGTCCCTGCCTCCCGCTCGGACCGGCAACCGGCACGCAGGGAGGTGACCAGTGAGGAAGATCCTCGTCACCAGCGTCGTCGCGATGCTCGTGCTCGCGATGATGGTCGGTGCGCGCGCCGCGTTCCGCGAGGACGCCCGCCGCCTGACCGTGATGTTCCCGAGCACCACGAGCCTCTACGAGGGTGCTCAGGTCAAGGTGCTCGGCGTCCGCGTCGGCACGGTCGACTCGATCGAGGTCAAGGGCACCCAGGTCGAGGTGCAGCTGTCCTACGACCCCGACGTCAAGCTGCCGGCCGACGTGCACGCGGTGATCGTGCCGCCGTCGGTGGTCGGCGACCGCTTCGTCCAGCTCGCCCCCGCCTACACAGGAGGCGAGGTGCTGCAGGACAGCGCGAAGCTGGGCGTCGAGCGGGCCGGGGTGCCGCTCGAGCTCGAGGACACCTATCGCGCGCTCGACAAGACCGCGGTCGGTCTCGGTCCGCGCGGGGCCGGCAAGGACGGCGCGCTGGCCAACCTGATCAGCGCCTCGGCCGACAACATGCGCGGTCGCGGCAAGCTCTTCAACTCCACGATCCGCAGCTTCGCCGACGCGATCGCGACGCTCGCCGGCAGCAGCGACGACATCAACGGCACGACCACCAACCTGGCGCGCTTCAACCGCACGCTGGCCGCCTCGGACTCCACGATCCGCCGGCTCGTGGTGAGCCTGGTCGCGGTGAGCACCGAGCTCAACGGACAGGGCGACGAGCTGACCCAGGCCGTCGAGGCGCTCGACGAGTCGCTTGCCGATGTGGCGGTGTTCGCCAAGGAGAACCGCTCCGAGCTCAAGCAGAACATCTCCGGCCTGACCTCGGTCAGCGCGGCCCTGCGGCGCCACACCCGGGAGCTGGAGGAGGTCACCGAGCTCGGCCCGGTCGGCCTGACCAACCTGTTCAAGACCTACGTCGCGCGCAACTGGGACCCGAGCAACCCGGGCGCCTCCTCGATCGAGGGCCGCACCGGGTCGCAGAACCTGCACGCCGTCGGCGCGCAGGACATGGACACCCAGCTCAGCTATGCGATGAGCGCCTTCTGCGCCTCCCTGGCACCCGCGCAGGCAGCCCGTCTGGCACCGTTCTGCGACGCGCTCGAGGCCGCCGGCGGCAACCTCGGGGCGGTGATCCTCCAGGCCTACCGCCAGGAGGGCGGCCCCCAGGGATCGTCACAGCACGGCGCCCCGTCGGCGCCCAGCGCGCGCGAGCTGCGCGAGGCCCGCAAGGAGGCCGCACGATGAGGGCGCGCGCGCTGGTCACCGCGGCGCTCCTCCTCGGCGCGGCCGCGACCTCGGGGTGCGAGTACCGCGGCGCCTCGAGCCTCCCGCTGCCCGGAGGCAAGGGCAAGGACGGCTACACCGTGACCGCGGTCTTCGACGACGTCACCAACCTCGTGCCCAAGGAGACCTGTCGCGCGGGTGACGTCGTCGTCGGCAGCGTCGAGTCGGTCGAGCTGCGCAAGGACCTGCGGGCCACGGTGGTCTGCCGCATCGAGAAGGACGTGCACCTCGCGGGCAACGCGGTCGCCACGCTGCGCGAGACCAGCCTCCTCGGCGAGCGGTTCGTCGCGCTCGACCCGCCCGCAGGCCAGAAGGCGCGCGGCACGCTCGCCCACGGCACGGTGCTCGACGAGGCCGACACCCACGTCGTGCCCGACGCGGAGATCGTGCTCGGCGCGCTGTCCCAGGTGCTCAACGGCGGCGGGCTGGCCAACATCGAGACGATCAGCCGCGAGCTCACGACCGCGCTGAAGCAGTCCGACCTCGGCGGCACCACGCGCGAGATCGGCACCCTGGTCGGCACCCTCGACCGCCACCGCGACGACATCGTCGCCGCCCTCACCGCGATCGAGCGGCTCAGCGGGCAGCTGCGCGACCAGCGCGAGGCGATCGGGTCGGCGCTCGAGTCGGTGCCGCAGGGCCTCGCGGTCCTGGACCGCCAGCGTCCGCGCCTGGTCAGGACGCTCGAGGGCCTCGGCGACCTGTCGGCCGTCGCGGTGCCCCTGATCCGCGACTCCAAGGAGGCGACGGTCGAGGACCTGCGCAACCTCGGCCCGATCCTCGCCCAGCTCGCGCGCAGCAAGCAGCACCTCGCCCGCGCGGTCGAGGCGATCGGCACCTATCCGTTCCCGAGCTACTTCAAGTACGTCGCCCGGGGCGACTACGCCGGCATGATCGCGACGATCAGCATGGACATCGACTCGCTCAACACCCTGCTGGCCGAGAAGCAGGAGGAGGGCCCGCCCGGGGCGAAGTCCGGTGCCGACCTGCCGGACCTGCCGGACCTGCCGGACCTGCCGGACCTGCCCGACCTGCCCGGCCTGCTGGGTGGCGGGGTGCGCACGCCCGGCTCCACCGGCTCGCTCGACGGCGAGGACCCCGATCTCGGCTTCCTGCCGCTCGGCCGCCAGGTCCGTGCGCGCATGACCACGGTGCCGCCGGAGACGCTGGCCGACCTCCTCACCGGAGGTGGCTCGTGATCTCCCGTCGCGTCAAGGTGCAGCTGCTGGTCTTCGGCCTGATCACCCTCCTCGTCGTCTGGTACGGCGCCACGCGCTTCCTCGGCGTCGGCGAGGTGATCAACCGGCCCTACCAGGTGCGGATGGAGGTCGCCTCGGCCGGCGGGCTCTACCCGCGGGCCGACGTCGAGCTGCTCGGCACCCGGGTGGGCCGGGTCCAGGAGCTCCGGCCCGGTCCGGGCCTCGGCACCACCGTCGTGCTCGCCCTCGACCACGACGCCCGGGTCCCGCAGGACGTCCGCGGCACGGTGGCGGCCAAGTCGGCCATCGGCGAGGGCTACGTCCTGCTCACGCCGAAGTCGTCGGACGGGCCCGACCTCGAGGACGGCGACGTGATCCCGCTGTCGCGCACGTCCTCGCCGATCCGGCTGGAGAAGGTGCTCGGCGACCTCGACGCGCTCGCCCGCTCGATCCCCAAGAAGGACCTCGAGGTCGTCCTCCGCGAGAGCGAGGCCGCCCTCGACGGGATCGCACCGAGCATCGGGCGCCTGGTCGACGGCTCCCAGGAGCTGTCCCAGGACGCGTTGGACAACGTCGAGACCACGACCGCGCTGATCCGCGACGCGCGCACCGTCCTCGACACCCAGGTCGTCCTCGGCGGCGAGACCCGGACCTACGCCCGTGAGGTCGCCGGCCTCACCGAGCGCTTCCGTGAGCTGGACCCGACCGCGATCAGCCTCTACGACACCGGCCTGCGCGCCTCGACGCAGGTGACCAACCTGCTCGCCGACAACCAGCCGATGCTGCCCGCCCTGCTCGGCAACCTCCTCGCCGTCACCAACGTGGCCGCGGACCGGATCCCCGAGATCCGCAAGACGCTGGTCGTCTTCCCCTGGGTGCTGGAGAACCAGGTCAACACGGCGCGCTACTGCGACGACTACGATCCCAAGACCGGCGAACCGGTGAAGGAAACTTGTCACTACGACAAGGAAGGCAAGCCGATCTACACCCTGCACCTGGCCCAGCAGCTCGACAAGATGGGCAGCAGTCCCTATCACTCGTGCACCAGGGGCTATGAGGGCACGACGCGCTACCGCCCCGACGGCGAGCAGACCGACGGCTCCGGCCGCCGCCAGCCGCGTCACAGCGAGCCCAACCTCAAGGCGCACTGCTCGGCCCCGCCGACCGACCCGACCTCGCCCAACGTGCGCGGCTCGCAGAACGTCACCACTCCGGCGTACGCGCGGAAGGGGTCGGGCTCTGCCGAGGGAGGGGCTGCAGCCGGCCGCGCGCCGGCCGGCGCCATGGCGATGTACGACCCGTCGACCGGCCTCGTCACCGACGGCGAGACCGGGGTGCTGCTGCTCGGCGAGCGGGGCGCCCAGCCGCCCTCCGGCCCCTCGGGGCTCGCGTGGCTGCTGACCAGCCCGCTGGAGGGCGAGTGAGCGAGCCCACCCCCGCCCGCACGTCCTCGCGTGCGGCGCTGGTGACCTGGGTGGTCGCCGTCGTCGCTCTCGCGTGCCTGGTCGGCTTCGCCGTGGCCTCGGTCGGGGCCTGGCGCGACCGGCAGGCGGCCGACCTCGACCGCGCTCCGGTCGACGTCGCCGAGGACGTCGCCCGCGACTTCTTCTCCCTCGACCACCGCACGTTGAAGGCGGACATGGACAAGGTGCTGTCCCGCGCGACGGGTGAGTTCGAGGCGCAGTACGAGAAGCAGTCCGCCGACCTCCGCGCGGCGGTCGAGCAGAAGAAGCTCGTCCTCACCGCGCGCGTGGCGGACGACGGCGCCGCGGTGGAGTACCTCGGTGAGGACTCCGCCTGGGTGCTGGTCTCCGTCGACGTGCACACCGAGAGCTCCGGGGCTCCCGCGCAGGACAGCCGCTACCGCACCCGCGTCGTCCTCGACAGGAACGGCGACCGCTGGCTCGTCTCCCGGCTCGAGCGGGTGGGCTGATGCGTGCCGTGCCCCGTCCCGTCCTGCTCGTGCTCTCGCTCCTCGCGCTGCTCGCCGCGATCACCTTCGTCGTGATCCGCCAGACCACGCCCGAGGTGGACGCGCGCTCGCCGCGCTCGGGCGACTCCGCCCAGGGCTACCGCCCGGGCACGGTCGACGCCGACCTCGACGGCGCGACGCAGGTCGCGGTCGAGGCGCTCCCGCTCGCGCTCGGCTACGACTACCGCACCCTCGACAAGGGGCTCGCGAAGGCGACCGCCCTGATGACCGACTCGTTCGCGCAGGAGTTCAGCCGCACGTTCGAGGGCTCGGCCGCCAAGCTCGCCCGCACCAAGAAGGCCGTCACCCGCGCCACCGTGCGCGCAGCCGGCATCGTGCGCGCGAGCGACAAGGAGGCGACGGTCCTGGTCTACGTCGACCAGGTGCTCGTCTCGAGCAGCACGCTCGAGGACCAGGAGGCGCCGGTGCGGGTCTCGCAGAACCGCGTGCTCGTCGGGCTGGTGGAGTCCGGGAAGGCCTGGAGGGTCGACTCGATCCGACCCTTCTGAGCGGTCCCGGTCCGGATCAGCGCATCGCGTTCTTGACCAGGGCGCTCAGCACTACGACCAGCACGAACGCCAAGCCACCCTGGAGCCGCTGCTCGCCGGGACGGTGCTCGCGTCCGGTGACGGCACCGCCGAGGAGCAGGAACGCGAGGCACCCGAAGGGCGGGACGAGCAACCAGAACCACGCCCACCGTGTCGCTCGCCGGGGCTGCGGACCGCCGATCAGCAGGCCGAGCGTGACGAGCAGCAGCCCGAACAGGGCCACCCCCAGCACTCCCGGGACCTCCTGGTCCATCACGGTGAAGGTGGACCGCGCGGGACTCCCGCCACGGGAGACCACGACCTCCGGGTCGATCTCGTGCAGTGCCGTGGCAACGCTGCCGGTGATCGTCGCGGGTCCGTCGGGGACCTGGACGTCGGCGCCTCCACGGACCTGTTCGACGCGCGTGCGGTAGCTCCACCAGCCGCGGCTCCAGCTCAGCACGATCTCGGAGTAGCCGTACTCCTCACGTCCGAGGAGGTCGCCGCCCAGGGTCACCGCCTCGACCTCGCCCGAGCGGAGGTCGCGCTGCAGGCGGTCGTAGGACACCTCGCGCTCGAAGCCGGTCGACAACGGCACGAGCGCCACCACCCAGCCGACCAGCAGCATGCTCGCGACGGCACGGGTGAGGCTCCATCGCCGCGTGCCCGGGTCTGCGGGAGCGGTCGCGGTGGTGGTCATGGCAGACCTATCGTGAGCGGTGAGCAGGAGGGGCGACTCATGGCAGGTTATCCCCGCGACTGCCGGTCCGCCGTCACCCGCACGGCCGTCTGCGCAGTCCTGGCTCTCGGGGTCCTCGGCGGCTGCAGCGACGCCGAGGACGCGTCGCCGCGGCCGGTCGACCAGCAGGTCGACCCCGACTCCCCGACCCCCACTCCCGAGGGCGACCGCCTCGACGAGACCGAGGCCTGGCTCTACCAACGGCTCGCCGGCCGCGTCGCGGCCGGTGGGAGCGGCACGCGCCGCTCGGTCGAGGTCGACGGCGCGCAGTCGGCCCACTCGACGTCGTTCTGGGTCGGGTGCGAGGGCCGGCCCGCCTCCGCACGCTTCGCCCTGGCGGGGGAGTACGGCGCCCTGCGCACCACCCTGCTGCTCGACCCGGAGACGCCGCGGGCGCTCCGCGTGCGGGTCCGGCTGCTCGGCGACGGCGAGCCGCACGCCGCGGTGACCCTGACCCACTCCTCGCGCATCCGGCTCGAGGTCGACGACCTCACCGGCGTCCGCATCCTGCGTCTCACTGCCCGTGCCCTCAACCCCGAGGTCTGCGAGGTCCGGGACGTCGGCTACGGCATCGCGCAGGACGCCGTGCTCTCGCGCTTCTGAGCGGACCAGCCGCACTCAAGCGGATCGAAAGCGATGCCCAAGCGCCGACCGGCACCGTCCTGCCATGACAACGATCACCGCGGCCCGGAGCCGCCACACCGCCGCCCAGCCCGTCCCTTCGACCCAGCTGGTCCCGAGGAACCAGCCGACCCCTTCGACCCTTCCGAACCAGCCCGTCCACCTCAACGCCGGCGTCATGCTGGCGGCCTACCTGCTGTCCGTCGTCTCCACGGCCATGGCCGTCCTCGACGGCACCGCCTCCGCCGGCTTCGGCGCCAACGACGTGGCGACGTACGCCTTCTACTCCGTGTCGTTCGCGTTCTTCGGCCTCGCCCTCAGCCGACGTCGTGGCGCCCAGGTGGCGGTCGCGGTGTTCCTCGTGCTGCAGCTGGCGACGGGAGTGCTGGTCCATCCCGACGACGTCGGCCCGACGGGAGGCTGGTGGGAGAACGCCGGCTACCTGGGCCTGCTGGCGGTCGCGCTGGGCCTGACCGTCAGACGCATCACCGGACGGTCCCGCGCATAACCCGAGGGTCGAGGAGGTCGTTGACCTGCCATGACCTCCGCGACCCACCACCGCCGGACCCTGCGCGCCCGCGCGCTCGTCGCGCTGGCCGCAGGGCTGGTGGTGACCTCCCTCGCCGGGGTCGCGGCTGCCGCGCCCGGTCCCGCCATCCCGATCCAGCAGCCGCCCGACGGCGCCCTGCTCGAGGCGTTCACCGGACGCGCCGCGACGCCGCGGCCGATGCGGGTCCCGCGGATCCCGCAGCACCCCTACCTCGCGCGCAACGGCGCCAGCAACATCCACAACGACGCCTACCAGACCGACGCCTACGACGTGCCGGGTCCGCTGGGCCGCGACCTCCAGGTGAGCAGCACGGAGTACCTCGCCGAGTGCGCCTCGGTGACCTTCGACAGCCGTGGACGGATCGTCACGGTCTGCGTCTCACCGAAGGGCGCCACCCTGCGGCTGGTCGACCCGACCACGCTGGCGGAGCTCGCGGCCTACGAGCTGCCCGACCGCGAGCCCGGGTCGTTCTCGTTCTCCAACTTCAGCGGGGGCGGCTACTTCTACCTCGACCACCGCGACCGGGCCGTGGTCTCCACCTTCGACGGGCACATCCTCGTCATCAAGGTCGCCGGCACGAGCCTCGACCTGGTCGCCGACCACGACGTCAGCCGGGCGACCGGGGGCTCGGGCATCCAGTCGGCGCTGCCGGACTGGCAGGGCCGGATCTGGTTCGTGACGCAGTCGGGCGTCGTCGGGTTCGTCGGCCGCGACGGCGTCGTACGCAGCCGGAGGCTGCCGACGGGCGAGACGATCGCCAACAGCTTCGCGATGGACGAGTCCGGAGGGGTCTTCGTGGTCTCGACGCACGCGCTCTACCGCTTCGACGTGGTCGACCGGCGACCGCACGTGACGTGGCGCAAGCGCTACGACCGCGGCTCGACGACC
Organism: uncultured Nocardioidaceae bacterium; assembly: GCA_964557235.1. Classification (GTDB taxonomy): domain Bacteria; phylum Actinomycetota; class Actinomycetes; order Propionibacteriales; family Nocardioidaceae; genus Marmoricola_A. The sequence goes on from CAZKZQ010000033.1 coordinate 12,460, forward strand.
AAGCCGGGCCAGGTCTCGCAGGGCAGCGGCACCACGCCGACGCTGATCGGCCGCGCCGACTCGCGGGGCGGCGGGTCGATCGCGATCACCGACAACGCCGACCCGCGCATGAACGTCCTCGTCTTCCGCCGCGGCAAGGCAGGTCCGGGTCGCGCGCCGCTCTGCAAGCAGCCGGTGTTCGCGGCGGGCCGCAGCGCCGACGAGAACAGCCTGATCTCCGTGCCCGGCGGTCTCATCGCGGAGAACAACCACGGGTACTCCGGCCCCCTGCCGTCCGGCGCGTCGGTCCGCTCGGCCGACACCGCACCGGGGGCGGTGCGCATCGACGTCGACTACCGCGACGGTGGCTGCCACGTCGCCTGGCGCAACGACCGGATCCGCATCCCCACCCTGGTGAGCAAGGTGAGCCTGGCCAACGGCCTGCTCTACACCTACACGCACCCCAGCGCCGCCGAGCTGCCCTGGGCCGGCCCGTCGCTGCCCGCCGCGATCGCTCCCGAGGCGTGGTTCCTGACCGCGGTCGACGCCCGCACCGGCAAGCAGGTCTGGTCCCGGCTCGCCGGCACCGGTCTGGGCTTCAACAACAACTACGCGCCGGTCAGCCTCGGACCGGACGGGGCGGCGTACGTCGGCACCCTCGGTGGTCTGGTCCGGATCGCCGACGCGCCCTGAGGTTCGTGACCTCTGTCGGTGGGGCCTCGTTGACTGCTCAGGGAGAGGGTGCCGGAGGGGCGCCCCGACGGCTCCAGGGCCGCCGATCGAGGAGAGCACCATGAGCGAGCGTCACGACGACTTCATCGGGGACCGCATCGACACGCTGACCGGCATCTTCGACTCGCTCACCCCCGAGGACTTCGTGGTCGGGTCGACCGCGATCGCGTCCATGGCCGGCTGCTACGCCGGAGCCGACGTCCTCGACGGCTTCGTCGAGCACCAGCTCAACGCCGTGCGCCTCGCCTTCACCATGTCCGACGGCTGGCTGGTCTCCACCGCCGTGCTCGCCGGCCGCGACGGCCTGCGCATGTTCGTCGCCGAGGAGGACGAGACCCTCCTGGACTTCGTCGCCCGGATCCGCCGCGAGGCCGCCCGGATGCGCGCGCACTGGTGCTTCATGGCCACCCAGACCCTCATGGGCCCCGGCGCCTCCTCCGACGAGAGCGGCGACACCGGCGTCGAGGCCGTCGTGTGGCAGCTGACCTCGACCGAGCCCGCCACGGCCGGCGCGACGGGCGGCTTCATGCCGATCCACGGCGACCGGCTGGGCGAGTCCTTCGAGACCCAGCTCGCCGACCCCGGTGTCGGCCCCTGGAGCGACGTCCTCCCCGCCTGAGGCTCGCCTGGCCCGCGCGTGGCGTCGAAGGACGCTCTCGTGGACCGAGTTTCGCGCGCCGCGCACCCGGGGGAAGAGACGCCCCGCGGGTCAGCTCGTGCGGTCGAGGGTGGTGTTGTAGCGCGCGAGGACCTCGGCGAAGTCGGCCAGCTCGGCGTCGTCCCAGTCGCCCAGGCGCTGGTCGAGCAGCTGGCGGCGGTGGGCCGCGACGTCCTCGAGCCGGCGCCGCGCATCGGAGCTGACCGAGAGCAGGGTCGCCCGGCCGTCCTCGGGGTCCGGGGTCCGGTCGACGAGACCGAGGTCGAGCAGGTGCTGGACCTGCCGGCTCACCGACGCCTTGTCCATCGCGAAGTGCCCGACGATCGCCGAGGCGCGCAGCGGGCCGTGGTCCGCGAGGTGGGTCAGCAGCAGGAACGTCGAGGGGTGCAGCGACTCGTGCACCTCCTGGGCGCGCTCGGCGATGACCCGGCGGACGCGCTTGATCAGCACCCCGACCTCCGACTCGATCCGACGCACGCTCGTCTGGCGGTCCGTGCTCGCGAGGGTCGACGTGGTGCTCATGCGCGGGCGGTCCTGTCAGCGGCGGCGGCGGTGTCGACCACGGCGTCGTCGGAGTCCTCCACGTCGAGCGTGGTGCGCAGCGGCACCTCGCGGATGAACAGGATGCACAGGAGCGAGGCGACCGCGAACGGCACGGACACCAGGAACAGGTGGCCGGTGGCGTCGCCGAACGACTGCTCGTAGAGCGCCCGGATCGGGGCGGGCAGCGCGGCCAGGTCGGGGATCGAGTCGCCGCCGCCGGTCGGGGAGACGCCCATCGCGGCCAGACCCTTCTCGAGCGAGTCGCGGACCTGGTGGGAGAGCACCGCGCCGAGGGCCGAGACGCCCATCGCGCCGCCGAGGCTGCGGAAGAACGCGACCGTCGCGCTCGCCGACCCGAGGTCGGCGGCGCGGGTGTTGTTCTGCACGGCCAGGATCAGGTTCTGCATGGTCGCGCCGAGACCGAGACCGACCAGCGCCATGTAGGCGCCGACGACGGGGAGCGGCGTGGTGTGGTCGATGGTCCCCAGCAGCGAGAAGCCGACCACGACGAGGAAGGACCCGGCGACGAGGTAGCGCTTCCACACGCCGGTGCGGCTGATGATCCGGCCGATCACGATGCTGGAGGCGAGCAGCCCGCCGACCATCGCGATCGACATCAGACCCGCGTGGGTGGGGGTCATGCCGCGGGAGAGCTGGAAGTACTGGCTGAGGTAGACGGTGGCGCCGAACATCGCGACGCCGACCATGGCGGAGGCGATGGTGGCGAGGACCATCGTGCGGTCGTTGAACAGGCGCAGCGGGATGATCGGCTCGCGGGCGACCTTGGCCTCGACGTACACCGCGGCGGCGAGGACGAGCACCCCGGCACCCACGACGAGGGCGCTGGTGGTCGAGATCCAGTCGAAGTCCTGGCCGGCGAGGGAGACCCAGACGAGCAGGATGCTGACGCCGCCGACGATGAGGCTCGCGCCGGCGTAGTCGACGGAGACGTCGCGCTTGATGACGGGCAGGTGCAGCGTGCGCTGCAGCACGACGAAGGCGAGCGCGGCGATCGGGAGGGGTGCGAAGAAGCAGCCGCGCCAGCCGAGCGGGCTGTCGACGATGAGGCCGCCGATGAGCGGGCCGCTGACCGTGGCGAGGGCGAAGACCGCGCCGATGTAGCCGCTGTAGCGGCCGCGCTCGCGAGGGCTGACCATGCTCGCGATGACCACCTGGACGAGAGCGGTCAGGCCGCCGACCCCGAGGCCCTGGAAGGCACGGGCGCCGATGAGCACGCCCATCGAGGGCGCGAACGCCGCGACCAGCGAGCCGGCGGTGTAGATGACGAGCGCGGTCTGCACCAGCACCTTCTTGCTGAACTGGTCCGACAGCTTGCCCCAGACCGGCGTGGTCGCGGTCATGGTGAGCAGGGTGGCGACGACGACCCAGGTGTAGCCGGTCTGGCTGCCCTCGAGGTCGACCACGATCCGCGGCAGGGCGTTGGTGACGATCGTGCTGGAGACCATCGCGACGAACATCGCGAGCAGCAGCCCGCTCATCGCCTCGAGGATCTCGCGGTGGGTCATCTGGGCGGGCGCCGATGCGTCCGGGGTGGTCGTCGGGGGGTGCGTCGCGGTCACGGAGCCTTCTTCAGGTCACGGAGAATCTGGTTGACTTGGTCAACCATAAACCCAGATGGTTGACGTCCTCAACCAGATCGGGTGAGACGCTCGGCACACCGCCCGCCCACTAGGCTGGGCCGGTGACGACGACGCAGCGCCGACACCCGGGCGGACAGGCATGAGCGGCGGCCTGGCCGCGCTCCTCGACGACATCGCGACGATGGCCAAGCTGGCCGCCGCGTCGGTCGACGACGTGGGCGCCGCCGCGGGCCGGGCGAGCGCCAAGGCCGCCGGCGTGGTCGTGGACGACACCGCGGTGACCCCGCGCTACGCCCAGGGCTTCCACCCCAGCCGCGAGCTCCCGATCGTCAAGCGCATCGCGATCGGATCCCTGCGCAACAAGCTGCTCGTGATCGTGCCGGCGGCGCTGCTGCTCAGCCAGTTCCTGCCCTGGCTGCTGACGCCGCTGCTCATGCTCGGTGGCACCTACCTCTGTTATGAGGGCGCGGAGAAGGTCTACGAGAAGCTCACCGGCCACGGGGGCGAGGAGGACGGCGGCATCCCCGAGGGCGTCGACCCGGCCGAGCACGAGAAGGTCATGACCGCGGGCGCGATCCGCACCGACTTCATCCTGTCGTCGGAGATCATCGTGATCGCGCTCAACGAGGTCGACAAGGAGCCCTTCCTCACCCGGGCGCTGATCCTGGTCGTCGTGTCGTTCCTCATCACCGCGCTGGTCTACGGCGTCGTGGGCGTGATCGTGAAGCTCGACGACGTCGGCCTCCACCTGGCCGAGAAGCCCTCCGCCGCCGCCCAGCGCCTCGGCCGCGGCATGGTCAAGGCGATGCCCAAGATCCTCGCCGTCCTCTCGACCGTCGGCATCGCCGCGATGCTCTGGGTCGGCGGCCACATCCTGCTCGTCGGCACCCACGACCTCGGCTGGGACCCGCTCTACGACTGGGTCCACCACCTCGAGGAGGACGTGCACCACGCCGTCGAGGGCCTCGGCGGCGTCCTGGCGTGGCTGACCAACACCGCGATCAGCGCCGTCATCGGCCTGGTCGTCGGCTTCCTCGTGGTGGGGCTGCTCCACCTCGTCCCGGGGCGCAAGCACGCCGCGGAGCACTGAGGTGCGCGCGGTCGCGGCCGCGCTCGCCCTGGCCGTCCTCGTCTCGGGCTGCGACGGGGGCGGTGGTACCTCGCGCGACCGCCCGGACGCCGACCGGCCCGACGCCCGGGCGACGACCGAGCCGCGCACGCCGGCCGAGCGCCTCGGCCTGACCACCGGGTGGGGTCCGAGCCGTGCCGAGCTCGAGCGCGCGGCCCGGCTGGTCCACGAGCTCCCGCTGCCCTCGCTCGCCGGGCAGGTGATCGTCGCGCGCTACGCCGGCACCGCGGCTCCCGTCGGGCTGGTCCGACGGCTGCACCTCGGCGGTGTCGTCGTGTTCTCCGACAACGTGGTCTCCACCGGCCAGGTCCGGGCGGTGAACGCCCGCCTGCGCCGCGACGTACGCCGGCCCTGGCCGCTGCTGGTCTCCGTCGACCAGGAGGGCGGGCTCGTGCAGCGCGTCCGCGGCGACGCGACCCGGCTGCCGGCGTTCATGGCGACCGGTGCGGCGGACGACGTCGCGCTCACGCGCAAGGTGTACGCCGCCGCGGCAGCCGAGCTGCGCGGGCTCGGCTTCACGATGGACTTCGCCCCCGACGCCGACGTGACGATCGGGGCGTACGACGCCGCGATCGGCTCCCGCTCGGTCTCCGACGACCCGGCCCTCGTGACCCGGCACGTGATGGCCGCGGCCCGCGGGTTCCTGTCCTCCGGGGTGGTCCCGGTGGTCAAGCACTTCCCCGGCCACGGGTCGGTCACCGCCGACAGCCACGTGACCCTGCCCAGGCAGCGGCGACCGCTGGACGAGCTGGCCCGCCGCGACTGGGTGCCCTTCCGCCGCGCGGTCGACGCGGGGCTGCCTGCGGTCATGGTCGGCCACCTCGACGTGCGCGCGGCCGACCCCGGGGTGCCGTCGTCGCTGAGCCACGACGTCGTGACCGGGCTGCTCCGCGAGCGGCTCGGGTTCCGTGGCCTGGTGGTCACCGACGCGCTCGACATGGCCGCCGTACGCCGTCACCTGGGGCCGGACCGCGCTGCCGTCGCGGCGCTGCGGGCCGGTGCCGACGTGGCGCTCATGCCCGAGGACCCGGCCGGTGCGAGGGCGGCGATCGTGCGCGCGGTCCGCGGGGGCTACCTCTCGCGGGTCCGGCTGGAGCAGGCGGCGGCCCGCATGGTGGCGCTGCTGCTGCACCAGCGGGCGAGCGCACGGCCCGGCCAGGCCGCGGCGCCCGGGACGGCACGACCCCTCGCGACCCGGCTCGCGGCACGGGCGCTGACGTCGGTGGCGGGCCCCTGCACGGGGCGGGTCATGCCGCCGCGACCGATCCCGTTCGGCGACCCGACCGCGGTCGCGAGCTTCCGCATCGCGGCCCGCGAGGCCGGCGTGCGGCTCGGTCGCGTGGACCTGGTCAAGCCGCCGCGGCCGGAGATCAAGAAGTCGTGGAGCAAGAAGCGCAAGCAGCGCGTGATCCGGCGGTGGCGTCGGATCGAGCCGCACCCCGTGCTGCGGGGCACGCGGATCGACCTGGTCGGGCTCGGCGACCCCGTGCCGGCGTCGGACCACGTCGTCGCCGTGGACCGGCCCTTCGTGCTGGCGGCGACCGACGCGCAGGTGCGCACCGCGACGTACGGCGACGGGCCCGGCCCGATGCGTGCCCTCGTGGCGTTCTGGCTGGGGCGTGCCCCGGCGCCGGGGCGGCTGCCGGTGGACGTCCCCGGGGTGCGACGGGGCTGCTGACCTGGCCTAGACCTTGCGCAGACCTTGGACAAAGATTCCAGTCCGGGCTGGGACGGCCGCCGAAGGAGGGGTGACAGGCGGGCCCCACCCGCGACCTCCACCCCACAGGAGATGCTCATGTCCCTCACCCGACGCGCACGAGTCCTCGCTGCCTCCCTCGGTCTCGGCCTCGCCGCCACCCTCACGGTCGGAGCCGTCCCGGCTTCCGCAGCGGAGCCCGGCACCCGCAGCCTCGCCGAGGTCCTGACCAGCGACGGCAACCGCTTCGACCGCAACGCGCTCGACTACGACATCGTCACCGAGGCCGTGCTCGCGGTCATCGCCGCCAAGCCGGGGAGCCCGGTGGGCCTGCTCGCCGACGGCAGCACGCCGCTCACCGCCTTCATCCCCAACGACTTCTCGTTCCGCGTGCTCGCCCACGACCTCACCGGCCGGTGGTACCTCTCCGAGGAGAAGGTGTTCGCGGCGCTCGTCCGGGCCGTCGGCGTCGACGCGATCGAGAGCGTGCTGCTCTACCACGTCGTCCCCGGCGCCACCATCGACTCCGGCACGGCGCTCGGAGCGAACGGCGCCGCGCTGACGACCGCCCTGGACGGTGCGACCTTCACCGTGCGGGTCGTCGACAGCCGGCTCCCGCTGGTGCGGCTGAAGGACAACGACCGCAACGACATCGACCCGTTCCTCGCGCCGCGCGCCCTCGACATCAACGCCGGCAACCGGCAGATCGCGCACGGCATCTGGTTCGTGCTGCGTCCGCTGGACCTGTGAGGTCCGGGAGCTGCCCCGGGGCTCCGAGCGACTCAGCGGTCGCGGAGCGCCTCGACCAGCTCCTGCTTCGACATGCTGGAGCGGCCCGCGACGTCGAGCTCGCGGGCCCGCTTCAGCAGGTCGTCCTTGGTCCAGTCGTCGTAGGACCCCGACTTGCCGCCCTTGCGAGCGACGGACGAGCGGGAGGTGTTGTCGGCGGCGTTGGCGATGCGGGCCGCCTTCTCCTTGCTCGCGCCGTCGTCGCGGAGCGACTCATAGAGGTCCGGGTCCTTCACGGACGGTCCGGGTGACTTCTTCCGTGGTGCCATGCCGGGCTCGTACCCCGACCGCCGGTCCGCCACGCACGGGCGGTGCGACGGGGACGGGTGCCGGCGGGGCGGTTGGTGGTGATGACGATCTCGGCCTGCAGCGGGGTGAACATCATGTGCTCCTCGGGGGGATTCATCCGGGGCGTCTCCCCGGTGACCCCCAAGGTGGCAGCGACCGCTTGCTGCTCACTTGGGTCCGGCTTGCAGGCCGGCTCAAGCGAGCGCGTAGGCCTCCTCCAGCAGGTCGAGCTCGTCTCCGGTGTAGACCGCGAGCCGCTGCAGCGACGGCACCGCGTCGCGGCAGCCGATGAACCCGAAGTCGAGGTGGCCGTCGTAGGACTCGACGGTGATGTTGAGTGCCATGCCGTGCACGGGGATCGACATCGGATAGATCGCCTCGAGGCGGGCGCCGCGGAGGTGGAGCGTCTGCTGGGGCCCCGGCAGGTTGGAGATGCACAGGTTGAACGACGTCGGCACGGGCAGCGACGTGCCGGTCATCGCGCCCAGCACCTGCAGGCCGCCCGGCGCGAGGAGGTAGCCGGAGTAGGCCAGCACCCCCAGCTGGGACAGGTCGGCCATCTGGCCCTTGGCCTCGCGGGTCGAGGCGATCACGGCCTCGAGACGCTCGCGGGAGTCCTCGCGGTCGGTCGCCAGCGACGCCAGGGTGGCTCCGACGCGGTTGCCGCCGCCGCTGTCGCCCTGGGGCCGGATGTTGACCGGGAGGAAGGCGATCAGCGGCTTGTGCGGGAGCGCGTCGAGCTCGAGGAGGTAGTTGCGCAGCGCCCCGCCGCACATCGCCATCACGACGTCGTTGACGGTGCCCTCGGCGGCCTTGGCCACGGCCTTGACCCGGTCCAGCGACACGTCCTGCGTCGCCAGCCGGCGGTTGCGCCCGCAGCGGGCGTTGAGGATCGAGCGCGGCGCCTGCAGCGTGCTGACCAGCTCCCGCTCGGGGGAGCGGGAGCCCATCTCCACGCCGACCACGGCCCGTGCGGTCTCGGCGCCGGCAGAGGCCAGCGTCGTGCCCAGGCGTACGGCGGCGCGCGCCGGCGCGGTCGCGGTGCGCACAGCTCGGGAGGGCAGGGAGACCTGCTCGGTCTCCGCGGGCGCGGACCGACGAGGCCCGGAGGGGGACACCGAGAAGAAGAACGGCATCTCGCGGTCGTCAGGGTCGTCCGACATGCTCTTGGCCTGGATGCGCACCGCGGAGAAGCCGTCGACCAGCGAGTGGTGGACCTTGGTGTAGAGCGCGAACCGTCCCCCCGACAGGCCCTCGATGATGTGGACCTCCCAGGGCGGCCGGGTGAAGTCGAGCTGGTGGCTGTGCAGCCGGGAGACCACGATGCCGAGCTCGCGCTCGTTGCCCGGTGCGGGCAGCGCGGAGCGGCGCACGTGGTAGTCGAGGTCGAGGCGGTCGTCGACCCGCCACGACTGCCGCGGGTGGCGCAGCAGGTGGGGGTGGGTCAGGCGGAGGTTCCACGGGCTCGCGACGGGCGCGGCCAGCATCTCGTCGTACAACCGGGACAGGAAGTCGGGACCCGCGCCCTCCGGTGGCGTGAAGGGCATGAGCGACGCGACGTGCATCTTGGTCTCGACGCTCTCGCCCCACAGGAACATCGCGTCGAGCGGGTTGATCCAGCGTTTGTCTGTGCCCACCCACCCAACCTAGAGGCCCACGCCAGGGTCAGGACAGCCCGTGCGGTTTCCCACGATCACTGGCAAAACAGATGCTCCCCTCACGAAACATCGTGAGGGGAGCATCAGGTTCACGGGTGATCGTGGGAAACCGATCGGACTCCTCAGGACTCGTCGAGGGCCTTGGCGACCCGGCGGTGGGCCTCCCAGATCTCCTCGGGCAGCCGCGCGAACGCCTTGAGGTGCTCCTCGCGGAAGCCGATCTCCTGGCGCCAGCGCTCCACGTCGATGTCGAGCAGCTTGTCCAGGTCCTCCGTGGAGCCCTCGAAGCCGTCGAGGTTGAGCTCGTCCTTGGTCGGGAGGATGCCCACGGCGGTCTCGCGACCGGTGACCTCACCCTCCTTGAGCTGCAGCAGCCACAGCAGCGGGCGGAGGTTGTCGCGGTAGCCGGGCCACAGGAAGTGACCGTCCTCCGGGTCCTTCTGGAACCAGTTGACGTGGGCGAAGATCGGCTGCTCCGAGGCGGCGCCGACGATCTTGAGCCAGTGGGCGGCGTAGTCGCCCTCGTCGTAGGACATGAAGGGCCGCATCGACATCGGGTCGTAGCGCAGCTGCCCGTCGAGGCCGTCGGCGGCGAAGGTCGCCTCGGCGCCGAGCGTCAGGCCGTCGTACACGCCCTCGGCGAGGTCGGTGATCGCGCGGATCAGCGGCTCGC
>CAZKZQ010000034.1:0-18026 GCA_964557235.1 uncultured Nocardioidaceae bacterium
GTCAGTCGCGTGGAGGTGGAGGTGCTGCGAGCCCGCCGGGTCGCCCGGGGCTAGGCTCCGCGGGTGGGAGACCAGCCGAGTGACACCTGGCTGCGGGGGAGCGACGAGCCGCTCACCGCCGGCTACGACCTGGCCATGCTCGACCTCGACGGCGTGGTCTACATCGGGCCCGAGGTGGTGCCGGGCGCGCCGGAGCAGATCGAGCGTGCGGCCTCGGCCGGCATGCACGTCGCTTTCGTGACCAACAACGCCTCCCGGACACCTGCGACGGTCGCGGAGCACCTGCGTGAGCTCGGCGTGCACGCCGAGGACACCGACGTGGTCACCTCGGCCCAGGCGGCCGCCACCCTCCTCGCCGAGGACCTCCCCGACGGAGCCCCGGTGTTCGTGATCGGGGGAGAAGGACTCCAGGTCGCCCTGCGCGAGCAGGGGCTGACTCCGGTGCAGTCGGTCGACGAGGAGCCGGTCGCGGTCGTCTCCGGCTATCACCCCGACCTGCGGTGGCGGACGGTGATCGACGGCGCCATCCTGGTGCGCCGCGGACTGCCGTGGGTCGCGTCCAACACCGACCTCACCGTGCCGACCCCGCTGGGGCCCGGTCCCGGCAACGGCGTGCTGGTGCGTGCGGTGGCAGAGTTCGCCGAGGTCAGCCCGCGTGTCGCAGGCAAGCCCGAGCCGCCCCTGGTCGAGGAGACGGTCCGCCGGGTCGGGGGCGAGCGCCCGCTGATGGTGGGCGACCGGCTCGACACGGACATCGAGGGGGCCGTCCGGGCAGGCTGCGACAGCCTGCTGGTGATGACGGGGGTGACCGGTCTGGAGCAGCTGGTGGCCGCGCAGCCCGGACAGCGGCCGGCGTACCTCTCCGCGGACCTGGGTGGACTGCACACGACGCATCCCGCGCCCCAGAAGGACGGGACCGCGTGGTCGTGCGGCGGCTGGACCGCCCGTGTCGAGGACGGTCGGCTGGTGGTCGAGGGTGAGGGTGAGGACGACGACTGGTGGCGTGTGGTGGCCGCCGCGGCGTGGTCGCACCTCGACGACGAGGGGGAGCCCGCGGACGTGGAACGACTCACCGTTCCGTGACGGCTGGGCGCACGCCCCGCGGGGTATGGTGCCGCAAGCCGCCGGCATGATCAGGTCGGGGGAGCCGCCGGTCATCGGTCGGCAACGAGATCCGGGAGGAGCCCGCATGGACCACGAGGCGACCACGAGTCCGTCCGAGCGCGCGACTGTCGTCGTGGCGGAGCTCGACACTCTCGACGACGTGGCGATCGACCACCACGTCGCGGCCTTCGAGCTGGCCCACGCCAAGCTGCGCGGCCTGCTCACCGACGAGGGCCATCTCAGCCAGGCCTCGCGCGCGGCCAGCTGAGCCGAGCAGCCCCACCCCCTCTCTCCACGAGCCTGGGTTCACGCATGCCCCGACGCCTGCGGCTCGACGCCGAGCTGGTCCGGCGCGGTCTCGCCCGCTCCCGTGAGCACGCGGCGACCCTCGTCCAGGACGGCCGGGTCACGGTCGCAGGCGCGCGGGCGACCAAGCCGGCGACCGGCGTCACGACCGACGCGGCCATCGTGGTGCGCGAGGACGCCAGCTCACCGGACTACGTCTCCCGGGGAGGGCACAAGCTCGCCGGCGCGCTGGCGGTCTTCGGCCCGCTCGGGCTCGTGGTCGAGGGGCGCCGGTGCCTCGACGCCGGGGCCTCGACCGGCGGGTTCACCGACGTCCTCCTGCGAGCGGGGGCGGCCCAGGTCGTGGCCGTCGACGTGGGCTACGGCCAGCTCGCCTGGAGCCTGCAGTCCGACCCGCGCGTCGTGGTCCACGACCGCACCAACATCCGCGACCTCACCCTCGACGTCGTGGGGGAGCCGGTCGACCTCGTGGTGGGCGACCTGTCGTTCATCTCGCTCACGCTCGTGCTCGACGCGCTGATCGGCGTGTGTGCGCCCGACGCCGACCTGGCGCTCATGGTCAAGCCGCAGTTCGAGGTCGGCAAGGACCGGGTCGGCAAGGGCGGCGTCGTGCGCGACCCCGCGCTGCGGGCCGAGGCCGTCACGACCGTGGCGGCAGCCGCCGCGCAGCGGGGCTGGGGGGCCGTCGCAGTGGCCGCGAGCCCGCTCCCGGGGCCGTCCGGGAACCGTGAGTTCTTCCTCTGGCTGCGCCGCGGCGAGGCCACCTTGTCCACAGACCAGGTCGACGCCGTGGTCCGCAACCCGGTTGCGGGGGTGCCGGGTGAGAGGGTGGAGGGGTGAGCGAGACCCCGGGACCTGACGACGCGCCTCGCCGCGTCCTGCTCGTGGTCAACACGCGGCGCGAGGACGTGGCAGCCAAGGCGCTCGACGCAGCTCGGCGGCTGAGCGCGCACGGCCTCGCCGTACGGGTGCTGTCCGGAGACGCCGAGCTGATGACCTGGGCCGCGGGCGACCCGGTGGAGCGGGTCGAGGCCGGCCCCGAGGCCGCCCGCGACTGCGACCTGGTGCTCGTGCTCGGCGGCGACGGGACGATCCTGCGCGGCGCCGAGCTGGCCCGGGAGACCGGCACACCGCTGCTCGGCATCAACCTCGGCCACGTCGGCTTCCTCGCCGAGGCCGACCACGACGACCTCGAGCACGTGATCGAGGCGGTCGTCGCCGGGCGCTGGCGCGCCGAGGAGCGGCTGACCGTCGACGTCACGGTCTTCGTCGGCGACGCCCCGGTCGCCTCGACCTGGGCGCTCAACGAGGCCAGCGTCGAGAAGGCCTCCCGGGAGCGGATGCTCGAGGTGCAGGTCGAGATCGACGGCCGGCCGCTCTCGCGCTGGGGCTGCGACGGGGTGGTCTGCAGCACGCCGACCGGCTCCACGGCGTACAACTTCTCGGCCGGTGGGCCGATCGTGTGGCCCGAGGTGCAGGCGCTCCTCGTCGTGCCGCTGTCGGCGCACGCGCTCTTCGCCCGCCCCATGGTCGTGGCGCCGAGCAGCGTGATCTCGGTCGAGGTGATCCAGACCAACGACGGTGGAGCGGTCCTCTGGGCCGACGGACGCCGCACGGTGGACCTGCCAGCCGGTGCCCGGATCGAGGTCCGCCGCGGTCACGCGCCCGTGCGCCTCGCGCGGTTGCACGACGCGCCGTTCACCGACCGGCTCGTCGCGAAGTTCGAGCTGCCCGTCTCGGGATGGCGCGGAGCCGCGGAGCGACGGCGCCTGGAGGCACGAGGCTGATGCTGGAGGAGCTGCGCATCGTCGGCCTGGGCGTGATCGACGAGTCCGTCCTCGAGCTGGGCCCCGGCTTCACCGCGATCACCGGCGAGACCGGCGCCGGCAAGACCATGCTCGTCACCGCGCTCGGGCTGCTGCTCGGCGGCCGGGCCGACACCGGTGCGGTGCGCACCGGTGCCCGCCACGCCCGGGTCGAGGGAGTCCTCGACCTCGGCGGCTCCTCGCTCCACGACGACGTGTCGCGCACGGTCGAGGAGGCCGGAGGCCTGCTGGAGGGCGACCGGCTCATGCTCGCCCGGCAGGTCTCGGCCGAGGGCCGTTCGCGGGCCTACGCCGGCGGGGCAGGGGTGCCGGCGAGCGTGCTGTCGGCGGTCGCGGACCGCGTGGTCGCCGTCCACGGCCAGTCCGACCAGCACCAGCTGCTCAGCGCGGCCGCGCAGCGCGACGCGCTCGACCGCTACGCCGGGGCCGAGGCCCTCGCGCTGCGGGCGCGCTTCGCCGCGGCGTACTCCGACCTGCGGGCGGTCCAGGCCGAGCGCGAGGACCTGCTCACCCGCAGCCGCGAGCGCGCGCGAGAGGCCGACCTGCTGCGCTTCGGCCTCGACGAGATCGACAAGGTCTCACCCCAGCCGGGGGAGGACACCGCGCTGGCCGAGGAGGAGAGCCGGCTCGGGTTCGCCGACACGTTGCGCAACGCGGCCGAGCAGGCCCGCGAGACGCTGTCCGCCGAGCACGGCGGGCCCGACGCGCTCGGCGCCGTGAGCACGGCCCGCCGCCTGCTCGACGGCGTGCGCGACCACGACCCCGAGGCCGCCGGGCTGGCCGACCGGCTGGCCGAGGTGGGCTACCTCCTCAGCGACCTCGCCGCCGACACCGCGTCCTACGCCTCCGGCCTGGAGACCGACCCCGCCCGGCTCGCCGCCGTGTCCGAGCGGAGGGCGTCGCTGGTCGCGCTGACCCGGAAGTACGGCGAGACGATCGACGAGGTGCTGGCGTGGTCGGCGGAGGCGGCGAGCCGCCTGGGCAGCCTGGACGGCGCCGACGACCGGATCGAGGAGCTGGCCGCACGCGAGGCCGAGCTGTCCGCCGAGCTGGCGACGACCGGCCTCGCGCTGAGCCGGGCACGGTCGGAGGCCGCCGAGCGGCTCGGCCACGCCGTGTCGGAGGAGCTCACCGCCCTGGCGATGCCGCACGCCGTCGTCGACGTGCGGGTGACGCAGACCGAGGCGGCGGACGGGCTCGAGGTCGGCGCCCGACGGCTGCGGATGAGCGCGACCGGCCTCGACGAGGTCGAGCTCGGGCTCGCGGCCAACCGCGGCGCGGACGCCCGGCCCCTGCACAAGGGCGCCTCCGGGGGCGAGCTGTCCCGGGTGATGCTCGGGCTGGAGGTCGTGCTCGCCGGGACCAACCCCGTGCCGACGATGGTCTTCGACGAGGTCGACGCGGGTGTGGGCGGCAAGGCGGCGGTCGAGGTCGGGCGGCGGCTGGCGATGCTCGCCCGCGACGCCCAGGTCATCGTCGTCACCCACCTGCCGCAGGTCGCGGCCTTCGCCGACCGCCACGTGGTGGTCGCCAAGAGCAGCGACGGCCTGGTCACCACGTCCGGGCTGACCGTGCTCGACGACGCCGGGAGGGTCCGCGAGCTCTCGCGGATGCTGGCCGGGCTGGAGGGCTCGGACTCCGCCCAGGCCCATGCCGAGGAGCTGCTCGCCACCGCGCGCGCCCTCACCTGAGCGACGGGACCCCCGTGACACCATGCACGGGTCATGAAGTTCACCGGTCGAGGCACCCCGCGGTCGAGCCAGGACCAGCGTCAGCGCGCGTCGCGGCGTGGTGAGTCCGACCCGAACGCCCCGGTGGAGGGCACGCTCCGCGTGGACCGGCGTACGTCGGCCCTGATCGGGCGCCTGCGCCCCGGCGACGTGGCGGTGCTCGACCACCTCGACCTCGACCGGCGCACGGCCGAGCAGCTCGTCGAGCACCAGGTCTCGGCCGTGGTCAACGCGGGCCGGTTCGTGTCGGGGCGCTACCCGGCGCTCGGCGCCGAGGTGCTCGCCCGGGCGGGGATCGCCCTGCTCGACGACGCCGGACCGGGGGTGCTCGCGGCCAAGGACGGCGGCAGGGCGCGGCTGGAGGGCGACCGGCTCGAGGTCAACGGCAAGGACGTCGCGCAGGGCACACGGCTCGACCTCGACGGCGTGCTCGCCCAGATGGACGACGCCCGGGCCGGCCTGACGACCCAGCTGGAGAGCTTCACCCACAGCACCACGGAGTACCTCCGCCGCGAGCAGGAGCTGCTGCTCCACGGCCGCGGCGTGCCCGACGTGACCACCCGCATCCACGGCCGGCCGGTCGTGGTCGTCGTCCGAGCCTTCGACCACGAGGCCGACCTGAGGCGGATCCGTCGGTTCATCCGGGAGCAGCACCCCGTCCTGATCGGCGTCGACGCCGGCGCCGACTCCCTGCGCAAGGCGCGCCTGCGGCCCGACGTCGTGGTGATCGGCGAGGAGGGTCTGGCGCGCGTGCCCGGTGGCGGCGGCGAGCGTGCGGTCAGCGACGCCGCGCTGAAGTCGGCCCGCGAGGTCGTCGTGCACGCCGACGCGACCGACCGTGCCGTCGGGGCCGACCGTCTCGAGCGCATCGGCGTGCGACCCCTGCGAGTGGCCACCAGCGGGACCAGCGAGGACCTCGCGCTCCTGCTCGCCGACCTCAAGGGCGCCTCGCTGATCATCACGGTGGGCACCCACGCCACGCTCGACGAGTTCCTCGACCGCCAGCGGGCGGGGCTCGCCTCGACGTTCCTCACACGCCTGCGGGTGGGGTCGCGGCTGGTCGACGCCAAGGCCGTGCCCGAGGTCTACGCCGGCCGCGTGCGGCTGTGGCACCTCGCCCTCGTGCTGGTGGTCGGGCTGGTCGCCCTCGGCGTCGCCCTGTCCACCTCGCCCGACGGCGCCGACCTGCTGCGCGACCTGCAGGACCGCGTGCAGCCCCTGCTCGACTGGATCCAAGGACTCCTCACGTGATCTCGTTCCGCTCCCACGTCGTCTCGCTCGTCGCGGTGTTCCTCGCGCTGGCGATCGGCATCGTGCTCGGCGCCGGCCCGCTCCAGCGCGACGACTCCTCGGTGGACACCGGCGACAGCGACGCCGAGGCCCTTGCTGCGGCCGACCAGCGCATCACCGAGCTGGAGCGGGGTGCGTCGTTCTACGACTCGTTCTCCCGCGCCACCGCCGACACGCTGGTGGACCGGAGCCTGCGCCGACGGGCCGTCACCGTGGTGACCCTGCCCGGGGCCGACCCCGACCAGGTGACCAAGGCGGTCGCGCTCGTCCAGCGCAGCGGCGGCACGCTCGCGGCCCGCGTCGAGCTGACCGACAAGCTGCTCGACGTCGCCAACCGCAAGCTCGTCGAGGAGCTCACCACCCAGCTGCTCGGCTCGGAGGAGGCGCCGCTGCCCGGGGCCGAGGAGGAGAGCGGCTACGTCCGCCTCGCCCAGCTGCTCGGGTTCGCCCTGGTCACCACCGAGAACCGCGGCGACAAGCAGCCGCGGGGCTCCGAGCCGGTGCTGGCCAGCCTCACCACCGCCGACCTGGCCACCGTGACCGGCCAGGTCCAGCGGCGCGGCAGCCTGGTGCTGATGGTCGCCGGCGAGCCCACGGGCACCACGGACCAGCAGCGCGGCGCGGGGGACATCACGACGTCGTTCGCCCGCACGCTCGACCAGGCCAGCGACGGCGTGGTAGTGCTCGGGCCGATCTCCAGCGGCGTCAAGAGCGGGATCCTCGGCGCCCTCCGCGCCTCGCCGACGGCGGAGCTGGTCTCCTCGGTCGACGTCTCCGACACCGGTGCCGGCCCGATCCTGGCCGTCCTCGCGCTCAAGGCGCAGGCCGACGGTGAGACCCTCCAGCTCGGCACCGGATCGTCCGCCGACGGGCCCTATCCGGGGACGCGTTAGTCCGACGTACGGCGCGGATTGTCGCCAACGGCCCAATCGTTGCTAGCCTAGAAACCCGTGGACGGGCGAGTGTTCTCGCCGCACATCTCGAGCCACGGGAGTTCACTTGGCCGCTGAGCAGACCACCAAGCACCTGTTCGTGACCGGCGGCGTCGCCTCGTCCCTGGGCAAGGGACTGACCGCCTCCTCGCTCGGCAACCTGCTCAAGGCGCGGGGTCTCCGCGTCACCATGCAGAAGCTGGACCCCTACCTCAACGTCGACCCCGGGACGATGAACCCGTTCCAGCACGGCGAGGTCTTCGTCACCGACGACGGTGCCGAGACCGATCTCGACATCGGCCACTACGAGCGCTTCCTGGACCGCAACCTCCAGGGCTACGCCAACGTGACGACCGGCCAGGTCTACAGCCGCGTGATCGCTCGGGAGCGCAAGGGCGACTACCTCGGCGACACCGTGCAGGTGATCCCGCACATCACGAACGAGATCAAGGAACGCATCCTCGCGATGGGCGGGCCCGACATCGACATCGTGATCACCGAGATCGGTGGCACGGTCGGCGACATCGAGTCACTGCCGTTCCTCGAGGCCGCACGCCAGCTGCGCCACGAGGTCGGCCGCGACAACTCGTTCTTCCTCCACGTCTCGCTGGTGCCGTGGATCGGCCCGTCCGGCGAGCTCAAGACCAAGCCGACCCAGCACTCGGTCGCCGCGCTGCGCTCCATCGGCATCCAGCCCGACGCCATCGTGTGCCGGGCCGACCGCGAGATCCCCGACAACGTGAAGAAGAAGATCTCGCTCATGTGCGACGTCGACCAGGAGGCCGTGGTCGCCGCCGTCGACGCCCCCTCGATCTACGACATCCCCAAGGTGCTGCACCGCGAGGGCCTCGACGCCTACGTCGTGCGCCGGCTCAACCTGGCCTTCCGCGACGTCGACTGGACCGACTGGGACGACCTGCTCCGCCGGGTGCACCACCCCAAGGACCACGTGACGGTCGCGCTGGTCGGCAAGTACATCGACCTGCCCGACGCCTACCTCTCGGTCGCCGAGGCGCTGCGCGCCGGCGGCTTCGCCCACGAGGCCAAGGTGCACATCACCTGGGTCCCGTCCGACGAGTGCGAGACCCCGGAGGGCGCCAAGCGTCACCTGGCCGACGTCGACGCGATGCTCATCCCGGGTGGCTTCGGCATCCGCGGCATCGACGGCAAGATCGGTGCCCTGGAGTACGCCCGCGAGCACGGCATCCCGACCCTGGGCATCTGCCTGGGCCTGCAGTGCATGGTCATCGAGTACGCCCGCAACGTGCTCGGCCTGGAGAAGGCCGGCTCGACCGAGTTCGACCCGGGCTCCCAGGAGCCGGTCATCGCGACGATGGAGGAGCAGCACGCCTTCGTCGAGGGCGCGGGCGACCTCGGCGGCACGATGCGCCTGGGGCTGTACCCCGCCGACCTCACCGAGGGCTCGGTCGTCGCCGAGGCCTACGGCACCACGCGGGTCGAGGAGCGCCACCGCCACCGCTACGAGGTCAACAACACCTACGTCGACCGCCTCAGCGAGGCCGGGCTGGTGTTCTCGGGCGTCGGCCCCGAGAACGGCCTGGTCGAGTTCGTCGAGCTGCCGCGCGAGGTGCACCCCTACTACGTCTCCACCCAGGCCCACCCCGAGCTGCTCTCGCGTCCCACGCGGCCGCACCCGCTGTTCGCCGGGCTGATCGGTGCAGCGATCGAGCGCCAGCGCGAGCTGGAGCTGCCCGTGGGCGAGGCGGCCCGGGCGGCGGCCCCGTCCGACGTGGACGCGGCCCTCGAGCCCGTCGAGAGCTGACGGTGACGCCGGACGACGGGGACGTGCTCGGACCCGAGCTCCTCGTCGACCTGCCCCAGTCGTGGCCGGTGCACGGCACCGTCGACATCTGGCGCGGGGCCGCGCCCTTCGCCGTACGCCGTGACCTGGTCAGCCTGCCCGGGCACGACGAGCAGTTCGGACGGGTGGTCGTGGAGCACCCCGGTGCGGTCGTCGTGCTGGCCCTCGACGAGCACGACCGGGCGCTCGTGCTCCAGCAGTACCGCCACCCCTCGGGCATGCGGTTCGTCGAGCTGCCCGCGGGGCTGCTCGACAAGCCGGGGGAGGACCCCGTGCTCGCCGCGCAGCGCGAGCTGCTCGAGGAGGCCGCGTGCGAGGCCGAGCACTGGACGCACCTGTCGACCATGCACACCTCGCCGGGCATCAGCAGCGAGCGGATCGAGGTCTACCTCGCGCGCGGGCTGCGGCACGTGCCCGATCGGGGCGGGTTCGAGCTGCACCACGAGGAGGCCGACATGACGCTGCACTGGGCGGCGCTGGAGGACCTCGTCGACGCCGTGCTCGAGCGACGGCTCACCGACGGGCCGGTGCAGGTCGCCGTGCTGACCTACCTCGCCCTGCGGGACCGTGGGGCCCTCGATGACTGAGCAGCAGGTCGCGCCGGCGGGTCCGACCCCCGTGCAGCGGGCCCTGCGCACCTATCTCGACCACCTCGCCGTCGAGCGCGGGGTCGCGGCCAACACGCTGTCGTCGTACCGCCGCGACCTGAGGCGCTACGTCGCGTTCCTCGCCGGGCGCGGGGTCACCGACCTGGCGGCCGTCGGGGAGTCCTCGGTCTCGGAGTTCCTCATGCACCTGCGCGAGGGCGACGCCGACAACAAGCCCCTCTCGGCCGCGAGCGCCGGACGGGCGGTCGTGGCCGTGCGCGGCTTCCACCGCTTCGCCGTGCGCGACGGGTGGACCGAGGCCGACCCGGCTGCCGGCGTACGCCCGCCCGCGCCGGCCAAGCGGCTGCCGAAGGCCCTGCCCGTGGCCGACATCGAGCGGATCCTCGACGCGGCCGGGGCACCCGGCACCGCGCTGGCGCTGCGGGACCGTGCGCTGCTGGAGCTGCTGTACTCCTCCGGCGCGCGCATCTCCGAGGCCGTCGGCCTCGACGTCGACGACCTGCACGTCGAGACCGGCAGCGTCCTCCTGCGGGGCAAGGGGCACAAGGAACGGGTCGTGCCGTTCGGACGCCCTGCCCAGGAGGCCGTCGAGGCCTACCTCGTGCGAGGGCGCCCGGCCCTCGTGCAAGCGGGCAGCGGCAACGCCGCGGTCTTCCTCAACGCCCGCGGCGGCCGGCTCTCACGACAGAGCGCGTGGACCGTGCTCGTCCGTGCGGCCGACCGCGCCGGCGTGACCGCCGAGGTCTCGCCCCACACGCTGCGGCACTCCTTCGCCACCCACCTGATCGAGGGCGGCGCCGACGTCCGCGTCGTGCAGGAGCTGCTCGGGCACGCGTCGGTGACGACCACGCAGGTCTACACGTTGGTGACCGTCGACGGGCTGCGCGAGGTCTACGCGACCGCGCACCCGCGGGCGCTGGGCTGAGCTGCCCGACGCCCACGGGTGCGGCCCCTCAGCGGTCGAAGGCGGCGAACCCTCGCGCGGAGGCGATCCGGGCGATGCGGTAGGCGTCCTCCATCGCGTCGCGGAAGTGGATGCCGAGCTGGATCCGGCTGATGAACGCCGACCGCATCATCGCGGTGGCGCTGGTGTAGTGCCGGGTGACCTGCGTCGTCGGGTTGGTGATGTAGAGGTCGATCGCGTCACCGCCGCTGAGCCGGGCCAGGCCGTAGGCGAAGGCGCCGGTCAGGGACCCGTGGCCGCTCGGCCACTCGGGGTACGGCGGGGTGGGGACGACCGGCGTCCAGGTCGCGTCGCTGGTCTCCTGGATCGCCGTGATCGGACGCCAGAAGGCGGCGTCGAACTTGCCGCGCCAGGTGACCATCACCGAGTCGGCGGCGGTCATGTTGAGCAGCGCGAACATGCGGGCGGTGGCGCGGGCCCCGAGGTCCTTGCGGTCGGCCCAGTCGCGCAGCGCGTTGTTGAAGATCACGCCCACGGGCGCGTTCCACCACAGGCCGTTGGCCGCGTCAGCCCCGGGATCCGTGCTGCCGGAGCGGCCGATGCGGCGTACCTCGTCGAGGTCCGCGGCGTAGTCCGCGCTGTCCAGCGCGTCCGGCCCGCCGACGTCGATGCTGGTGGTCGACGGGATCAGCAGGGTGTCGGCGAAGCCCAGCCAGGGGAACGCCATCGGGAGGAAGGCCGGCGGGGTGGGCCGCCACTCGCCCGCCTCGGGCGTGGGGTCGACCGGGAAGGTGATGCCGGTCGGCAGCGGGTCACGCGAGTCCAGCAGCCGGTCCGCGGAGGCAGCGCCGAGGGCGACGCCGCGGTTCTGCGCCACGCCGTCGGGCACCGAGGCCAGCGTCGCGTCGAGGTCGGCGTCGAGGGCCGAGGTCGAGGCGGGGAAGTACGCCGCGAGCACGTCGTGCGCGGCCGTCGCCACAGCGGCGCGCACCGACACGTGACCGGGGACCGCGCGGTCGACGGCGTCGTACACCGCCGAGGAGACCAGGCCGAGGTGGAGCTGGGCCGGTGGCGGGGCGAGGGCGCCCTCGCTGGGGCTGGTGATCGTGCGGACCGCGATGGCGTTCCAGGCGCGGACGGTGGCTGCGCGGGACTCGCCGGACTCGGCAGCCGCGGCGACGCCGGCGGGGGAGACGAGCGCGGCGGTCGCCACGACGCCCAGGCAGGCGGTGACTCCGATCGCTCGGGCACGGATCGTGGAGGTGGACATGATGACTCCTTCCGCCACCGGTGGGCGGTGGCTACCTCCCCGACCCCTGGCGAGGCCCTGCCGTTCGGTCACGATGTGGATCCGACCCGTTCCGGTTCCCGGGATCCGGTCAAATGTCGACATGTCTACGGCGTGGCATCCGGGGAGCGGCCGCCGGCCGACCTAGGTTCGACTCGTCCGGACCGCACGACGAGAGCAGGCTGACGTGACAGACCAGCGCTACGGCAACTTCGGGAACTTCGGCTCCTTCGGCTCCGCGGGGTCCTCCGCCCCGACGATGCCCCCGATGGTGCGGGTCCCGGCCCCTCCGGCACCTCCGGCCGCGGCGCCCGTGTCCGCGGCTCCTGCCGCTCCCGCGGCTCCTGCACCGGCCGCTCCGGCCGCTCCAGCCGCTGCCGCGGAGCCCCCGGTCCCGGCGAGCCCGACCACCGAGCTCGGCCCGACCGGTCGTCCCTGGCCCGACCTGCCGGAGCCGCGGCCGATCGGCATCCACGGCAACGCCCGCGTGATCGCGATGTGCAACCAGAAGGGCGGGGTCGGCAAGACCACGACCACGATCAACCTGGGGGCCGCGCTCGCGGAGTACGGCCGCAAGGTGCTGCTGGTCGACTTCGACCCGCAGGGCTCGCTCTCGGTGGGGCTCGGCATGAACCCCCACACGATGGACATGACCGTCTACAACCTGCTCATGCAGCGCGACACCAAGCTCACCGACGTCGTCGTCCCGACCCACGTCGAGGGCGTCGACCTGCTGCCCTCCAACATCGACCTGTCGGCCGCCGAGGTGCAGCTGGTGCACGAGGTCGCCCGCGAGCAGACCCTGCAGCGGGTGCTCCAGGACGCGATCAACACCTACGACGTGATCCTCATCGACTGCCAGCCCTCGCTCGGCCTGCTCACGGTCAACGCGCTCACCGCGGCCGACGGCGTGATCGTGCCGCTGGAGTGCGAGTACTTCGCGCTGCGCGGCGTGGCCCTGCTCAAGAACACGATCGACAAGGTCCAGGAGCGGCTCAACCCGCGCCTGCAGATCGACGGCGTGCTCGGCACGATGTTCGACGGCCGCACGCTCCACGGCCGCGAGGTCATGCAGCGCCTGGTCGAGGCCTGGGGCGACGACGTGTTCCACACCGTCATCCGCCGCACCGTGAAGTTCTCGGACTCGACGGTGGCCGGCGAGCCGATCACGTCGTACGCCTCCACCTCGGCGGGCGCGGAGTCCTACCGCACCCTCGCCAAGGAGGTGCTGGCGCGTTGCCTCGACGTCTGACCGTCCCCGACGACATCTTCCGGCCGACGGCGGTCCCGCCGCCGGCGACCGAGCCCCCCGTGGCCGTCGTCGCCGACGCCGCACCCGTCGACGACGAGCCCAAGCGCCGCACGGCGTCGGGGCGGGTCAAGCACGACGAGAAGATGACCGTCTACGTCACCTCCGACGAGCTGCTCGACCTCGAGCACGCGCGTCTGGACCTGCGTCGCCACCACGCGCTGGGCGTCGACCGCGGCCGCATCGTGCGCGCCGCCATCGCGATCGCCCTGGCCGACCTCGACGAGCACGGGGCCGACAGCGCGCTCGTCGCACGACTCGCGCAGGACTGACGACGTGACGGGAGTGACAGGGTGACCGCCACGCTCGAGCCGGCCCTCGCCGACGGTCCGGAGCTCGTCCTCGACCAGGAGCCGTCCGGCGGCTTCATGCTGTCGCTGGACAACTTCGAGGGCCCGTTCGACCTGCTGCTGAGCCTGATCGCCAAGCACAAGCTCGACATCACCGAGGTCGCGCTGTCCAAGGTCACCGACGAGTTCATCGCGCAGGTGAAGGGGATGGGCGGCAACGGCTCGGTCGACCTGGAGCAGACCTCGTCGTTCCTCGTCGTCGCCGCGACCCTGCTCGACCTCAAGGCGGCACGCCTGCTGCCCAAGGCAGAGGTCGAGGACGAGGCCGACCTCGCGCTGCTCGAGGCGCGCGACCTGCTCTTCGCCCGGCTGCTGCAGTACCGCGCGTTCAAGCAGGTCGCCTCCGTGCTCGAGGAGCGCCTGCGGGCCGAGGCCCTGCGACACCCGAGGGCCGTCGGGCTCGAGGAGCGCTACGCGACGCTGCTGCCCGAGGTGCTCATCGGGCTCGGGCTGGAGGAGTTCGCCGCCCTCGCCGCCAAGGCGATGGCGCCCAAGCCCGCTCCGCCGAGCGTCGGGCTCGACCACCTGCACGCCCCCACGGTGAGCGTCCGCGAGCAGGCGGGGATCATGGTGGACAGGCTCCGTCGCACGGGCACCACGACGTTCCGCGCGCTGTGCGCCGACGGGGCCGACACGATCACCCGGGTGGCGAGGTTCCTCGCCCTGCTCGAGCTGTTCCGCGAGGGCGTGGTCGGCTTCGACCAGGTCACCCCGCTCGGCGAGCTGACCATCCGGTGGACCGGCACCGACGACACCGAGATCGAGATCACCGACGAGTTCGACGGAGCGCCGGTGGAGGACGAGGACGAGCTGGGCGACGAGCTGGGCGACGAGCCCGGCGACGAGCCCGAGGCAGACGAGGAGGAGGACGCATGACGGTCACGACGGAGGAGCTCGAGGAGCTCTTCGAGCTGCCGCTGGCCGACTTGCGTCCCGCGCTCGAGGCCGTGCTCATGGTGGCCGACCAGCCGCTGGACCACCTCACCCTCGCGACCGCCGTCGGCTACCCGCCCGAGGAGGTGCGGCAGGCGCTGGCCGGCCTCGCCGCGGAGTACGACGAGCAGGGGCGCGGCTTCGACCTGCGCAACGTCGCCGGAGGCTGGCGGTTCTACACCCGCGACCACCTCGCTCCCGTGGTGGAGCAGTTCGTCATGGACGGGCAGCAGACCCGCCTGACCCAGGCCGCGCTCGAGACGCTGGCCGTCGTCGCCTACAAGCAGCCGGTCAGCCGGGCGCGGGTCTCGGCCATCCGTGGCGTCAACGTCGACGGCGTGATGCGCACCCTGGTCACGCGCGGCCTCGTCGAGGAGGCGGGCCACGACGCGGAGACCCACGCGATCCTCTATCGCACGACCGGGTACTTCCTCGAGCGCATCGGTGTGACGTCGCTGGCCGACCTGCCCGAGCTCGCGCCGTTCCTGCCGGAGATGGACGACCTGGAGGACCTCGACCAGCCCGAGGTGCTCGAGGACGCGCCCGCCGCAGCCGCGGACCCCGAGCTCGACGACCCCGAGGCGTGAGCGCCGAGGACGGCGAGCACCTCGTCCGCCTGCAGAAGCTGCTCGCCCAGTCGGGCGTCGCCTCGCGCCGCAAGTGCGAGGAGCTCATGCTCGACGGCCTGGTCGAGGTCGACGGCGAGGTGGTCACCCGGCTCGGCACCAAGGTCGACCCGCGCACCGCGGTGATCCGGGTCGAGGGGAAGCGCCTGCCGCCGGTGAGCGAGCACGTCTACCTCGTGCTCAACAAGCCGCGTGGGGTGGTCTCGACGATGTCCGACCCGCAGGGGCGGCCCTCCCTCGGCGAGCTCGTGGCCGACCGGCCCGAGCGGCTCTTCCACGTCGGCCGGCTCGACACCGACACCGAGGGGCTGATCCTGCTCACCAACGACGGCGACTTCGCGCAGAAGGTCGCGCACCCGTCGTACGAGCTGGAGAAGACCTACGTCGCCGAGGTGAGCGGGGTCGCCGAGCGCGACCTGGTGCGGCGCCTCCAGGCCGGCATCGAGGTCGAGGGTCAGGTCGTCGAGGTGCACCGGGCCAAGGTGCTGTCCACCGCGCGCGACCGCTCGATCGTCGAGCTGACCATCCACGAGGGTCGCAACCGCATCGTGCGGAGGCTCCTGGAGGAGGCCGGGCACCCCGTCACGCGCCTGACCCGCACCGTGATCGGGCCGGTCGTGCTGCGCGGTCTGCGGGTCGGGGAGATGCGCGACCTGACCCGCGACGAGCTCGGCACGTTGCTGGACGCGGCCCGGTTGTGACCCGCGGGCGCGGCTAGGGTTGGCGCGGCCGGTCGATCACGAGCCGATCACGAGGAGGAGGCGCCGTGCGCGTGCGGGCAGTGCGGGGAGCGACGCAGCTCGAGCACGACTCGCGTGACCACATGCTCGAGCGGGTCGCCGAGATGGTCACCGACGTGATGGCCGCCAACGACCTGAGCGTCGACGACTTCATCAGCATCGTGTTCACCGCGACCAGCGACCTGACCTCCGAGTTCCCGGCCTACGCCGCCCGTCAGCTCGGCTTCGACGACGTCCCGCTGATCTGTGCGCGTGAGCTGGAGATCGAGGGCTCGATGCCGCGCGTGGTGCGCATGCTCGCCCACGTCGAGACGCTGCTGAGCCGCAGCGAGGTCACCCACGTCTACCTCCACGGGGCGGCCAACCTGCGTCGCGACCTGAACCGGGTGCGCGAGGTGCCCGACTCGTGAACGGGCCCGTGCTCGTCGTCGGGTGCGGGCTGCTCGGCACCTCCCTGGGACTCGCCCTGCGGGCCCAGGGTGTCGAGGTGTGGCTCGACGACCTCAACCCCGAGCACCTGCGCACCGCGACCGGCCTCGGCGCAGGCGTGCCCGTCGAGGACCCGTCGGACGCGGCGCTCGTCGTGGTCGCCGTGCCTCCCGACCACGTGGGGGCGGCCGTCGTCGACGCGCTCCGGCGCACGCGCGGCACGGTGACCGACGTCGGCAGCGTGAAGTCCGCGCCGCTCGCCGAGGTGACGGCCGAGGTGTCGGCCGAGGACCTGCGGCGCTACGTCGGCAGCCACCCGATGGCGGGCAGCGAGCGGTCCGGTCCGCTAGCCGCGGCCGCGACGCTCTTCGACGGACGGCCGTGGGCGGTGACGCCCCACCTGACCTCGGCGCCCGACGCGGTCGCCGCCGTGACCGCACTGGTGCAGGCGTGCGGCGCGCAGCCGTTCACCTTCTCGCCGCAGGCCCACGACGAGGCGGTCGCCCGCACCTCCCACGTGCCGCACGTGATGGCGGCCCTGGTCGCCGGCCGCCTGGCCCTCGCGCCGGCGGAGCACCTCGCGCTGTCGGGACAGGGCGTCCGCGACGTCACCCGCATCGCCGCCGGTGACCCCGCGCTGTGGGAGCAGATCCTCACCGCCAACAGCACCGCGGTCTCCGGGCTGCTTCGCGAGGTGCGCGAGGATCTCGACCGGATGCTCGAGGCGCTCGACGGCACCGACCTGGCCTCGCGCCCTGCCCTCGGGACGCTGCTCGCCAGCGGCGTCGCCGGCACCGCGGCGATCCCCGGCAAGCACGGCGGTCCGGCGGTCGCGACCGCCTCGGTGTACGTCGCCCTGCCGGACCACCCGGGCGAGCTCGGCCGGCTCTTCGCCGACGTCGGCGCGATCGGGGTCAACGTCGAGGACGTCCGCATCGACCACGACCCGGGTCGCCCGGTCGGTCAGGTCGAGCTGGTCGTCGCGGAGCCCGCGGCCCGCGGGCTCACCGAGGCGCTGGGGGAGCGGGGTTGGACCGCCCACGGCTGACGCCGTCCAGCGCCGCCGACTGGGACCCCGGGGTGCCGAGGGCGTCCAACGCGGCCGCCGTGCCCGGTTGCGGGAACATCGAGCGCCGGGGGAGTCGGGTGCCGGGGTCGGCCAGCCAGCCCAGGAGCACGTGACCCGGGAAGCAGCCGACGAGGTAGGCCGCCGTCGCCTCGCCGCCCGCCCAGTAGGGAACGCGCCGGCCGTCGAGCTCGACCGTGCGTGGGTCGGGCCGCACGCCGGCGGCCAGCAGCGCGGCGTCCTGGAGGCAGGCCGGCACCGAACGGGTGCCGTAGCGGACGGTGGTCCAGGTCGCGTCGGTCGCCGAGGGACCGTGGGAGGGGTCGAAGAAGCACGGCCGTCCCCTCGGCGGGGCCTCGGCCAGCAGGTAGGCCTCGACGACGGCGAGACGCAGCCGCCCGGCCGTGAGCAGCCCGACGGCCGCGACCAGGCCATCGGCCGTGCGGGCGTCACGGACAGCCCGCTGCGCCGCGAGCAGGTCCGAGCCTGCCGCGACGCGGAACTGGTGGATGCGCTCGGCCACGACGGCGCCGTCGAGGCTGAGCCGGGTCGCGGCGAGGCGCTCGTGGAAGGTCGCGACGTCGTCGAGGGCCAGCTGCCGCGACGTCTCCTGGGACACGGGCGGGCGCGGTCGGATCATGGCCGCCCCCTCAGGTGTCGGGTTCAGGACCCCTCCGACGCTACGTGCGGGTCCTCGGCCGGGGAAGGAGCCTTGGTCCCGGCGGCGGGAGTCTCAGAACACGCCGGTGCCGCCGTCGCCGAC
>CAZKZQ010000034.1:18126-21794 GCA_964557235.1 uncultured Nocardioidaceae bacterium
AGCCTTGGTCCCGGCGGCGGGAGTCTCAGAACACGCCGGTGCCGCCGTCGCCGACGCGCATCGCACGGGCGAGCTCGGCAGTGACGTAGCCGCTGCGGTACGGCTCGTAGGCCGACCCGGCCTCCCAGTAGGGCACCTTGCCGGACCCGTCGTACACCTCGCGGACCTCGGGTCGCTCGTGGTTGGCGACGCGGGCGGCGTCGAGCGTGCACGCGGGGACCCGACGGGTGCCTGTCCGTCCCGTTGTCCAGAGGACCTCGGTCGCGGCAGGGCCGTGCTGCGGGTTGAAGAAGCAGGGCGTCCGCATCGCCGGCAGCGGCGTGCCCTCCACCCGGGCGCGCACGCACGCGAGGGCGTAGCGCCCGGTCGTGAGCTCCTCGGTCACCCGGCTGACCTCGGAGACGTCACTCAGCCGGTCGAGGGCGCGCTGGGCCTTCTCGTAGGCGTCCAGGGCGGTCTGGTAGTCGATGTGCGCGTCGCCGTCGAGCGGGTGGTCGCCGACCACCTCGTCGAGGCGGCGCAGCTGCTCGCCGAAGACGACGACGTCCTCCTCCGCGAGGTGGCGTACGCCGTCCAGTCGGGCCTGGTCCTCGCGCCGCGCACGCCGCTGCACGACGACACGCCTGCCGGCGCCCGCCGCGGCGGCCCCGAGGGCCAGGGCGACGAGGGTGATCGGGTCCACCGGCCCAGGGTAGGCGAGCAGGCCGGGCGCGCCGGTAGAATCGGGTGTTCCCCCTTCCGACGACCCTTCCTGGGAGTGACGCGCGTGTCCAGCGCCCTGCAGAACCGGCTCGAGACCGTGGTGGTGGCCGTCGACGGCACCTCCGGGTCCGGCAAGTCGAGCACGTGCCGTGGTGTCGCGGAGCGACTCGGCCTGCGCTACCTCGACACGGGCGCGCAGTTCCGGGCGATGACGTGGTTCATGCTCAGCAACGGCGTGGACGTGCACGACCCGGAGGCCGTCGCGGCTCGGTGCGGCGAGCCCGTGATCGAGTCCGGCACCGACCCGCTCGGCCCGACCATCACCGTCGACGGGGCCGACGCCTCGGACGCGGTCCGCAGCACCGAGGTGACCGGCGCGGTCAGCCCGGTCAGCACGGTGCCGGCCGTCCGCAAGCGGCTGCTGGCGCTGCAGCGCGAGATCATCGGCGCCGGGGGGATCGTGGTGGAGGGCCGCGACATCGGCTCGGTCGTGTGGCCGCAGGCCGAGGTCAAGGTCTACCTCTCCGCCGACCCGTCGGCTCGCGCCCGGCGCCGCATCGCCGAGCACAGCCACCTGGGCGACGCCGCGACGGCCGAGGCGGGCCTGCGCGAGCGCGACCGCATCGACTCCGGGCGCGCCACCGCGCCACTCACGATGGCCGACGGTGCCATCCACATCGACACCACCGAGCTGACGTTGGACGAGGTCATCGCCCAGGTCGTCGCGCTCGTGGAGGGAACCTCATGACCGCAGTACCCGGAGCCCCCGTCCTCGCGGTCGTGGGCCGACCCAACGTGGGCAAGTCCACCCTCGTCAACCGCATCATCGGCCGCCGCGAGGCGGTCGTGCAGGACGTCCCGGGCGTGACCCGCGACCGGGTGTCCTACGAGGCCAACTGGAACGGCCGCGCCTTCACCGTCGTCGACACCGGCGGCTGGGACCCCGACGCGCGCGGTCTCGCCGAGCGCATCGCCGCCCAGGCCGAGATCGCGGTCACCGTCGCCGACGCGGTGCTGTTCGTCGTCGACGGCACGATCGGGATCACCGACGCCGACGAGGCGGTCGTGCGCGTCCTGCGCAAGTCCGGCAAGCCCGTGGTGCTGGTGGCCAACAAGGTCGACGACCTCCGCCAGGAGGCCGAGGCGGCCGGCCTCTGGAACCTCGGCCTCGGCGAGCCCTACGCCGTCTCCGCGCTGCACGGCCGCGGGTCCGGCGACATGCTCGACGCCGTCCTGGCCGCGCTGCCCGAGGCGCCGCCGGAGACCGACCCCGAGCAGGGCGGCCCGCGCCGCGTCGCGATCGTCGGCAAGCCCAACGTCGGCAAGTCCAGCCTGCTCAACAAGCTCGCCAAGGAGGACCGGGTCGTCGTCGACGACGCGGCCGGCACCACCGTCGACCCCGTCGACGAGCTGGTCACCCTCGGTGGGCGGCTGTGGCGGTTCATCGACACCGCGGGCATCCGCAAGCGGGTCAAGGAGGCCTCGGGCCACGAGTACTACGCCTCGCTGCGCACCGGTGCGGCGATCGAGCGGGCCGAGGTCGCGGTCATGGTCGTCGACGCCTCGCAGCCGCTGAGCGAGCAGGACCAGCGGATCATCACGACCGTGGCCGACGAGGGCCGCGCGCTGGTGATCGCCTTCAACAAGTGGGACCTGGTCGACGAGGAGCGGCGCTACTACATCGACCGCGAGGTCGAGCGCGACCTCGTGCGCGTGCAGTGGGCGCCGCGGGTCAACATCACCGCCAAGACCGGCTGGCACGTGGACAAGCTCGTCCCGGCCCTCGACGCCGCCCTGGCCGGCTGGGAGACCCGGGTGACGACGGGTCAGCTCAACGCGTTCCTCGGCCGCCTCGTGGCCGAGCACCCGCACCCGGTCCGCGGCGGCAAGCAGTCGCGCATCCTGTTCGGCACCCAGGTCTCGACGGGCCCGCCGACCTTCGTGCTGTTCACCTCGGGGCCGCTCGAGGCGTCGTACGTCCGCTATGTCGAGCGCCGCCTCCGTGAGGACTTCGGCTTCGTCGGCACCCCCGTGCACGTCACCGTGAAGGCCCGCGAGAAGCGCAAGCAGCGGCGATGATGGTGGGGTGAGACGCCCCCATCACGTCGCGGCCGCCCTTGCCCTGCTCGCCTGTCTGGCTCCGATCGCCGGCTCCGGTGCCGCGTCGGCCGGCACGTCCACCGCACCCGGTGCCGTGGGCGGGTGCGACGTGTTCCCGGCCGACAACTGGTGGCACGCCGACGTCTCGCGGCTGCCGGTCCACCCGCGCAGCAGCCAGTGGCTGTCCCACATGTCGACCAGCGGCCGCCGGCTGCACCCCGACTTCGGGCCGTCGTACGGCGACGGGCCGAACTACGGCATCCCGGTCACCGTCGTCGACGGCGACCACGCCCGGGTCAGCGTGCGGTTCGAGTACGACGACGAGTCCGACCACGTCGGCTATCCCTTCGGCGCGGACACCCGCATCGAGGGCGGCCGTGACTCCGGCGGCGACATGCACGCGGTCGTGGTGGACCGCGACCGCTGCCGGCTCTACGAGACCTGGAGCACCACGACGCGCAACGGCCGGTGGTACGCCGGCTCGGGCGCGACCTGGTCGCTGGGCTCCAACCGGCTGCGGCCGGACGGCTGGACCTCGGCCGACGCCGCCGGGCTGCCGATCCTGCCGGGCCTGCTGCGCTGGCGCGAGGTGCGGATGGGCGAGGTCGACCACGCGATCCGCTTCACCACCGACGTGACCAGCCGCTGGCACCTGTGGCCGGCCCGCCACGACGCCGGGTCGCGGGACAGCCACGCCTATCCGCCGATGGGGGCGCGGTTCCGGATGCGGGCCGGGTTCGACGTGTCGTCGTACTCCGCGCAGGCGAGGGTCGTGCTGCGGGCGATGAAGCGCTACGGCCTGGTCCTCGCCGACAACGGGTCGCCGTGGTTCTTCCAGGGCGAGCAGAACGCCTCGTGGCCCGAGG
>CAZKZQ010000035.1:0-13744 GCA_964557235.1 uncultured Nocardioidaceae bacterium
GGCGGCGACGACCGCGACGAGCTTGCCCTCGTTGGCGACCTGCCACGGGTCGAGCCCGAGCAGCCCGCACGCGTCGCGGACGTCCTGCGGGACGGGCACGTCGCGCTCGACCACCGCGATCCCGACGCCCGAGGCGCGCGCGACCTCGTTGAGGGAGGCGGAGAACCCGCCGCGGGTCGGGTCGCGCAGCACCCGCACGTCGGCCCCGCTCGCGAGGAGGTCCGCGACCAGCGTGTGCAGCGGCGCGGTGTCGCTCTCGACGGTGGTGCCGAACTCCAGGCCCTCGCGACAGCTCATCACCGCGACGCCGTGCAGCCCGAGGTCGCCGCTGACCAGCACGGCGTCACCGGGCCGGGCGAGCGCCGGCCCGATGTCGACGCCGTCCGGGACGACCCCGACCCCGGCGGTGTTGAGGTAGACGCCGTCACCGCTGGCGTGGTCGACCACCTTGGTGTCGCCGGTGACGAGGCGCACGCCCGCCTCCTCCGCGGCCTTGCCGAGGGCGGTCGCGATGCGGCCGAGGTCGACCATCGGGGTCCCCTCGGCGATGACGAACGCCGTGGAGAGGTAGAGCGGCCGCGCCCCCGCCATCGCCAGGTCGTTGACCGTCCCGTTGACCGCGAGGTCGCCGATCGACCCGCCGGGGAAGAACATCGGCTTGACCACGAAGGTGTCGGTGCTGAAGGCCAGTCGCCCCTGGATCGGTGGCAGCACCGCGCTGTCGCCGAGCGGACCGCCCTGCGCCGCGGCGCCGTACGCCGGCAGGAAGAGGTGCTCGACCAGCTCGGCCGACATCGCTCCCCCGCCGCCGTGGCCCATCACGACCGTGGGGGTGTCGCGGAGCGGGACCGGGCAGGTCCAGCCCTCGAAGTCGAGGTCGTTCGTCATTCTTGTCAGCCTGACACCAGATCGAGCCGGCGATAGGCGAAGTACGCCGCGCACGCGCCCTCCGAGGACACCATCGTGGCGCCGAGCGGGTTGCGGGGCGTGCACTCGACCCCGAAGGCCGCGCACTCGTGCGGCTTGATCAGGCCCTGGAGGACCTCGCCCGAGCGGCAGACCGCGGACTCCTCGGTGCGGATGTCGTCGACGTCGAAGCGCAGCTCGGCGTCGTACTCCGCCCACTTCTCCGCCAGGCGCCAGCCGCTGAGCGGGATCGTGCCGATGCCGCGCCAGGTGCGGTCGGTGACGGCGAAGACGTCGCGCAGCATCGCGACCGCGGCCGGGTTGCCCTGCTCGGGGACCGCGCGGGGATAGGCGTTCTCGACCTCGTGGCGGCCCTGCTCGAGCTGCACGACCGTGCGACGGATGCCCTCGAGCAGGTCGAGCGGCTCGAAGCCGGTGACGACGATCGGCACGGCGTACTTCTCGGCGAGGGGTGGGTACTCCGAGGTGCCCATCACGCTGCACACGTGGCCGGCGGCGAGGAACCCCTGCACCCGGCACGACGGCGACTCCATGATCGCCGCGATCGCCGGCGGGACCAGCACGTGCGAGACGAGCAGCGAGAAGTTGGTGATGCCGAGGCGCCGCGCCTGGACGACGGTCATCGCGTTGGCGGGAGCGGTGGTCTCGAAGCCGATGCCGAAGAACACCACCTGCTTGTCGGGGTTGTCCTGAGCGATCGTGAGCGCGTCGAGCGGGGAGTAGACGACGCGCACGTCGCCGCCGCGGCTCTTGACGGTGAAGAGGTCCTCGCCGCTGCCCGGCACGCGGAGCATGTCGCCGAAGGAGCAGAAGATCACCTCGGGCCGGCGGGCGATGGCCAGCGCCCGGTCGATCACCTCGAGCGGGGTCACGCAGACCGGGCAGCCGGGCCCGTGGATCATCTCGATCGCTCTGTCACCGGAGGGCAGGAGCTGGTCGATGCCGTGCCGGATGATCGAGTGGGTCTGTCCGCCGCAGACCTCCATCAGCGCCCACGGCCGCGTGGTGACCGCGTGGATCTGGTCGAGCAGGTGACGGGCCAGGTCGGGGTCGCTGAACTCGTCGAGGTACTTCACGGTCCCAGCCTCGCCGACCGGTCGGGTGCTGTCGAGGGCCGCACGGTCGCCGCGGCCACGACCGCCTGGCCGAGCGAGAGCCCGCCGTCGTTGGGCGGGACGACCCGGTGGGTCAGCGGCTCGAGCCCGTGGGCGTGGAGCGCCTCGGTCGTGGCGTCGAGCAGCAGACGGTTGACGAACACCCCGCCCGTCAGGCCGACGGTGCCGAGGCCCTGCCGGTGGGCGACGACGGCGGCCAGGTCGGCGCAGGCCCGGCCGAGCGCGCGGTGGAAGGACCACGCGAGCGCTCCCCGGTCGGCGCCGCCGGCGCGGGCCTCGTCGAGGGCTGCGACGAGCGGACCGGGGTCGAGCACGAGCAGCCCGTCGCGCTCGGTGCGCGGCAGCGGCAGACCGGGGCCCGCGGCACGGGTCCGTCGCGCCCAGCGCTGGGCGAGCGCCTCGAGCTCGATCGCCGCCTGCGCCTCGTAGGTGATCCGGTGGCGGACCCCGAGGACCGAGGCGACCACGTCGAAGAGGCGGCCGGCGCTGCTGGTCGCGACACCGCCGACGCCCGAGGCGTGGGCCCGCTCGAGGAAGACCCGCTCGGGCTCGGTGAGCTCCTCGCCGACGGGTGTGCCGTCCAGCGGGCGACCGGCCGCCAGCAGCGCGAGCGCGGCGGTGCGCACGGGGTTGCGCACGCCCTCGTCGCCACCGGGGAGCTGGACGGTGCCGAGGTGGCCCAGACGCTCCGCACTCGCGCCGCGGTCGCCGAGGAGCAGCAGCTCGCCGCCCCAGACCGTCGCGTCGCAGCCGTGGCCCGTGCCGTCGAGCACCAGCCCCAGCAGGGGCTCGTCGAGGCGGCCGTGCTCGGCAGCCAGGGACGCGAGGTGGGCGTGGTGGTGCTGCACGTCGACCAGCGGCACCCCCAGCGTCGCGGCGTACGACGCCCCCCAGGCCCGCGAGGCGTAGCCCGGGTGGAGGTCGGCGGCGACGACGGTCGGCGTGACCCGGTGGAAGCCGACCAGCCGCTCGGCGGCGAGGCGGTGGTGCTCGCGGCCGGACCACGAGGCGAGGTCGCCCACGTGCACCGACACGTGCGCGCGGCCGTCGTGGAGGAGGGTGACGGTGTTCTTCAGCTCGGCCCCGGAGGCGAGCACGACGCCCCCGGTCAGGTCGCCCGGCAGGGCGACGGGCAGCGGGGCGAACCCGCGCGAGCGGCGCACCGGCACCGGGCCGTCGTGCGACCAGGCGAGCACCGAGTCCTCGACCGGCACCGCGATCGGCCGGTCGTGCACGAGCAGCAGGTCGGCGATCGGCCCGAGCCGGTCGAGCGCGTCGACGTCGTCGGTGCACAACGGCTCCCCCGACACGTTGCCCGAGGTCATCACCAGCGCGGGCGGGGCGCCGGGACGCCCGTCGGGGAGGTCGGCGAAGAGCAGGTGGTGCAGCGGGGCGTAGGGCAGCATCACGCCGAGCTCGCCCAGCCCCGGCGCCACGTCGTCGGCGACCCGCGCCAGCGGCTGCGCCGGCAGCAGCACGATCGGCCGCTCGCGCCCCAGCAGCAGCGACCGGGCCGCGCCGACCTCGACCAGCCGCTCGGCGCTGGCGAGGTCGCGCGCCATCACCGCGAACGGCTGGTGCGGCCGGTGCTTGAGCCGCCGGAGCCGGCGTACGGCGTGCGGGTCGGCCGCGTCGCACACCAGGTGGTAGCCGCCGACGCCCTTGACCGCGACGATCTCGCCGCGGCGCAGCGCGAGGACCGCGCCCTCGAGCGCGGGCTCGGTGCCGGTCGCGGCGATGCTGCCGTCGGGGCGCAGCAGCGACAGGGTCGGGCCGCAGTCGTGGCAGGCGATCGGCTGGGCGTGGTGGCGCCGGTCGGCCGGGTCGGCGTACTCCTGCGCGCAGGCCGCGCAGAGCGCGAAGTCGGCCATCGTCGTGGCCGGCCGGTCATAGGGCAGGTCCTCGATGATCGACAGCCGCGGCCCGCAGTGGGTGCAGGAGATGAAGGGGTGGCGGTGGCGGCGGTCGCAGGGGTCGGCCAGCTCGCCGAGGCAGTCCGCGCAGGGCGCGGTGTCGGGCGCGACCAGCGTGCGCTCCCCGGCGGCGGCCGTCGAGGCCTCGATCACGAACCCGCCGGTCGGCGGCTCGCCCGCGGCCTCCCACGCCTCGAGCGACTCGACCCGCGCCAGCGGGGGCGCGTCGTCGACCACGCGTCGCTCGAACTCCGCGACCGCTCCGGGGGCACCGGCGACGTCGACCACGACGCCGGTCGCGTCGTTGCGGCAGGCCCCGGCGAGGTCGAGCTCGGCGGCCAGGCGGGCCAGGTGGGGGCGGAAGCCGACGCCCTGCACGAGGCCGCGCACGACGAGCCGGCGGTGCGCCGCGCCCTCGCCTGCCGCCTCCAGGGAGCCCATGGCAGTCACCCTCGCACCTAAGGTGGCGGATGTGCACGAGCTGTCGCTGTGCCAGGCGGTCGCGGAGATGGTCGACCGGACCCTGGCCGACCTGGAGGGGCGCCGGCTGAGGACCGTGCACCTGCAGGCCGGGGCGCTCACGCAGGTCGTGCCGTCGACGATGACCGCGTGCTGGGAGCTCCTGGTCGAGGGCGGGCCGCTCGCCGGGTCGCGGATGGAGGTCGAGACCGTCCCGGTCACGCTGGCCTGCTCGTGCGGTGCGCTCACCACGATGGGCAGCGAGCTGCTGCTGGCCTGCGGCACGTGCGGGGCGCACGACGTCGAGGTGCGCAGCGGCGAGGAGCTGCTCGTGACCGCGCTCGACCTCGAGCCGCAGGAGGTGGCGTGATGGGCAGGTTCCACGTGCACGAGGAGGAGTTCGAGGGCTACGAGACCGGCCCCGACCGGGTCGTCGTGCTCGAGCGCATCCTCGGTGAGAACGACCGTGCGGCGGCGGCCAACCGGGCAGCCCTCGACGCGGCCGGGGTCGTCTGCGTCAACGTGATGTCGGCGCCGGGCGCGGGCAAGACCAGCATCCTCGAGCACACGCTGCGCCACCTGCGGTCCGCCGGCGTGCGGGTCGGCGTGGTCGAGGGCGACATCGAGACCTCGCTCGACGCCGACCGGCTCCAGGGCCTCGGCGCCCAGGTCTCGCTGGTCAACACCGGCGACGGGTTCGGCGGCGAGTGCCACCTCGACGCCCCGATGGTCCGGCACGCCCTCGACGGGCTCGACCTCGCCGCGATCGACCTGCTGCTCGTGGAGAACGTCGGCAACCTGGTCTGCCCCGCCGAGTTCGACGTCGGCGCGCACCACGCGGTGATGGTGGCGGCGCTCACCGAGGGCGAGGACAAGCCGCTGAAGTACCCCGTCATGTTCCGCGCGTGCGAGCTGGTGCTGCTCAACAAGGTCGACCTCGCACCGCACCTCGACACGACGCCGGAGGCCTTCCGCGAGGCGCTGACCCGGGTCAACCCGCAGGCGCAGGTGCTCGAGGTCTCGGCCCGCACGGGCGCCGGCCTCGACGGCTGGTTCTCCTGGCTTGCGGAGCGAACACCTGGCTGAGTGCGCATCTGAGGGGCTAGCATCTCCTTCATGCCGCATCTGAGGATCAGGGACGCTGCGGCCTATCTCGGGGTCAGCGATGACACCGTCCGACGATGGGTCGACCGCGGTCTCATCCACGCCAGCACCGACGAGGCGGGGCGCAAGGTGGTCGACGGCTACGAGGTCGCCCTCGTGGCCCGGGACCACTCGACCACCCCGAGCCTGCCCAAGGGGATCGCCAGCTCGGCGCGCAACCGCTTCGTCGGGCTGGTCACCGACATCAAGTCCGACGCGGTGATGGCCCAGGTGGAGCTGCAGTGCGGCCCCTTCCGCGTGGTCTCCCTGCTCAGCAGCGAGGCGGTGGCCGAGCTCGGCCTGGAGCGCGGGAGCGCCGCCGTCGCCACGATCAAGTCGACCAACGTGGTCATCGAGACCGCCGACGGGAGGGAGTCGTGACGGTCCGGGCGCGGTACGTCGCCGGGCTGGCCTGCGCCGCCCTCCTCGCGCTCGCGGGCTGCGGCTCCTCGACGGACGACGGGGCCGACGGCGACACCACGCTCACCGTCTTCGCCGCCTCCTCGCTCAAGGGAGCGTTCACCGAGCTCGGCAAGCAGTTCGAGGCCGACCACGACGGCGTGAAGGTGGTCTTCAGCTTCGCCGGGTCCTCCGACCTGGTCGCCCAGCTCCAGCAGGGCGCCGACGCCGACGTCTTCGCCTCCGCCGACGAGGCCAACATGGACAAGCTCACCGCCGACGACCTGGTCGGCGAGCCGCTGCTCTTCGCCACCAACACGCTCGAGATCGCCGTGCCCCCGGGCGACCCTGCGGGCGTGGAGAACCTCGAGGACCTGACCAAGGACTCGCTCAAGCTCGTCGTCTGCGCCCCCGAGGTGCCGTGCGGGGCCGCCACCACCGAGCTCGAGGAGGCCGCGGGCCTCGACCTCACGCCGGTCAGCGAGGAGCAGAGCGTCACCGACGTGCTCAACAAGGTGATCTCCGGCGAGGCCGACGCCGGGCTCGTCTACGTCACCGACGTCAAGGCCGCCGGCGACAAGGTCGAGGGCATCGGGATCGACGACGCCACCAACGTCGTCAACTACTACCCGATCGCCACGGTCGCCGACAGCGAGGAGTCCGACCTGGCGCAGGAGTTCATGGACCTGGTCACCGGCGACGAGGGCCGCCAGGTGCTCGCCGACGCGGGGTTCGGCAAGCCGTCGTGACGGTGGGGCTGCCCCGGTGGGCCTACCTCCCGGCGGCGGCCGCAGCGGCGTTCGTGCTGCTGCCGCTGGTCGCGATGCTGGCGCGCGTCGACTGGGCGAACTTCGGGTCGCTGGTCACCAGCGAGTCCTCCCGTGCGGCGCTCGGGCTCAGCCTGCGCACCTCGACCGCCGCGACGCTGGTGTGCCTCGTCCTCGGCGTCCCGCTGGCCGTCGTGCTGGCGCGCACGACGTTCGTCGGGCGCGACCTGCTGCGGGCGCTCGTGCTCCTGCCGCTCGTGCTCCCGCCGGTCGTCGGGGGCATCGCGCTGCTCTACACCTTCGGCCGCCGAGGGCTGCTGGGCTCGACGCTGGAGGTCGCGGGGATCGAGGTCGCGTTCACCACGGCGGCCGTCGTCATCGCGCAGTCGTTCGTCGCGCTGCCGTTCCTCGTGATCAGCCTCGAGGGCGCGCTGCGGACCGCGGGGCAGCGCTACGAGACCGTCGCGGCCACGCTCGGCGCCTCCCCCACGACCGTGCTGCGCCGGGTCACGCTCCCCCTCGTGCTGCCCGCGCTGACCTCGGGCACGGTGCTCTGCTTCGCCCGCGCACTCGGCGAGTTCGGCGCCACGATCACCTTCGCCGGCAGCCTGCAGGGCGTCACGCGCACGTTGCCGTCGGAGATCTACCTCCAGCGCGAGAACGACCCCGACGCCGCGGTCGCGCTGTCGCTGCTGCTCGTCGTCGTCGCGGTCGTGATCATCGCCTTCTCCCGGCGGGGGGCGAGGTCGCTGTGAGCCTCACGATCGCCGCCTCCGTCCCGTCGCGTGGGTTCGACGCGGCCCTCTCGGTCGAGCCCGGCGAGACCCTCGCACTCCTCGGGCCCAACGGTGCCGGCAAGTCGACCCTGCTCTCACTCGTCGCCGGGCTGCTGCGCCCCCACGACGGCCACGTCACCCTGGGCGACCGGGTCCTCACCTCGGTGCAGGACGGGCGCGTCTCCGCCTGGGTCGCGCCCCACCGCCGCAAGGTCGGCCTGCTCGACCAGCGCGCGCTGCTGTTCCCCCACCTCAGCGTGCTCGACAACGTCGCCTTCGGCCCCCGCAGCGCAGGAGTACGCCGGCCCGAGGCCCGGGCGGCCGCCCTGCGGTGGCTGGCCGCCGTGGGGCTGGAGGACCGGGCCGCGACGCGGGCGACCGAGCTGTCCGGCGGCCAGGCCCAACGGGTGGCCGTGGCGCGAGCGCTGGCCGCCGCGCCCGACGTGCTGCTGCTCGACGAGCCCCTGGCCGCCCTCGACGTCGACGTCGCCCCCGCGCTGCGCCACCACCTCCGCGAGGTGCTGGCCGACCAGACCGCGATCGTCGCCACCCACGACGTGCTCGACGCGCTGCTCCTGGCCGACCGGGTCGCGGTCGTCGAGGACGGCCGGGTCGTCGAGCAGGGTCCGACCGCCGAGGTGCTGGCCCGGCCGCGGTCGGCCTTCGCCGCCCGGATCGCCGGGCTCAACCTGGTCCGCGGCACGTGGCGGGGCGACCGGCTCGTCACCGGCGACGGGATCGAGGTGCACGGGCTCACCCACGGCGACCCGCCGGCGTACGACTCGACCGCGACAGCGGTCTTCCGCCCCTCGGCCGTCGCCGTCTACCTCCACGACGTGGAGGGGTCGCCGCGCAACCACGTCGCGGTCGAGGTGAGCGCGCTCGAGCCGCGCGGTGACCTGGTCCGCGTGACGGGAGCGGCCGGAGGCCTCAGGCTGAGCGCTGACGTCACGCCGCAGTCGGTGGCCGAGCTCGGGCTGGTGCCCGGGCTCGCGGTGACGTTGACGGTCAAGGCGACGGAGGTGTCGGTCTATGGGGTCTGAGGAGCTGGAGCCGGTCACCGACTACCGGTTCACCCTCGCCAACGAGCGGACGTTCCTGGCCTGGGTCCGCACCAGCCTGGCGTTCCTCGCCGGCGGTCTCGCGGTCTCCGAGCTGGTCGACGGGTCCACGCCGCTGAGACGGACCGTCGCCGTCGCGTTGGTGCTGTGCGGCGGCCTCGGGCCCGTCCTCGCGCACCGGCGCTGGCAGGCGACCGAGGCCGCGATGCGGGCCGGCGCTCCGCTCGCACCCTCGCGGCTGCCGCGGGCGACGACCGTCGTCCTCGTGGTGATCGCAGTGGCGGGCGTCGTGCTGGTGCTGGCACGGTGACCCGGTGAGCGACGTCCGGTTCGACAGCGCGCAGGGGCGCTGGCTGATGGTCGCCGCGATCCTCGGCTCGGGGCTGGCCGGCATCGACGCGACCGTCGTCAACGTCGCCCTGCCCGCGATCGGCGAGTCCTTCGACTCCTCGTTCACGACGCTGCAGTGGACGGTGACGGCCTACTCCTTCACGCTCGCGTCGTTCATCCTGCTCGGCGGCGGGCTCGGCGACCGGCTCGGCCGGCGGCGGGTGTTCGTCGTCGGCGTGGTGTGGTTCGCGGCCGCGTCGCTGCTGTGCGGCATCGCCCCGTCGGCCGGTGTGCTCGTCGGCGCGCGGGCCCTGCAGGGCGTCGGGGCAGCGCTGCTGACCCCCGGCAGCCTGGCGATGATCCAGGCGTCGTTCGTGCCCGAGGACCGCGCCCGGGCGATCGGCGCGTGGTCGGGCCTCGGCGGCGTCGCGACCGCGATCGGCCCCTTCCTCGGCGGCTGGCTCGTCGACGTCGCGTCGTGGCGCTGGGTGTTCTTCATCAACGTCCCGCTCGCCGCGCTGGTCGTGTGGATCGCGCTGAAGCACGTGCCGGAGACCCGCGACCCGCTCGCCGACCAGCACCTCGACCCGGCCGGCGCCGTCCTCGGTGCCGTCGCGCTGGGCGGGCTCAGCTATGCCCTGATCGAGGCCGGATCGGGCGGCGGACTCGCCCTGCCCGCCGGACTCGTCGGCCTGCTCGCCGGTGTCGCGTTCGTGGTCGTCGAGCGCCGCTCCGCGCACCCGATGCTCCCGCCCGAGGTCTTCCGCTCCGCGCAGTTCACCGCCGCCAACGTGGTGACCTTCGTCGTCTACGCCGCGATCGGCGTGGTGTTCTTCCTGCTCGTCATCCAGCTCCAGGTGGTCGCGGGCTACGGCCCCGTCGCGGCCGGCACCGCCCTGCTGCCGATCACCGCGGTGATGCTCACGCTGTCCGCGCGGTCCGGGGCGCTCGCCGCGCGCATCGGCCCTCGCCTGCAGATGTCGGCCGGCCCGGTCGTCTGCGCGCTCGGCCTGCTGCTCCTGCTGCGCATCGGCCCCGACGCGTCGTACGCCGCCGACGTGGTGCCCGCGGTCCTCGTCATCGGCCTCGGCCTGGCGACGATGGTCGCGCCGCTCACCGCGACCGCCCTCGCCTCCGCGGCCGACGAGCACGCGGGGCTCGCCTCGGGCGTCAACAACGCGGTCGCCCGCACCGGCGGCCTCGTCGCCGTCGCCGGGATCCCGACGCTGGCCGGCCTCGACGGACAGGTGTACGCCGACCCGGTCGCCTTCGCCGACGGCTTCTCGGTCGCGGTCTGGGTGTGCGTCGGGCTGATGCTGCTCGGAGGCGTGCTCGCCGGGCTGGGCATCCGCAACTCGGTCCTCGAGGAGGCGCCGGCGACGCAGGCACCGGAGCCCGTC
The DNA here is from genome assembly GCA_964557235.1 of uncultured Nocardioidaceae bacterium. GTDB lineage: Bacteria > Actinomycetota > Actinomycetes > Propionibacteriales > Nocardioidaceae > Marmoricola_A. The sequence goes on from CAZKZQ010000035.1 coordinate 10,291, forward strand.
GACCACGTTCAGCAGCACGTCCGACAGCTCAGCCACTGCGGCGTCGGCGCTCCCCCGCTGATCACCCGCTGCGACGAGCTCGGGCACACCGACTGCGACCAGCACCACGTGGGTACGTCATGACCATGACCAACGCACCCGAGGACACCACCGAGGACACCACCGACCAGATCGGCGGCGCCGACGCCGTCCCCGACAAGACCGCCGACACCCCCGCCAAGGGCGCGTCGTTCGACGGCGACGACAACGACGAGGACCGCCCCTCCGGCGGGGACGAGTCGATCCGCGACCAGGACTGACGTGGGCGACGACGCGGGGCTGGCGGGCCGCACCGCCCTGGTGACGGGGGCGAGCCGACGACGCGGGATCGGCTTCGCCGTCGCGTCGCGGCTGGTGCGGCTCGGCGCCTCGGTCGTCGTGCACCACCACGGCCCGCACGACGAGGAGGTCTACGGCGAGGTCGAGGACCTCGACGGGCTGCTCGAGGAGCTCCGCGGCGACCTGCACCCCGGCGCGCGCGTAGCGGCGGCCGCGGGTGACCTCGGCACCGCGACCGGCCCCCACGAGGTGGTCGGCGCGGCGGTCGAGGCCCTGGGTCACCTCGACGTGCTGGTGTGCAACCACGCCCGCTCCGGCGACGAGGTCTGGCTGCGGACGGCGACCGCCGAGGCGTTCGACCGGCACTGGCAGGTCAACACCCGCGGCACGCTGCTGCTCACGCAGGCGTTCGCCGCGCAGCACGACGGGCGGCGCGGCGGTCGCGTCGTCTGGATGACGTCGGGGCAGGGGCACGGCCCGATGTCGGACAACCTCGCCTACGCCGTCTCCAAGGCGGCGCTGGCGGGCGCGACCTGGTCCGTCGCCGACGAGCTCGTCGAGGCGGGCATCCTGCTCAACACGGTCAACCCCGGACCGGTCAACACGGGATACCTCGACGAGGTCGCCGACACCATGGTCGAGCGCTTCCCCACGGGTCGCCTCGGCGTCCCCGACGACCCGGCGCGACTCATCGCGTGGCTGGTCTCCGACGAGGGCGAGTGGGTGGTCGGCCAGGTGCTGAGCACCGAGGGCGGGTTCCGGCGCTGACCGCCCGGGCTCAGGCGAGCCCGCGGGTCGAGTAGCCCTCCAGCACCTCGCCGTCGGCGGCGAACCGCGAGCCGTGCAGCGGGCAGTCCCACGAGCTCTCGGCAGCGTTCCAGCGCAGGATGCCGCCGAGGTGCGGGCAGACGCCGGAGACCGAGCAGACGCGACCGTCGACGTTGGAGGTCGCGACCACCTTGGCGCCCTCGCGGCGCACGACGCCCTCGCCCGGCGCCGGGTCGTCGTGCCCGTCGACCAGGGCCTGCGTCCACCCGCGCGTCATGTGCCAGGCGACCTTCTGCTGGGCGACGGCGGCGGACCCGAGGTCGCGCAGCCCGGGGACGCGCTGGCGCAGGGTCGCGCGCCACTCGGGCTCCTCGGAGCCGGTGACGGCAGCGGCCAGGGCGAGCGCGGAGGCCGGGCCGTTGGTGAAGCCCCACTTGTGGAAGCCGCTGACCTGCCACACGCGGGCGGGTCCGGGCAGCTCCTGCACGACCGGGAGGCGGTTCTCGGTCTCGTAGTCCTGGGCCGACCACTGGTGGGTCATCGTCGCCGGGCCCCAGTGCTCGTGGGTCCAGTCGACGAGCTGCTGCACGCGGGCGGCGGTGTCGGGCTCGCGACCGACCTCGTGGCCGTTGCCACCGACGAGCAGGAGCCGGCCCTGCTCGGAGGGGGCGTAGCGCAGCGACCGGCTGGGCTGGTCGGCGGAGAGGTACATGCCGTGGGGCACGGCGGCGTCGTCGGGCAGCGCGAAGGACAGGGCGTAGGACCGCTGCGCCACCATGCGGCTGAAGTGGGCGGCGCGGTCCAGCAGCGGCGCACCGGTGGCCATCACGACCGCGTCGGCCCGCACGTCGCCGGCCTCGGTGTGCACGACCGTCTCCCGCAGGCCCGTCCGGGTGACGCGCACGCGCTCGACGACGCGGCCGCCCGCCGCCTCGACCGCGGCGGCCAGGGCCTCGAGCATCTCCATCGGGTGGACCTGCACCTGGTCGTCGAGCGCGACCGCACCCGCGACGGCGTACGGCAGCTCGAGCTGGTCGGTCCACCGCACGGGCAGGCCGGCGGCCACGGCGGCGGCGTACTCCTGCTCGAGCGTGCGCAGGCCCTTGTCGGTGTTGGCGTAGGTGTAGGCGGTCTCGCGCTGGTGGGCCACGCCGAGCTCGTCGAGCAGCCCGACGAGCAGGTCGCGGCCCTCGGTGTTGGACCGGACGTAGGCGTCGACGACGTCCTGGTCGTGGTGCTTGCCCACCTCGGACAGCACGGTGCCCTGGAGCAGGCTGATCTTGGCGGTGGTGTTGCCCGTCGCGGCGGCGCCGAGGTGGCGGGCCTCCAGGACGAGCACGTCGAGGCCGGCTCGGGCGGCGAGCAGGGCGGTGGTCAGGCCGGTGATGCCGGCGCCGACGACGACGAGGTCGGCGCGGTCGGGGAGCGGCTGCTCCCGCAGGGTCCGGTCGGGGCCGGAGGGTCGGGTGGCGTGCCACAGGGAGGTCATGCCTGGGACCTACCCGTTCGGCGGCCCTTCCCTCCCACCCGGCGGGGTGACGCACGTCGCGTGGCGGCCGGGCGGCGCGGCCCCTAGCGTTCGCACCATGGCCGCCTGGACGTACGACGACACCGACGGCGAGCTCCTCGTCCTCACCGGCGTGGAGGGACCGGCCGCTCGGCTCGGCCACGCCCTGACCCTGCGCTGGCACGGCTGGATTGCCGAGGTCGAGCACACCGACGGCACGCCGACGTCCGTGCGGGTGATCGTCCCCGTCGAGGGGCTCGAGGTGGTCCGAGGCGAGGGCGGGCTCAAGGCGCTCTCGACCCCCGAGAAGGCGCTGGTCCGCCACCGCGCGCTCAAGGAGCTCGGGTCGTCGCGCCATCCCGAGATCACCTTCGAGGCCGACTCGGTGACCTCGACCGGCAGCGGCTGGCTGCTCGACGGCACGCTCCGCATCCGTGGCCGCTCGCAGGCCGTCGCGGTGCAGGTGCACGAGTCCGGCGGGCGCCTCACGGTCGACCACGCCCTGCGGCAGACCGACTTCCACGTCACGCCGGTCCGCTTCGTCGGCGGCGCCTTCTCCGTCGTCGACGAGGTGCGCGTGACCGCCGGGGTTGCCTCCGCGCCCTAGGGGTACGACGCCCCCATGACGCTCCCCCGCACCCGCCTGGCTGCGCTGGCCACCGCGGCCTACGCCGGCTACGCGCTCGCGCAGCCCGAGCACCTGCACCGCCTGCTCCCGGCCGACATCACGCCGCAGGAGTCCCGGCGCCTGGCGCTGACCTACGCCGGCCGCGACCTGCCGATCTCGCTGCTCGGGGCGCTCGGCCCCGGCCCGGCGGTCCCGGTCGCCCTGGCCCTGCGGCTGGCCGGCGACGTCACCGA
>CAZKZQ010000035.1:13844-21682 GCA_964557235.1 uncultured Nocardioidaceae bacterium
CGGCGGATCACCAGCAGCTGGCGGCGTGCCATCACGAGGTCGCCGACGGCGAGCAGCGGCGTCCACCACGGGCGCCGGTCCATCACGATCTTGAGCAGCAGGCGCGAGCGGTCGGCGCCGACCGGCACCACGACGTACGACATCACCGCGCGCATGATCTCCGCGGTCAGGTGCACCCCGGGCTCGGTCGCGAGCACGCGGCCGGCGGGGAAGCGTCCGCCGACCGTGGTGAACGGGTCACCGGCGACCGGGTCGTCCATCGGCTGCAGCGTCCGCGGGGAGCGTCGGCCGAGGTTGTCGATCCAGTCGTAGGAGTACGGCGCGAGCCGCACCTGCCGCAGCCACGACCAGACCCGCTCGGGCGGCGCGTCGACCGTGACGCCGCGCCACAGCTGCACGGGCGCGTCGGGGACGAGGTCGTCGCACGGGAAGTGCGCGCGCGTCTCGGCGTCGGTGACGCCCCAGCGCTCCGCGACCACCGGTGCCGCGTCAGCGACGACGGGCCGTGACGACGAGGTAGTCCCAGTCGCTGGCCATCGTGCCGTCGGTCGCGACGTTGGACGCCTCGCCCAGGTCGACGAGGTCCTGGCGGAACGCCTCCCGGGCGTCGGGGTCGAGCTTGAGCGCGACCTGGTGGGTCGGGCCGTAGTCGGAGATGAACAGGTCGGCGAAGTGCTCGGCGTCGTGGAAGCGCTGCCGCACCGTCCACACCGACTCCTCGACGTCCTCCACCCGGTCGCCCAGCATCTCGGCGACGATGCCGGCGCTGCCCCAGCGGACCGGCGGCTGCGCCCCCGCCGGCGGGGGCACGTGGCCAGCGACGACGCGCAGGAGCCGCCCGACGAACCCGTCGGGGGTCCAGCTGGCGAGGCCGATCGTGCCGCCGGGACGGCACACGCGGACCAGCTCGTCGGCCGCGCGCTGGTGGTCGGCGACGAACATGACCCCGATCGAGGACAGCACCGCGTCGAACGACGCGTCGGGATAGGGCATCGCTTCGGCGTCGCCGACCTCGAAGTCGACGTCGAGGGCCTCCGCCGCGGCTCGGGTGCGGGCCTGCTCGACCAGGGCGGGGACGTAGTCGAGACCGGTGACCCGGCAGAAGCGACGAGCCGCGGCGAGCGCGACGTGGCCGGTGCCGGTGGCGACGTCGAGCACGTCGGAGCCGGGGGCGGGGTCGACCTCCTCGACCAGACGGAGGGCCAGCGGGACGGTCATCCGCGAGATGTTGGCGTAGTCACCGCTGCTCCAGGTGCGGTGCTGGACGCCCTTGAGTCCGTCGAAGCTGAGAGTCATGGAGTCTCCTGGGGCAGGTGGGGGCCCGACCACTCTGCACCGCTCCGGTCCGGACCGACACGGACGTCGGTCCCTGATCGGACACCCTGGGCGGGTCAGTCCTCGATGACGTGGACGGCTGCCTCCTCGGCGCTCGCTCCGGCGCCGTCGATCCCGTGGTCCTCGGCGACGAGCTCGGCGTCGACGTCCTCACCGGTGCCCTCGTCGGGCGCGGTCAACCGACCGGCCCTCTCCTCGCCGACCCACTCGCCCGACTCCTCGTCGGGGATGCCGGCATGCGCCTCGTCGTAGGGGTCGGGCTCCGGCTCCTCCTGGGCGATGCGCTCCTCGAGGGACTCGCCCTCGGCCAGCTCGCGCGCGGTGGTGCCGTGGGCGCGGCTGCCGATCGGCTTCTCGGCAGGTGAGTAGCCCTCGTCGAGGACGTCCTCCACGCCGCGGTCGTCGAGGGTGTCGGCGGGCTGCAGCTGGTCTTCGGTCATGCCTCTCCCCTGCCCGGGACGTCGCGGACGCAAACGGGTCGGGCCAGGACCGCCGCGCAGGCGCCGCGTCCTTCTTGTGGGGAGCGGGACCCTCGGCAGCACACGGCCCCGCAGCACAGGGCGACCGGCCCTCCTGCCGACCCCCCGCCGGGTGCTCTGCTCGACGCACGGGGACGACCTGGGGGCGTCCCGCGGGGACACCCCCGGAGAGGGGACGACCATGAGCACCACCTCGTTGATCCGGCGCGCGGGGGCCCTGCTGCCCGCTCTGCTCCTGGTCGTCACCACGACCTCCCTGCTGACCCCGGGATCCTCCTCGGCGGACGTGGGCGCCGCCACGACGACCACCACCGCGACGGGCACGGCCGGCGTCGCGGGCACGGTCCGCGGCGTGAACGAGACGACCGGCTTCGACGGGGCCCTGGCCGGCGCGCCCGTCCGGGTCGCCGATGCGGCCACCGGACAGACTCTGCGCTGGACCACGACCGACGCCCAGGGCGGGTTCACCGTCTCGGCGCTGCCCGCTGTCGCGGTCAAGGTCCAGGTCCGCAAGGAGGGCTGGCTCGTCACCTACGTCGGTGGGGGCCGCGCATGGCGCGAGGCCCCGAGCTTCGACCTGACCGCCGGCACCACCCGGGTCCTCCCGAGCACGACGGTCTTCGCGGAGGCCGTGATCACGGGCGAGACCCTGGGCTGGATGGATCCCCTGGACGGCGTCACGGTCACCGTCTTCGACGCCGACACGGGGAAGGTCCTGGCCCGCGAGGTCAACGGCACCTACGACTGGACCTACCGCATCGGCCAGCTGCCGCCCGGCCGGATCAAGGTGCGGGGCACGAGGTCGGGCTGGCTGACCGACTGGGCCGACGACCGCGACACCTGGGACCAGGCCAGGGTGTTCACGCTGAGGTCCGGCCAGACGCTGGCGCAGTCCTGGGACCCGATCACGCTCTACCTCGACCTCACTCCGGAGTCGGTGATCACCGGCACCGTGCGCGGGATCGACGAGGACCCGGTCTCCGGTTCCCAGGCACCCTTGGCCGGTGCCAGGGTCACCGTGCTCGACGCCGGGACGGGCCGAGCGGTCGCGAGCACGACGAGCTCGCAGGACCCGGCCGGTGCGTTCCGGATCGGCGGGCTGCGCGGCGGGGACTACAAGGTCAAGGTCTCCAAGCCCGGCTGGGTCACGACCTACGTCCCCAACGTCTTCGGGCTCGGCGACGCCATGTCGTTCCAGGTCCAGCCCGGGGCGACGCTCGACCTCGGCACGCTCTCGCTCTACGCCCCCGCGACCGTCGCCGGCGAGGTGCTGAGCTGGTCCGACCCGCTCGACGGCGCCACGGTCACGGCGTACGACGCCCAGACCGGCAAGGTGCTGGGCAGGGAGGTCAACGGGGTCGGCGACTGGACCTTCGCGATCGGCGGCCTGCCGCCGGTGCCGGTCAAGCTCAAGGCGACCAAGCCCGGCTACCTCACCGACTGGGCGATCAACCGGAGCTCGTTCGAGACGGCGGTGACGATCCCGTTGCGGCCGGGAGTCGTGCAGCGCACGGTGGACGAGAACGACATCTACCTCGACCTCGAGCCAGGCGGGGTGCTGACGGGCAGCACGTTCGGGCTCAACGACGACCCCTACAACGGGTGGGACGACCCGGTGCCGGGGGCCAAGGTCACGGTGGTCGACGCCGTCACCGGCGCGTACGTCGCGAGCACCGTCACGACCGACGACCCCTACGGCGGCTTCCGCCTCGACGGGCTGCCCAACGGCACCTACAAGATCAAGGTGTCCAAGACGGGCTGGCTGACGAGCTGGGCCACGCAGGCCTTCACCTTCAAGGACGCATCTACGTTCACGATCGACGCGACCCACAAGTACGTCGAGGTGGGGACGATCCACATGTTCGCGCCGGCAGCCGTCTCCGGCCAGGTGCTGGGCTGGATGGACCCGCTGGGCGACGCGACCGTGAAGGTGTTCGACGCCGCGACCGGACGGGTCCTCGGCAGCTACGTCACCGACGCCAGCGGCGAGTACCGCATCGGCGGTCTGCCGCCCGTGCCGGTCAAGGTGCGCGGGTCCAAGACGGGGTGGGTCTCGTCGTGGGCCAACGGCAAGTGGTCCTCGGCGACGGCCGACGTGTTCGACCTGTCGTCCGGCGTCACCCTGCAGCAGTCGTGGGACCCGATGGTGCTCTACATCGACCTGCGACCCGTCACCGGAGGGTCGTGAGGCTCAGACGGCGCTGAACTCGTAGTCCTCCAAGGGGAAACGGCGGCTGTGCCACACCGACTCCAGCGTGGTGTTGGGCCGCAGGGCGACGTCGCCGTGCTTGTCGAAGTAGTAGGAGTTGGCCACCGAGCACGACTCCTGCCAGAACACCTGCTTGTCGCGCCGGCGCAGCATCTCCTCGAAGTAGCGGCGGTTGGCCGCCTCGGTCACCTCGACCTTGTCGGCGTTCACCCGGCGCGCACGCCGCAGGCAGCGGACGATGTGGTGCACCTGCGCCTCGATCAGCGCGAAGTACGACGACCCGTTGTAGCCGTAGGGACCGAAGACGGTGAAGAAGTTGGGGAACCCGGGCACGGAGACGCCCTGGTAGGCCTGCAGGCGGTGCTCGTCCCAGAACGCCGCGAGCGTGCCGTCGCGCCCGACCAGCTCGTAGGTCGGGACCGAGTCGCCCTCGAGCACCTGGAACCCGGTGGCGAGGACCAGCACGTCGACCTCGTGCAGCGTGCCGTCGCCGGTGCGCACGCCGGTGGGCGTGATCTCGGTGATCGGCGTGGTCTCCAGGTGCACGTTGGCGCGGTTGTAGGTGGACAGGTAGGAGTTGTGGAAGCTCGGCCGCTTGCACCCGACGGCGTACGCCGGGGTGAGCTTCTCGCGCGTCTCGCGGTCCTCGACCTGCTGGGCCAGGAACCGCTTGCCGACCGACTCCATGTGGGAGGCCAGCGGCATCCAGCGGTGGTAGTGCGCGGCCAGCGGGAAGGTCACCTCGACGAACGCCTGGGCCGCGACCCGGGCGGCGATCCGCGTGGTCGGCAGCTTGAGCGCGAGCCGCAGCGGGAGCGGCAGAGCCCAGTCCGGCTTGGGGAAGCACCAGATCGGGGTGCGCTGGAAGACGGTCAGCTCGGCGACGTCGGGCGCGACCTCGGGGATGACCTGGACCGCCGATGCGCCCGTGCCGATCACGGCCACGCGCTTGCCCGTCAGGTCGAGGCCCTCCGGCCAGCGGGCCGTGTGCACGGTGGTCCCGGCGAAGGTGTCGATGCCCGCGATGTCCGGCAGCTTGGGGGTGGTGAGCGCGCCGGAGGCGTTGAGCAGGTAGCGGCAGGTCAGCTGCCCGCCGCCGCGGAGCTCGAGCCGCCACAGCGCGGCGTCCTCGTCCCACGCGGCGCGCTGCACCCGCGTGCCGAAGCGCACCTGCCTGCGCACGTCGTAGCGGTCGGCGAGGTCGTCGGCGTACCTCTTGAGCTCGCTGCCCGGCGCGTAGGTCCGCGACCAGTCGCTGCGCTGGGCGAAGGAGAACTGATAGCTGAACGACGGGATGTCCACGGCGACGCCGGGATAGGTGTTCCAGTGCCAGGTGCCGCCGACCCCGTCGCCGTCCTCGAGCAGCACGACGTCGTCGAAGCCGGCCTCCCGCAGCTTGATCGCCGCGCCCAGGCCGGAGAACCCGGCCCCGACGACGACCACCTGGTGGTCGGGCTGGTGGTCGGGCTGGTGGTCTGGTGCGGTGTCGGGTGCGCTCACGCGGGTAAGCCTCACGCATGCCACGCACCATCGCCACCACCGACCGCGTCGGGCTCGACGAGCTGCTCGACTTCGTCCGCCCGCGCCACCAGTTCGTGCTCGTCACCGAGCGCCAGGACGGCTCCGCGCAGGTCTCCCCCGTGACCGGCGGGGTCGACGGCGAGGGCCGGCTCGTCGTGTCGTCCTACCCCGAGCGCGCCAAGACCAGGAACGTCCGTCGCACCGGCCGCGCCTCGATCCTGGTGCTCAGCGACGAGTGGAACGGCGCGTGGGTGCAGGTCGACGGCGACGCCGAGGTGCTCGACGCCGTCAGCGACGGCGAGCCGGACGACACGGCGCTGGACGCCTTCGAGGACTACTTCCGCTGCATCAGCGGGGAGCACCCCGACTGGGCGGAGTACCGCCAGGCGATGGTCGACCAGGTCAAGTCGCTGATCCGGATCACGCCCACCCGCTGGGGCCCGATCGCCACCGGAGGGTTCCCCGCGCGCCTGGCATGATCGCGCGCATGCCGAACCCCGAGGCGCACATCGAGATCGACGCCCCGATCGACGTCGTGTGGGCGGTCATGCTCGACACCGCGTCGTACGCCGAGTGGAACAGCTTCGTGCGCGAGGCGGAGTGCCCGAGCCCGCCCAGCGTGGGCGACCCGATCGTGCTGCACGTCGAGTTCACCCCCGGGAGCCGGCGGGTCCGCTCTCCGGAGCGGATCAGCGCGCTGGACGCGCCCAGCGGGGACGGCACCCGGACGGCGCTGATGTCGTACGTCTTCGAGGGCTGGCCGTCCAGGCTGGGGCTGGTCCGCGGCACCCGCCACCAGCGGCTGACCCAGGAGCCGGGCGGGCCGACGCGCTACGACACGGTCGAGGAGTTCAGCGGGCCGCTCGTGCCGCTGGCCGGACCCAAGCGCGTGCAGGCGGGGTTCGAGCGGCACGCCGCGGACCTCAAGGCGCGGGCGGAGTCGCTGGCTCACTCCTGACCGAGACCGGCGCGGCGTGCGCGCTGCACGGCCTCGGACCGGTCGGCGACGTCGAGCTTGGTGAGGATCGTCGAGACGTGGTTGCGCACCGTCTTGTCGGACAGGAACAGCGCTCCGGCGATGCGCCGGTTGTCCCAGCCACGGGCGACCAGGTCCAGCACCTCGCGCTCGCGCTCGCTCAGCTGGGGGAAGAGCTCGCGCCCGGGCTGCGCGGCGAGACCGCTGAAGAAGTCGCCCAGGCGCGCGGCCACGGTCGGGCTGAACACCGCACCGCCGGCCGCGACCGTCGTCACCGCACCGATGAGGTCCGCGCGGCCGGCTCCCTTGACGACGTAGCCCCGGGCGCCGTTGCGCATCGCGGCGACGACCGAGTCGTCCTCCGCCGACATCGTGATCACCAGGACGCGGAGGTCGGGGTGCGCGGCGAGGAGGTCGCGCGTCGCGTCGATGCCGGACCCGTCGGGCAGGTTGAGGTCCATCAGCACCACCTCGGGGTGGTGCTCCTGCGCCATCGCGTGGGCCTCGGCGACGGTGTGCGCCTCGGCGACCACCTCGATCCCGGGTTGCGTGGAGAGCGCCGCGCGCACCCCGTCGAGGAACAGCGGGTGGTCGTCGACCAGCATCACGCGCGTCATCGGGTTCCTCCGTCGGTGCTGGGCAGGGTCAGCGGCAGGTGGGCGCGGACCTGGGTGCCGGAGTCGCTGCAGGCCAGCTCGAGCCGTCCGCCGATCTCCTCGGCACGCAGCCGCATGGACTCCAGACCGACACCGCCGAGACCGCCGGTGCCGGAGGGGGCGGTCCACGACCCGTCGTCGGCCACGACGACGTCGACCGCCTCGCCCGCGCGGACGCAGACGTCGACGCTCCGCGCGCCCGAGTGGCGGGCGGCGTTGGCCAGGGCCTCGGCGACGATCCGATAGACCGCGACCTCCACGGCTGGCGGCAGGTCGAGCGCGTCGGGCACGTCGAGGCTCACGGCGAGCGCGGGCGTGCGGCTGCGCTCGGCCAGCGCCTCGAGCCCGCGCACCAGACCGAGGTCGTCGATGCCCGGCGGGCGGAGGTCCTCGCAGAGGCTGCGCACCTCGTCGACGGCGTGGGTGACGGTCGAGCCGGCCCGCTCCAGCAGCCCCGCCGCGACCGGGTCCTCGACCAGGTGCTGGGCGCTCTCGAGCTGCAGGCGCAGCCCGGCCAGGCTCGCGCCCAGTCCGTCGTGCAGGTCGCGGCGGAGCTGGCGTCGCTCCGTCTCGCGCGTGGTGACGAGGAGCTCGCGACTGCGCTGGAGCTCGTGGTGGAGGCGGCGCGCGGCGAGGGCGGGCGCGACCTGGTCCGCCAGGCC
>CAZKZQ010000036.1:0-12203 GCA_964557235.1 uncultured Nocardioidaceae bacterium
GACCACCACGTGCCGCGTTCCGCCGGCGCAGTCGTCGACCTCGATCTCGCCGACCTGCCGCACCAGCGCGAGCGACGGCGCGTTCTCCGCCCCGATGACCGTGTCGATGCGTTCGACCCCCGCCGGTCGCCGGTCCAGGAGGACCTCGAGCAGCGCGGTGGCCACGCCGCGGCGCTGCCACGGATCGGTCACGGTGACGGCGAGGTCGGCCGTGGTCGGGTCGTCGGGATAGCGGATGATCCGCGCCAGGCCGATCGGCACCTCGGTCCCGTCCTCGCCGATGACGATCGCGACCAGGGCGACGTGGTCCACGCCGTCGACATCGTCGACGAGCCGGTCGAGCATGGAGTCGCTGAGCTCGGGCACTGCGGTCAGGAACCGGCCGAACCGCGTGCGCGCCGAGAGGTGCGCGTACTCGTCCCTCAGGGCCTCGCGGTTGGCGGGCAGGAGGGGCACGACGAACGCCTCGGTGCCGTCCCGCAGGCGGACGGGTGTCAGGTCGTCGGTCCGGTCATCCATCGCGCGCCCCCTCGTACATCGAGTCCAGGAGCGGGCGGTAGCGCGACTCCAGGACCTTGCGGCGCACCTTCATGCTCGGGGTCAGCTCGCCCCCGTCGACGGTCAGGTCGTGGTCGAGGATCCGGAAGTCCTTGATCGTCTCCCACCGGTTCAACCGGCTGTTGAGCACGTCCACGCACCCCCTGACGTAGGCGTGGACGGAGCCGTGACCGGCGAGGGAGGCGTAGTCGAGGGCGGCCAGGCCCTGGTCCCGTCCCCACCGGAGGAGGGCGTCCGGGTCGAGCGCGACCAGTGCGGTGGCGTAGTTGCGCGCGTCCGCGTGGACGAGCATCTGGCTCGCCAGCGGGCACACCGCCTTGAAGACGACCTCGATGGCCTGGGGGGCGATGTACTTGCCGCCGGAGGTCTTGACCAGGTCCTTCTTGCGGTCGGTGATGCGCAGACGGCCCGCGTCGTCGATCTCGCCGACGTCGCCGGTCGCGAACCACCCGTCGGCGTCGAGCACCTCGGCGGTGCTGTCGGGCAGACCGTGGTAGCCCCGCATCACACCCGGGCCGCGGACGAAGATCTCGCCGTCGTCGGCCACCTTGATCTCCGTGCCGGGCATCGGCGGACCGACCATCCCGAGCTGCACGTCGTCGAGCCGGGTGATGCAGGCTCCCGAGCTGGTCTCGGTCAGTGCATAGCCCTCGAGGATCGGCATGCCGGCGGCATGGAACCACCCTCCGATGTCCGTGGCGAGCGCGGCGCTGCCCGAGACGAGGAACCGGATCCGGCCGCCCAGGCGCGCCCGGATGCGGGAGAGCACCAAGCGGTCGGCGACGGCCAGTCGGGCCCGCAGCATCGGCTCCGGACGGCGGTGCTCGAGCCTGGCCCGTCCCGCCTGCTCGCCGACGGCGAAGGCCCACCTGAACAGGCGCAGCTTGAGGCCGCCCTCCTGCTCGACGGTCTGCACGACCGTGGCGTGCACCTTCTCGAAGATCCGTGGCGGCCCGGCCATGAACGTCGGGCGCACGACGGCGAGGTTGTCGACGATGTGGTCGAGGCGGCCGTCGACGGCCGAGGCGAAGCCGATCTGCAGCTGCACGACCACGAGCATCTTGCCGAAGACGTGCGACAGCGGCAGCCAGAGGTACTGCAGGTCGCTCGGGGTCACCAGGTCGAGCGTGGTGGCGCCGGCGCCGATGTAGGTCCAGCAGCTGTGCGTCAGCTCGACGCCCTTGGGGGGTCCCGTGGTCCCGGAGGTGTAGACCAGCGCGGCCAGGTGGTCCGGCCGGACCGCTGCCACCACCTCGTCCACAGCGGAGGGGTGCTCGGCCAGGCGTTGGTCGCCCAGGGTCACCAGGTCCTCGAAGCCGATCACCCACTCCCCGTCCGGTGTCCCGTCGAAGGTGATGACCCTGCGGACGTCGGGCAGGCGCTCGCGCTGCTCCCTGAGCTTGGCGACCTGGGCGTCGTCCTCGGCGAACACCATGCAGGACCCGCTGTCGCCCAGGATGAAGCCGACGCCGTCGGCCAGCGTCGAGGGGTAGATCGAGGTGGTGGCCCCGCCTGCGCAGATGATGGCGAGGTCGGCGTACACCCATTCGATGCGCGTGCTGCTCAGGATGGCCACCGGCTGCTCGGGGCGGAGGCCGAGGGCGAGGAGGCCGGCGGCCAGCCGGTCCACGACCTCGGCGGTCTGGGCCCAGGTCACCGAGCTCCAGCCGTCGTGGACGGGGTGGCGGAACGCCTCGCTCTGCGGGGTCGCCGCCACGCGATCCTTGAACAGCCTCGCCAGGGAGACGGCCGGCGTGGGGTACTGCGTGGGGTCCGTGGACCCTGCACTGGTCCTGGTCACAGCTCCAGCGTTCGTCGCACCGGGCGGCCCCACCATGGCCATTCGGCCCCGAAGCCTCGAGCCACCTGGCCACCTGCCCCGCAACCGGTCCTGTGCTGCACTGGGTGCATCGGGATCGAGACAGCACACAGGCGGGGGACCGGGAAGGGAGCCGTGATGTTCGCCGATCGTGAGGACGCTGGACGCCGCCTGGCCGCGGCCCTGGGCACGCTCGCCGACCAGCAGGTGGTGGTCGTGGGCCTGGCGCGGGGCGGGGTGCCGGTCGCCTCGGTGGTGGCGCGCACTCTCGGTGCGCCCCTCGACGTGGTGGTCGTGCGCAAGCTGGGCGTCCCCTCACGCCCCGAGCTGGCGATGGGCGCGATCGGCGAGGAAGGCGTGCTCGCGGTCAACGACGTCGTCGTGCGGGCGTCGGGTGTCACGCCCGCACAGGTCGAGGGTGTCGAGGCCCGCGAGCGCGACGGGGTCGAGCAACGGGCACAGGAGCTGCACGACGACGGCCGGCTGCCGGTCCCGCTCGAGGGACGCACCGTGCTGGTCGTCGACGACGGCCTCGCCACCGGCGCCACGGCACTCGCGGCCTGCGAGGTCGTCCGGCGCCGGGGCGCCGCCCGCGTCGTGGTCGCCGTCCCCGTCGGAGCGCCCGAGGCCGTGCACCGGCTCGAGGCGACAGGAGCCGGAGTGGTGTGCCTGGAGGACCTGCCGGTCTCGGGCGCGGTCAGCCAGGCCTACCGCGAATTCGAGCCGGTGGACGAGGCCCGCGTCGTGGAGCTGCTGCAGGCGGCGTCGCCCGCGCTGCCCGAGCAGGTGCGGCGCGCACTCCCGCCCTCACGCCAGGAACCGGTCGAGCGCTGAGGTCCGCTTCACCGGATCCCCGGTGTCCGTGTGGTCCCCGCCCGTAGGATGGGAACGGCCGCTCGGGCGGCAGCACACCGGCCACGGGGGCGAAACGGAACCACATCTCCTTGCTGCGCGCTGTCTTGCGGTCCCGCACCGTCCTGGTGCTCGGAGTGGCACTCTCCCTGGCCGTCCCGGTCTGGACCATGCCCCACCTGCCCCACGTCACCGTCTGGCCGGCTCTGCTCGGCCTCGTTCCCTGGGTCGTCGGCAAGTACCTCCTGTGCCCCCTGCGCTGGCGTGCGCTGACCAACGCCGGGCTGACGCGGTGGTGGCACGTGCGGGCCTATGCCGAGTCCGAGCTGCTCGGGTTGTTCACCCCCGGGCACGTCGGCGCCGACCTGTGGCGCCTGCGGCGGCTGACCCACGCCGAGGTGCCCCGCGCCGACGCGCTCACCAGCGTCGCGCTGGACCGCTTCGTCGGCGCGGTGGCCGTCGCCGCCTTCGTCGTGTTCGCCGGTGCGGCCCTGCCCACCCGCATGCTGCTGGTCTCGCTCGGCTTCGCCGTGGCGCTGGGCGCCGGGCTCCTCGTCGTACGCCGCCTCAAGCCTGGCCTCCTGCCGCGCGGGCCCCGTCCGACCCTGCGGCAGCTGGCGCACGGCCTGGTGCTGTCCGCGCTCTACCAGCTCTCGATCGCGGCCTTCCTGCTCGGCACGCTGGCCGCCACCGGTCACAGCCTGCCGCCCCTGGCGATCCTCGGCGCGTTCGGCGCCAGCCAGCTCGCCGGCGCCGTGCCGGGTCCCAACGGTGCGAGCCCTCGCGAGGGGGCGCTGGTGGTCGGACTGGTCGCCCTCGGCGTGCCGTGGGCCGCCGCGGCGGCAGCCGTCACCCTCAAGGCCGTCCTCGCGTGGCTCCCCGCGCTGGCGATGGGCGGGGTGAGCGTGCTGCTCACGCGCAGGCGGATGGTCACCGCCCCAGCTACCTCTGTTTGACCCCCATCCGGGGACCGTTCGGCCCCTCCGGACCGCGGCCCGGCGTCCCACTGTGGAAGCAGGGGGAAGCAGGCGGAGGCAGGAGGTCGCATGTCCTCGGCGAGACACGCACGGGTCCGATGGGTGCTGGGCCAGGCCGTCGTGGTGGTCCTCGGTGTGGCCATCTACTTCGGCGTGCGCGGCCACACCGTCGGCGCCTTCGCCGTGGCCGAGCGGCACGCCTGGGACCTCGTCGACCTCGAGCGCGCCTGGCGGATCGACGTCGAGAGCGCGCTGCAGTCGCTGGTGGTGGGCTCGCCGTGGCGGGAGAGCGTCGCCAACGACATCTACATCTACGGCCACTGGCCGGTCATCGCGGTCACCATGCTCTGGCTGGCCCTGCGCCACCGCCCACAGTTCCTGCGACTGCGCGACGGGATGATCCTCTCCGGCCTCGTCGGCATGGTCGTGTTCGCGTCCTACCCCGTCGTGCCGCCGCGCCTGCTGAGCGGGCTCGGCCTCGCCGACACGGTCACGCAGCGCTCGGAGGCCTATCGCGTGCTGCAGCCGCCGACGTTCGTCAACCAGTACGCCGCGATGCCGAGCCTGCACGCGGGCTGGGACCTGCTGGTGGGGATCGCCATCGTCACGGCCACCTCGTCGGTGCTGCTGCGCGTCGTCGGCTGTGCGATGCCCCTGCTCATGGGCCTGGCCACCGTCGTGACCGCCAACCACTACGTCATCGACGTCGCCGCCGGCATCGCCCTGGTGCTCGTCGCCGACCGTGCGGCCGTCGCGATCGGTCGCCGGCGGCGCCTCGCCGCGGCGGTCCCGGCCCCGGAGCCGGACCAAGCGCCGGACCCGGACCCTGACCCGACGACGGGACCGGCGGCCGCGACGCCGGTGAGGCAGGAGACGGCATGAGGCCCCTCGCCATCGCCCACCGGGCCGGCAACTCGCTGGCCGGGTTGCGGGCGGCGGCGACCCTCGGCGCCGACGTCATCGAGTGCGACATCCACCACCACCGCGGACAGCTGGAGGTCCGGCACCTCAAGTCCGCCGGGCCGCTGCCCTTCCTGTGGGACCGGTGGGAGCTGCGCTCGGCCTCCGCGCCGCGCCTCGGCCTGTCGGCCCTGCTGGAGGCCGACGAGCACGGGTCCACGTTCATGCTCGACCTCAAGGGCCGCCACGTCAGGGGCGCCCGGTCGGTCGCCCGGCTGCTGCACGACCACGGGCACCACCGTCCGGTGCTCGTGTGCGGGCGCTACTGGCCGGCCGTCGACACGCTGGCCCGGCTGCCCTACGTGCGGCCCGTGCTCTCGGCTCGCACCAAGCGGGAGCTCGGGGCCCTCCGTCGCCGGGTCGCCCAGGCCCCGTCGTACGGCGTCTCGGTGCACCGCTCGCTCCTGGACGCGGCGGTGGTGGCCGAGCTGCACCGCAGCGTCGAGGTGGTGATGACGTGGCCGGTCAACGACGTCGAGACCCTCGACCGCATGGTCGCGACGGGGGTGCGCGGCATCATCAGCGACGAGGTGGACGTCCTCGCCGAGGTGCTGCGGCGGTGAACCGCGCGCGGGCGCAGGCACCCCAGGCGTGGCGCTGGCTGCGCGGGGCCGGCGCGGTGCTGCTCGCGGTCGCGGCGCTGGAGTACGGCGTCGTCCCCTTCGTGCTGGCCGCGCGGACCAGCCTGGACGCCCTGCGCGAGGTGAGCTGGGCGCCGCTGGCCGCGGCGCTGCTGCTCGAGACGGCCTCCCTGGCGGCCTACACCCGGCTCACGCAGACCCTCCTCCCCGCCTCGGAGCGGCTGTCCTTCGGGACCCAGTGGCGCATCGACCTGGTGGGCTACGGGCTGGCGCACGCCCTGCCCGGCGGGGGAGCGACCTCCGCGGCCGTCCGGGTCCGCCTGATGACCGCCCGCGGGGTGGCGACGGCGGAGGCGCTGTCGCTGTCGGTGTCCCAGTTCCTGGTGTCGGCCGCCGGCCTCGTCGCGGTGTGGCTGCTGGGGGCGCTCATGTCGGTGCCCCGCACCGGGCTCACCGCCGCGACCGTGGTGCTCGTGCTGGGGGCGGTCGTGCTGACGGTCGCGCTCGAGCTGGGCGCCCGCGCGGCCGGGCGCAGCGAGGGGAGTCCGCGGTTGCCGGGGGCGCTGGACGCGGTGCCGTTGCTGCCCCCGCGGTGGCGGGACGTGGTGTGGTCCACCGTGCTGCGGATCCGGCGGTCGTTGAGCGACCCCAGCACGGGTCACCGCGGTCTCACCTGGGCGTTCGTCAACTGGCTGCTGGACGCGGTCTGCCTGTGGCTCTGCCTGCGGGCGTACGGCGGCGCGGTGCCCGTCGAGCTCGTCCTCGCGAGCTACGGCCTGGTCAACGTCGTCGGGCTGCTGCCGATCACGCCGGGCGGCATCGGGGTGATCGAGGGCCTGCTCGTGCCGGCGATCGTCGCCAGCGGGGCGACGGCGACCGTCGCGGTGCTCGGTGTGCTCACCTGGCGCCTGCTGCAGTACTGGCTGCCGCTGCCCGTCGCGGCCCTGTGCTACGCCACCCTCGCGACGCCGCGCCACCGGCTGCCACGGAGGGTGGTCCCGACACCGTGACGAGTGGCGTTACGCCCCCTCGGCCGCCACGATCCGCAGCGACCCGACCATCGCGGTGAGGTCCTCCCGCTCCTGTGCGCTCGACCCGGGGGCGTAGGACGCGTCGACGACCAGGCGCTGCCCGTCGACGTCGAGGATCCAGACCCGGTCGACCTGACCGCCGGAGTAGATCGGGCGCTCCGGGGACCGCCACAGCGCCGGGTGCTCCCCGCAGCGCGCGAGGCGGGTCGGAGCGGTCAGCTCGACGTAGGCGCCGGCGTGACCGTCCACCGTGACGCGCTTCGGTGCGGGGGCCCGGGTCGAGCGCTGGGCGACGAGCGCGCGGGCGAGGTCGCGGACCGTCGGGCCGGGGTCGACGGCGTCCTCCTCGCCGCGGCAGGCGTCACGGTCGACCGTGTCGACCACCCACAGGCCGAGGAAGGTGTCGCCGTCGCGCGACACGACGTACCAGTCGTCGCCGTGGTCGCCCTCGCGATAGCCGTCGGGCACGTCGAGGACCGCCTCGGAGCGGGCGCGGCCCGTCCCGGTGAGGAAGGCCGCCTGGTAGGTCCCGGCCTCGAGCGTCGCGGCGCTGCCGACCAGGTGGACGGGCCCGGCGGCGGCGGCCGACGTCGGCGGGCTGCTGGGGCCGGCCGTGGGGTCGGTCCGGTCCGACGAGCCGTCGCTGCACCCGGTCGCGAGGAGCCCTGCCGCGACGGCCGTGACGGTCGCAGCGACGAGCCGGCTGGTGGTGGGTCCGTGCATGACGTCCTCCTCAGGGCATCTCGGAGCGGTGGCGCAGGACGAGGGCGTAGGCGACGTCGCGGGGGTCCCCGCGCACGACCTCGACCTCGATGCGGTGCTCGGCGGCGTCCAGGACCGCGCCGAGCGGCCGGACGTGCCCGTCGGCGCGCGGGTCGTCGGAGGGCGGGACCCTCTGCCCGTCCACGAGCAGGCGCACGTCGACGCCGCAGAGCCGGTGCACCTGGGCCCAGTAGTCGGCGCTCTGCACCGACTCGTAGGACGGCAGGTCGTCGGCGTGCTCCCGGCGACAGCGCTCGAGGTGGATCGAGTCGTCGGCATAGACGTCGACCAGTCGCGGGCGGTCGGACGCGCGCACGCGGACGGCGAGACGCGAGGCACCGGGCGCGGCGACGACGGCCCGGTCGAGCACCCACGGCACGCCGCCCACGCTGATGAGGGCACGGAAGCGGAAGGGCTCGCCGTTCTCCTCGGCCAGCGGGAGGCGGAGCACGGGGGACACGTCCGGGGAGCCGTAGAGACGGAACCCGAAGTCCGCGTCGGGGTCGCTGACCGGCGGCACGTCCTCGGCGCGGGGGCAGTCGACCGGGCCGTCGACCTCCACGCAGTCGAGGAACTCCCGCGACGGACGCGCGAGCCACATGCGCACGGTGCGCGTCCCGTCGACCGGGTCCTGTGCGACCTGGTCGACCAGGTCCGTCGTGGGCGCCAGGGTCGTGGGCGCGTCCGGTGAGCACGCGAAGTAGCCGCCGCCACCGTCGTCGATGTCGGTGAACGCGTAGAGACCCGCGTCACCTCGGCAGTACGACGACATCGAGATGCTCCGGTCCGGGATCGTGACGGAGAGCTCGGCGTCACCGCGGTGCTCCGGCTGGCTGCTGGTGAGGGTCGCCACGATCTCGAACCCCGCGACGTCGGACGGGCCGATCTCCGGGACGAGCGTCTCCTGTCCGCTGGGCACGACGAACGTCTCGGTCGGGGTGGGGGTCGGGGTCCGGTCGATCGGCTCGGGCGTGCCGCGCTCGGCCTGGCCGAGGGACGCCAGCGCGGTCGCCACCACCACGAGCCCGCCGGCCAGCGCGGTGCCGGTCGCCACCCGCGCGTGCCGCGTGCGGCGACGACGTGTGGCGACGATGTCCTCGAACGCCGGCTGCCGCAGGCGGCCGCCGACCTCGCGGAGCTGGTCGAGGTCAGACATGGTGGTCCACCTCCTCGGGCTCGGCGAGCAGCGACCCGAGGAGCTGACGACCCCGGAGCAGTCGCGTCTTGACGGTGCCCTCGGGCACCCCGACCTCACGGGCGATCTCGGCCACGGACCGGTCGGCCAGGTAGTGCAGCACCACGGCCGTGCGGTGCGGCTCGTCGATCCGGGCGAGGGCCTCGACCAGGTCGACGTGCTCGGGTCCCACCTCGTCCGCCGGGGTGGGTCCGGGCACCTTGGTCCGCATCCGGCGTACGACGTCGAGGTGGCGCCAGCGGCTGCGGACGTGGTTGAGGGCGACCGTGCGCAGCCACGCCTCGTGGTTGTCCAGGTCGGGGAATCCCCGGTGCCCCAGCGCGGTGACGAACGCCTCCTGGACGGCGTCCTCGGCCTCGGCCAGGTCGCCGGTCAGGGCGTAGAGCTGCACGACGAGGCGCCGGTACGACGCGTCGTACACCTCCCGCACACTCTCCTCGCGTGACATGGCATTCCCTCACGACCGTGTTCTCGATGATCCACCCCCACGACGCCTGAGGGCAGCGTCCGGTTCATGGGGACCATGAGGAAGCAGTGAGCCATGACTCACCCGCAAGGACCAACGCGGTCCCAACGGTCCCGTGACTGGCTTTCCGGACATTGGACGCGTACGGTCGAAATACCGGGAGCTCCTCGGGGACGCCATCAGTGGCCCCGCCCTCGGTTGACTTGATCGGAGCTCGTCCTCCGAAGATTGGCCCATGGGTGACCCATGGCACATACACAACGAAGCACCACCCATCCCGAAGTCCCCTTCACCGTCGTCTCCGACATGCACGACGGCCACCTCGCGCTCGGCCTCCGCGGCGAGCTCGACCTCGCCTGCACCGCGCTGCTCGACAGCGACGGTCACGAGGACGACAGGTCCATCCACGACGTGACCGTCGACATGGCGGCACTGGAGTTCATCGACACTGCCGGTGTCCGTGCGCTCATCGAGGTCAAGACCCGTCACTCCGAGCGTGGGCGCACCGTCCACGTGGTCAACTCCGCGCGCCTCGTGCGCAAGGTGGTCAGCCTCTACGGCCGATCGGACCTGCTCGCCGGCTGAGCTGCCGTCGGCAGACCGGCATCCCGCCACGCCTTGAATCCCCCGGCCACATCCGTGGCCCGGGGGATTCCGAGGCTCAGCAGGGCATCCGCCGCCAGCGAGGACGTGTAGCCCTCCTGGCACATCACGATCACCCGCGCGTCGTACGCCGCCCGAGGGATCCGGGCCTCACTGCGCGGGTCGAGGCGCCACTCGAGCACGTTGCGCTCGATCACCAGCGCTCCCAGAGCAGGATCCACCTCGCCCTCGGCCTCACGCTGCGCCTGGGGCCGGATGTCGACGAGCAACGCCTCGCCCGTCGTCAGCTCCCGGTGCGCCTCCTCGGGTGAGACCCGGTCGAGCCGGGAGCGCGCGTCGGCCAGCATCGCGTCGACGCCGTCGTAGGTCCTCATCACGCCATTGTGCTGGGGCGTCCGCGCCGCCGCGTCACCAGGCGCCGGCCCGCTCCACCTCGGTGACGACGAGCCGGCCCTCGACCAGGCGGTAGCGCGTCATCGCGGTGAGCGCGGGGGCGTAGGCGTGCAGCGAGAGCGCGTGCTCACCGCTGTGGTTGCTGACGTCGTGGACGTGCCAGGACGGGAAGGTGCGGGCTTCGCCGGCCGCCAGGCGGCGACGGAAGGCGCGGCCGGCCCAGCTGTCCTCGGTCAGGCGGCCCCGCAGCGTGGCGAACGCGCCCTTGGCGGTCCCGTGGTCGTGCCAGCCGGTGGAGCTGCCGGGCGGCCAGGAGATCAGCCACAGCTCGACTGCGTCGGAGGAGAGGTCGGTCTCGATGCGGTGCCAACGACGCTCGGTCGGGTGCTGCTCGACCAGGTCGAGGAGCCCTGGACGGCGCGCGACCTCACGGAGCACGTCGAGCGGCGGGTGCTGCGGCCCGGACGCGGCCAGTGTCGTCGCGGTGGCGGGGGAGGTCGGGACCTGCAGACCAGGGACCGACCGGGGGGCGGGGAAGGTGGTCGTCATGGGTGAGCCTCTCGGGGACGCGTCGCGCCGGTGCGACGGGCATCTCGTCAAGGTACATCAAGTTAATAGACTTTGCGGGACGAGTCCGGCCCTCGGCGTTTCGCGCCGAGGGCCGGGTCGTCCTCGTCCCGCCGACAGGCGGGGGCTCAGCTGTCGAACGCGGCGTCGAGCTCGATGTCGACGGCCGCGAGTGCCTTGCTGATCGGGCAGCCGGCCTTGGCCTGCGCGGCCAGGTCGAGGAAGGTCGCCTCGTCGATGCCGCCGGCCTCGCCGCGGACGGTCAGCTTGATGCCGGTGATCTTGTTGCCGCCCTCGGGGTCGGCGCCCAGGGTCACGTCGGCGGTGACGTCGAGCGACTCCGGCGTGCCGCCCGCCTTGCCGATCAGCGAGGACAGCGCCATCGAGTAGCACGACGAGTGCGCGGCGGCGATGAGCTCCTCGGGCGAGGTGGTGCCGTCCGCGTCGTCGGCTGCCCGCTTGGGGAACGAGACGTCGAAGGTGCCGACCTGGGAGCTGGAGAGCTCGACCTGGCCGGAGCCCTCGGTGAGGTTGCCGTTCCAGGCGGTGCGGGCGGTGCGCGTGGGCATGGGGGGTCCCTTCGTCAGGGCGCGGGAGGCGCCGGGGGCGTGTCAGGCCCAGCCTGCCCCACCGCGCCAACGCCGGGTGCAGTGGCTCAGGGCGCGGTCGCGGACGCGCACACCCGGCGTACGGCGTCCCAGGTCGCGAGGCTGCGTGCGCCCTCGTCGCGGAAGGACTGCAGTGCGGGGTCCTCGCCCGGGTCCAGGGCAGCACCCTCCTCCCACATCGCGCGCTCGAGCGCACGCCAGTCCGCGCGCTCCTCGACCACCACGTCCACGAACCCCGCTCCCGTCAGCCCGGCGGCCAGGTCGACGGTGCGCAGCCGGGCGGGGAGGCCCTCGGCGTCGGGGTCGACCGGCTCCCAGCAGGTGAGCACCACCCGGCCGGTGGGGCGCACGATGCGCCGCAGCTCGGAGTACGCCGCGGCGGGATCGCCCGGGAACTGGATCGCGTCGACGCACAGCACGGCGTCGGCGGTGCCGTCGGGGAGCCCTGTGGCGGTGAGGTCCGCGGTCACGAACGTGTCGTCACGGCCCCAGGCCCGGCAGAGCTCCCCGGCCTGCCGGGTCGCCTCGGCGGAGAAGTCGACGCCGGTGAGCCGGCAGTCGGCGCGCGAGGCGATCTCGAGGCCGTAGCCCCCGCGGCCGCAGGCCAGGTCGACGAGGTGGTCGCCGGGGCCGAGCCGCAGCAGCGCCAGCACCTCGGCGATGCCGGTCCAGGGGAGCAGGCTCGTCGACAGCAGCCGCGCCGGCAGGCCGAGGTGGCGCTGCTGGATCTCGTCCTTCACCCGACCGCCGCCGGCGTCGTCCATGTCGGCGTACCACCGGTCGAAGTACGCCGCGAGCTCGCGGGTCTGCTCGTCCATGCCGCCCAGTATC
>CAZKZQ010000036.1:12303-21614 GCA_964557235.1 uncultured Nocardioidaceae bacterium
CAGTATCCCGCCCGGTGTCCCCGCGGGAAGGTCTCGCGAGGGCCCTCAGGGGTGCGGATCGCACCCCGGTCCCGGTTTGTCCGGAGTCGTCGAGGGGTAGGTCTGGTGGGACCCCCTGACCCGGAGGAGGACCGTCATGGCCATCTTCAACCGCGGCACCACCCGCACGCCGCACGACACCACCACGACCACCGACACCGCCGCGACCGGCACGACGGGCACGACCACGACCCGTGCCGTCGACCGCGAGCCCACCGTCGACCGCGCCGAGCGCGCGGCGATCGCCCGCGACAACGCCTATGAGCGCTTCGGCGGGATCAACCTCGGGGCCGGTGTCTTCGGCTGGCTCGTGACCGTCGCCGTGACCGTGCTCCTCACCAGCATCATCGGTGCGGTGGTCGCCGGTCTCGACGACACCACCGACATCACCTGGCCGGACGCCGACCGCGCCGCCGGCACGATCGGCGCGGCCGCGGGCATCACGCTCATGGTCGTCCTGGCCATCGCCTACTTCACCGGCGGCTACGTCGCCGGGCGCATGTCGCGCTTCGACGGCGCCAAGCAGGGCTTCGGCGCCTGGCTCGTCGGCTTCCTCGTGACGGTCGTCGCGCTCATCGTCGGCGCCATCGCAGGCGAGCAGTACAACGTCTTCGACCGCAGCGACCTGCCGCGGATCCCGCTGCCCTCCGACGAGGTCAGCGTCACCGGGCTGGTCGTCGCCCTCGCCCTGCTCGCGCTGACCCTGCTCAGCTCGATGCTCGGCGGCAAGATCGGCACCCGCTACCACCTGCGGGTGGACCGGGCGCACACGCTCTGATCGCACCTCACGACACGGACGGCCGGGCTGGAGCCCGGCCGTTCGTGCGTCCGGGCTCAGTGCTCGAGGATGCGGTCCAGCCGCGACCGCAGCAGGTCCGCCCGGTGCTGGTTGCCGGCGAGACCGAGGTAGCGCTCGCCGAAGATCGCCAGGAGGCTGTCGTCGAGGCGGCGCACGGCGCCGGGCGGGTACTTGTAGCCCATGTGCGCCGTGACCTCCTCCTCGTCGACCGAGTCGAGCACCACCGTGAGCGCGGCGACCGAGGTGATGCCGAGCTCGAGCAGCAGCTGGGAGACCCACTCGTAGTGGTCGGGGCGTGACCAGCCGGCCTCGAGGTAGCGCTCGGTGAGCAGCTGCGCGAGCTCCTCGGTGCCGATGCCGAGCGAGGCGGGCAGCCCCGCCGGCGGGGCGTACGACGAGCCCTGCAGCCGCTCGTGGATCGCGGAGAACTCCTGGTCGGCCAGCTCGAGCAGACCGGCCGCGAGGGTGAACCGGCGGTCGAGGTCCTGCACGTGCTCGTCGGGCACGACGCCCTTGTAGCGCGTGGCGTGCTCGAACTCCGCCCACGCGTGCTGGAGCACCGTGCGCACCTGGACCTGGGCGGGGTGCGCCTGCATCTCGGGCGTGCCGACCCCGTCGCGCAGCCGCAGCACGAGGTGGCGGCTGGCATAGCCGAAGCGACCCTCGCTCGCGGTCTGCCGACCCAGGTCGCGGTCGTCGAGCACCTCGAACTCCTCGTGCAGCACGCGCGCCACCACGGCCACGTCGCCGCGGAGGTAGGTGATCACGCGCAGCCCGATCTGGTCGGTGATGTCGTGCAGCGGGTCGGGGAACATCGGCTTGCCCTCGCGCATCCGGCCCGCCTTGGCCGCGAACGACGCGATGCCCTTGGCCCGGCCCGACACCGAGAGGTAGTTGAGGCCCGACTGGTCGAGCAGGTCGGTGAGCATCGCGACGAAGCCGTCGGTGGCGCGCTGGAGCGAGGAGTGCCCGGCCGCATAGGTGCGCACCAGCCGGCTCATCGCGTCCTCGTCGGGCGGCTCGGCCGACAGCGTCGGGAGCGGCCGGGGCTCCAGCGGGGCCGGCTCGTGCCCCTCGGGGAGCGTGGGCGTGACGATGTAGCCGGTGTCCCCGTCGCCGTACACCGTCGTGCGCTCGGGGGCGACCTGGCGGAACAGCGCGATGTAGGCGCAGAGGACGGCGTCGACCTGGTCCTCGGCCCGCCGCAGGTCGACCTTGCGGTCCGCGTCCTGCACGGACTGCACGAGGTCCTGCCAGCCGCCGTGGTCCTCCAGGTGCAGCGCGACCTCGGCGCTGCGCAGGGCCTGCAGGTGGTCGATCAGCTCCAGCAGGGCCTTGCGCATCTCGTCGAGGGTGCGGCCCGGACGGTTCTTGTACTTCAGCGTGCGGCCCAGGCCGAACAGCGAGATCGTCGCCGGGTGGGGATAGACCTCGATCGCGCGGCGCGCGGCACCCGACGTGGGCGCGAGGTCGAGGTCGAGACGCGCGGCCAGGCGTGCCCCTCGCGGGCCGTCGGCGAACTCCGGCTTGCCGGTGTTGGCCGGGTGGCAGCCGGCCTCGAAGCGGCCGAAGTCCGCGTTGAGCGCGGCCTCGCACGGGCGGTTGCCGGTCGGGTTGACGACGATCAGCGGGGCGTCGATCGCGACCAGGCAGTCGCCGTCGGCGTACGCCGCGAGGGCACCGGCGATCTCGTCGTCGGTCACCTGCGAGGACAGCTCGAGCAGCCGTCCCGCATCGTCGATCACGGCGACGCCGGTGGGGCGCTTCTCGCCCCAGGCGAGGTCGAGTCCGATGAAGTGCACACCCCCACCCTGCCCCATGGCGGTGCGCCGTTGCAGTCTCCCTGGGGAGGGGAGGCTCAGATCCAGCGCCGGAACCAGATGCGGTCCAGCCACTCGGGCGTGGTCAGCAGCTGGTGGGTGTAGATCGGCCAGAACCACGCGAAGTTCACCATCACCAGCACCACGACGGCCCCGGCGAGCGAGGACCCGATGGCCCGGCGGCGCCGCGTGGCGTGCGGGCTCCCGATCAGCCGGCCCAGCACGAGCGTGAGCGCCAGGACGGTGAACGGCAGCGTCGTGATCGCGTAGAAGGAGAAGATCGGCCGGTCGCCGTACGGCAGGAAGGGCACCCAGGTGGTGAGCACCCCGACCACGACCAGGCCGAACCGCCAGTCGCGCCGCGCGAGCCAGGAGTACGCCGCGTAGAGCAGCGCGACCGCGCCCGCCCACCACAGGGCGGGCGTGCCGAGCAGGATCACCTGGCGCAGGCAGGTCGAGTCCGCCGGCGCCGTGCAGCCCTGCGTGCCGGGCTTGATGCCGAGGTCGGCCGCGACGCCCACCGGGCGGTTGAGGATCAGCCAGCCGCCGGGGTCCGAGGCATAGACGTGCTTGACGCCGGTGAGGCCGTGGCTGTGGAAGGACCAGACGTCGCGGTGGTAGTGGTACAGGCTGCGCAGCCCCTGGAGCAGCGCGTCGGGGAACCCGTGCGCGGCCTGCTCGGAGTAGGCACCCCAGTAGGGGCCGTAGCTGTTGTCGCTCAGGTGCACCTCGTAGGTGTGGGCGTGCATCAGCCAGCCCGTCCACGTGGCGACGTAGACCACGAGCGCGACCCCGACGAGGTAGCCGAAGGCCGGCAGCCCGTCGGCGACCGCAGCCTTGACGAACGCCCAGCGGACGCCGATCGAGCGGCGGACGCCGGCGTCCCACACCACGACCAGCAGCCCGAAGCCCGCCAGGGGCACCAGGGCGCTCCACTTCGACCCGATCGCCAGGCCGAACAGGACCCCGGCGGCGAGCCGCCACGGACGCCACCGCAGGCCGCGGACCGGACCGAACCCCCCGCGACCCTCGGAGCCGGGGGAGTACGCCGGCCCGCGCCGGTCGACCAGCGCGGCCATCCGCTCGCGGCCCCAGTCGCGGTCGGCCACCAGGCAGGACACGGCCGACAGCAGGAAGAACGCGACGTAGATGTCGAGCAGCGCGAGCCGCGACAGGACGAACTGCAGCCCGTCGAAGGCGAGCAGCAGCCCGGCCGCGCCGCCGAGGAGGTTGGAGCCGGTGACCCGTCGGGCGAGCCGGATCATCACGAGCACCATGAGGGTGCCGACGACCGCGCTCGGGAACCGCCAGCCGAACGACTCGAACCCGAAGAGCTTCTCGCCCGCCCCGATCAGCCACTTGCCCACCTCGGGGTGGACGACCATCGACGGGGTGTCCTTCTGCATCGACGGCGAGTAGCGCCCGTCGACGATCGCGTCGTTGACCTTGTCGACCCAGTCCCGCGCGTAGCCGAACTTCCACAGCGAGAAGGCGTCCTTGGCGTAGTACGTCTCGTCGAAGAGGAACTGCCGCGGGTAGCCGAGGTTCCAGAAGCGGAGCAGGCCGGCGAGCGCGGTCACGGACAGCGTGACCACCCAGCCGACCAGGCGGTCGTCGGGCGCGCGGCCCTCGAGGTGACCGACCAGGCGCCGGCGCGCGGGCGGGACCTCGCGGCCGTCGGGGGTGCGTGAGAGCCCGCTCGACCGCGGCGACGAGTCGTCCTGCTCCGTGGCGGGCGGGGCGGTCGCGGTCACCGAGTCAGCGTACGGGCCGCTCATCCCTGGGACATGTGGCCCACACAGGGACCGCACAGATCGGGGCCGCATCGTCGGGGCATGAGCACAGCAGCAGACCCCCGACCCGCCCACGAGGTGCCCGACGCCCGTGCCGCCGAGACCCGCCGTCGGCGCGTCCGTCGCACCCTGCTCGCCGGCGCCCTCGCCTCCTCGCTCGGCCTGACCGTCGCCTGCGGCGCGGTCGAGCAGTCCACCGCGGGGACGGGCACGTCGTCGGGCTCGGGCACCGGAACCTCGTCCTCGGGCTCGACCTCCTCGTGGTCGACCGGCAGCGGCGTCTCGACCTCGAGCGGCGGCTCGAGCCACGCGACGTCGAGCGGCTCATGACGACCCGCGCGCCGGACGCACCGGACACAGCTCCGGGCATCGCCGACTGGTCCCTGTGGAGCACCGAGGCGCGGCTCGTGGTCAGCGACGCCGACGCCCTGCCCGAGGCGCACCGGCTCCTGGTCGGGCTCCTCGCCGAGGTCGAGCTGGCGTGCAGCAGGTTCCGCGACGACTCCGAGGTGCGGTCCCTGCGGCCCGGGGCGGACGGTCAGGTGACCCTCAGCCCGATGCTGGCCGACCTGCTGCGCAGCGCCCTGCTCGTCGCCGACCTCACCGACGGTGCGGTGGACCCGACGGTCGGGGCGGCGATGCGCGGGCTCGGCTACGACCGCGACCTCGCCCTCGTCCCGCGCGGGGACCGGCTCGTGGCCGTCGTACGCCCCGTGCCCGGGCACCGGGCGCTGCGCCTGAGCGGCGACGTGCTGCGGGTGCCGCGCGGGGTCGACCCCGCGGAGGTGATCGACCTGGGCGCCACGGCCAAGGCGTACGCCGCCGACGCGGGCGCCCGGCTCGTCGCCGAGCGGCTCGGGGTCGGGGTGCTGGTGTCCCTCGGCGGCGACGTGGCCACCGCGGGCCCGGCCCCGGACGGCGGCTGGCGGGTGCAGGTGGCCGACGACCCGCGCGACCCCACGCAGGTCGTCACCCTCGAGGCGGGCTGGGCGCTCGCGACCTCGTCCACCACACGGCGCACCTGGCAGGCCCAGGACGGCCGGCACCACCACATCGTCGACCCGCGCACGGGCCGCGACGTGCCGCCGGTGTGGCGCACCGTCACGGTCGCGGCCCCCACGTGCCTGCTGGCCAACGCGGCGAGCACCGCGTCGGTGGTGCTGGGGCCGGCCGCGCCGGCGTGGCTCGAGCTGCGGGGGCTCGACGCCCGCCTGGTCGACGCCTCGGGGGCCGTGGTCCGCGTGCGCCACTGGCCCTCGGAGCAGCCGCGGGTCGCCTGACAGACTGACCGCATGGAGGCTGCCGACGACGCGACGGGTGTCCTCGTCCTCGCCGGGACGCCCATCGGGCAGGTCGCCGACGCACCGCCACGACTGGCCGAGGAGCTGTCCCGCGCCGACGTGGTCGCCGCCGAGGACACCCGGCGGCTCTCGCGCCTCACGGCTGCGCTGGGCGTGCAGGTCGGCGGCCGGGTGGTGTCCTACTTCGAGGGCAACGAGGCCCAGCGCACGCCCGGGCTGGTCGAGGCCCTCGTGCGGGGCGAGCGCGTCCTGCTGGTCACCGACGCCGGCATGCCCTCGGTGTCCGACCCCGGCTACCGCCTCGTCGTCGCCGCCGTCGAGGCCGGTGTCCGCGTGACCGCGGTGCCCGGTCCCAGCGCCGTGCTCACCGCGGTCGCGCTCTCCGGCCTGCCGGTCGACCGCTTCTGCTTCGAGGGCTTCCTGCCCCGCAAGGCCGGCGAGCGGGCACGCCGCCTGGCCGAGGTCGCCGACGACCCGCGCACGCTCGTCTACTTCGAGGCGCCGCACCGCACGGCCGCCACGCTCGCGGCGATGGCCGACGCCTTCGGGGCGGACCGTCCGGCGGCGGTGTGCCGCGAGCTGACCAAGACCCACGAGGAGGTCGTGCGCGGCCCGCTCGCCGACCTCGTGGCCTGGGCTGCCGGGGAGGTGCGCGGCGAGGTCACGCTCGTCGTCGCCGGGGCCCAGCCGCCGTCGGTCGAGGGCCTCGACTGGGCCGCCCTGGTCGACGCGGAGGCCGCGACCGGCGTCTCGCGCACCGACGCGATCAAGGCCGTGGCCCGGCGCCACGGCGTGCCCAAGCGCACGGTGTACGACGCCGCGCACCGACCCGCAGCCAAGGAGGGCGACGCGTGAGCGACCCGAGGCCCCCGGCCCCCGAGCCCCTGCCCGGCGCGGTCGTCGACAACCACTGCCACCTCGACATGACCCTCGACGGCAGCGAGGAGTGGTCGCCGGAGCGCGCGCTGGCCGCGTCCGCCGCCGTCGGCGTGACCCGCATCGTGCAGATCGGGTGCGACCTCGAGGGGGCGCGCTGGGCGGTCGACGTGGCCGAGCGGGTGCCGGGCATCGTCGCCGGCGTCGCGCTCCACCCCAACGAGGCCCCGCGCCTGGCCGAGGCCGGCACCTTCGAGGAGGCCTGGTCCGAGATCGAGCGGCTCGCCCAGCACCCCCGCGTGCGGGCGGTGGGGGAGACCGGGCTCGACCACTTCCGCACCGCCGAGGAGGGGCGGGCGGCCCAGGAGGAGTCCTTCCGGCGGCACGTCGACCTGGCCAAGCGGCTGGACCGCACGCTCGTCATCCACGACCGCGACGCCCACGCCGACGTGCTGCGGGTGGTCGACGACGAGGGCGCTCCCGAGAGGGTGGTCATGCACTGCTTCTCCGGCGACGCCGCCTTCGCCCGGGAGTGCCTGGACCGCGGGTTCTGGCTGTCCTTCGCCGGCACGGTCACCTTCAAGAACGCCGGTGACGTCCGCGAGGCCATGGAGCTCGCCCCGCAGGACCGGGTCCTGGTCGAGACCGACGCGCCGTTCCTCACCCCGGTGCCGCACCGCGGACGTCCCAACGCGTCGTACCTCGTGCCGCTGACGATGCGCTTCATGGCGCAGCAGCGGGGCGAGGACCTGGCCGAGCTGTGCGCGGCCGTCGAGGCCTCGACCTTCGCTGCGTTCGGTGGAGCCTGGGAGGACGCGGCCGGCAGGTCCTGAACCGGTGCAGACCGTCAGGGCACAACGTCCCGAACCCTGACAGGTCACTCCGGGTGTCGATCGGTCTGGACAGTCCGAAATGTCCGCGCCCCCCTCCTGACCTGGGGTGTTGGAAGCGACCACGGCGTGTCGTGGCGAACGCGTGTGGCGTGCCTCACGCCCGTTTTGTTTGTCGCGTGACCAACTTGTTACGGTCCTCCGGACAGCCGGGAGCGGATCGCACCACCTGCACCGCGCCGGGACGTCGCCCCCGCCTCGCCGCACCGGCGTCGGGGCCCACCCACCGGGCCCCTGGGGGAGCCACGACGCACCGGCCCCGTGACCCGGGGAGCACGAGCATTGGAGAGCCGTGGCCGCCGACGCGACCCCGACCCCGTCCACCCCCACCGACAGCACCACCGAGGCCCCCGGCTCCCCCCGCCGCAGGAAGCGCCTCACCCTCCTCCTCTCGACCCTGACCCTCGCCCTCGTGGCGACGACGGTCGGCTGGTCCGCGATGGGCGAGGAGATGACCCTCAGCCTCGACGGCCGGACCACGCAGGTCCGCAGCAACGGCGCGACCGTCGGCGAGGTCCTCGCCGACGAGGGCATCGAGGTCGGCGACCACGACGTCGTCGTCCCCGCGCTCGACACCCCGGTCCGCTCCGGCTCCCGCATCGCCGTGCGCTTCGGACGCCCGCTCGAGGTCAACCTCGACGGCAAGAAGTCCTCGCACTGGGTCACCGCGACCGACGTCGCCTCCGCGGTCGAGCAGATCGGCCTGCGCCTCGGCGCCGCCCGCCTGTCGACCAGCCGTGGTGCGCCGATCAGCCGCGACGGCCTCAGCCTCACCGTCGTGACGCCCAAGAAGCTCACGATGGTCCTGGCCGGCCGCAAGCCGGTCAAGCGCACCCTCACCGCGATGACCGTCGGCCAGGCCCTGAACCTGTCGGGCGTCAAGGTCGACGCCGACGACGTCGTCCGCCCCGCGCGAGGCAAGCTCGTCCGCGACGGCGACAGGATCGTGTTCGACCGCGTGAAGGTGTTCAAGAAGCGCGTGAACGACGAGTCGATCGCCTACACGACGATCACCCGTCCGGACTCCTCGATGACCAAGGGCGACTCGAGCGTCCTGCGCGCGGGACGCTCCGGCCACCGCGACGTGCTCTACCGCGTCCGCGTCGTCAACGGCAAGGTCGTGGCCCGCAAGGTGCTGCGCGTCGCCGACGTCACCGCCCCGCTCGCCGCGATCGTCCGCGTCGGCACCAAGCCGGCTGTCGTCGCCTACGCCTCGGGCAACACCGTCTGGGACCGGCTCGCGCAGTGCGAGGCCGGCGGCAACTGGGCGATCAACACCGGCAACGGCTACTACGGCGGCCTCCAGTTCAACCTGGGCACCTGGCAGTCCTACGGCGGCAGCGGCTACCCCCACCAGAACAGCCGCGAGACGCAGATCATGATCGCCGAGCGGGTCCGTGCGGCCACCGGCGGCTACGGCTCGTGGCCCGGCTGCGCCGCCTCCCTGGGCCTGCCGACCTGACCGGGTCGACGCGCCGCGCGCTCCACTAGGCTCGGCTGGTCATGACACGACCGGCCGACCACCCCCCGCACGACGACACCTCCGCCGGTCCGAGACTCCTCGGGCCGGCGGAGGTGCGTGCGCTCGCGGCCGACCTCGGCCTGCGGCCGACCAAGCAGCGCGGGCAGAACTTCGTCATCGACCCCAACACCGTGCGGCGCATCGTCCGCACCGCGGGCGTGACCCCGGAGGACTGTGTGCTCGAGGTCGGGCCGGGACTCGGCTCGCTGACCCTCGCGCTGCTGGGCGAGGTCGGCCACGTCGTGGCGATCGAGGTCGACGACGTCCTGGC
>CAZKZQ010000037.1:0-19689 GCA_964557235.1 uncultured Nocardioidaceae bacterium
CGCTGCTCACCGGTGCCCTGCCGGGCATCGCGCTGACGCTGCAGCCCGCGTGATCACTTCGAGGGCTGCGGCACCTTGCACTTCACCTTGGGGTTCACCCCGACGTAGTTGAGCGGGCCCGCGACGATCGTCAGGGCGGTGTCGCTGGTCGTCTTGCAGTTCACCTCGCGCCCGTCGCCGAAGTAGCCGCGCTGCACTGCTGCCAGCAGCCCGATCACCAGCCACACCACGACGAGTACTCCACCGATGCGCACGACGCCTCCTGGTCGCCCCGGGGACGACGGGGCTCCCGGGATCGTGCCCGTGGGGGCTGCGAGGAAACGTACTTGTAGGTGCGACAAGTTATCCTCGCGAGGTGCCCAAGCCCACGCCACTGTTGATGACCGTCGACGTCGTCGCCCTGTCCGTGCAGCCCGACTCCGGCCTCAGCGCACTCGCGGTCAAGCGCGGGAGCGAGCCGCACAAGGGCCGCTGGGCACTGCCCGGCGGCTTCGTCGACAAGGGCGAGGCGCTCGACAAGGCCGCCCTGCGCGAGCTCTCGGAGGAGACCGGCATCTCGCCGCGGTCGCTCTCGCTGCACCAGGTCGCGGCGTACGGCGCCCCGCAGCGCGACCCGCGCGGTCGGGTCGTCTCCGTCGCGTGGCTCGCCGCGCTGCCGGCCGGCACGGCCGCGACGGCCGGTGACGACGCGGCGGACGCGCAGTGGTTCGCGGTCAGCGACCTGCTCAAGCCGCGCAAGCTCGCCTTCGACCACGCCACGATCCTGCGCGACGCGCTGGGCCTCGCCGGCCGGCTCCTCGAGGACACGTCGTTCGGCACCAGGTTCCTGGGCAGGTCGTTCACGATCAGCGACCTGCGCGAGGTCTACGAGTCGGTGTGGGAGCAGGAGCTCGACGCGGGCAACTTCCAGCGCAAGGTGACGGGCGTGCCGGGGCTGCTCAAGCCGACGGGCCGCACCGTGCAGCGTGGCCGCGGCCGCCCCGCCGCGCTCTTCTCCGCCGGCAGCGCCACGTCGATCACCCCGCCGCTCTCACGGGTCGGCTGAGTGCCCCCACCCCGACGACGCCGGCCCTCGCGCCGGCCCGACGCCCGGGACGAACGACGGGTCCGGAGGCTCTCGCCCGAGGAGGTCGAGCGACGGCGCGGGCTGGTGCCCGAGCTGCGCTATCCCGAGGAGCTGCCGGTCAGCGCCCGGCGCGACGACATCGCCGCCGCCCTGCGCGACCACCAGGTCGTCGTCGTGGCAGGCGAGACGGGCTCGGGCAAGACCACCCAGATCCCCAAGATCTGCCTGGAGATCGGCCGCGGCGTCACCGGCCTGATCGGCCACACGCAGCCCCGGCGGATCGCCGCGCGATCGGTCGCCGAGCGGATCTCGGAGGAGCTCGGCGTCGAGCTGGGCGAGGGGGTCGTCGGCTACCAGGTGCGGTTCACCGACAAGGCCGGGCCCGACACGCTGGTCAAGCTGATGACCGACGGCATCCTGCTCGCCGAGCTCCAGCACGACCGCATGCTCTCGCGCTACGACACGATCATCATCGACGAGGCGCACGAGCGCAGCCTCAACATCGACTTCCTGCTGGGCTACCTCAAGCAGCTGCTGCCCCGCCGCCCCGACCTCAAGGTCGTCATCACCTCCGCGACGATCGACCCGCAGCGGTTCGCCGAGCACTTCGCCGACTCCTCGGGCACGCCCGCGCCGATCGTCGAGGTCTCCGGTCGCACCTATCCGGTCGAGGTCCGCTACCGCCCGCTGATCGAGGAGTCCTACGACGACGAGGAGGGCGAGACCGTCGTCCGCGACCAGACCGAGGCCATCGTCGCGGCCTGCCACGAGCTCGTGCGCGAGGGCCCGGGCGACATCCTGGTATTCCTGCCCGGCGAGCGGGAGATCCGCGACACGGCCGAGGTGCTCGAGGGCGAGAAGTGGGGCACCGGCCTGGCCGGCGCGGTGGACGTCGTACCCCTCTATGCGCGGCTGTCGGCCGCCGAGCAGCACCGCGTCTTCGAGCGGCACTCCACGCGACGCATCGTGCTGGCGACCAACGTCGCGGAGACCAGCCTGACCGTCCCCGGCATCAGGTACGTCGTGGACTCCGGCTTCGCGCGGATCTCGCGCTACTCGTTCCGCACCAAGGTGCAGCGCCTCCCGATCGAGCCGATCAGCCAGGCGTCGGCGTCCCAGCGGTCGGGCCGGTGCGGACGTGTCGAGGCGGGCGTGGCGATCCGGCTGTACTCCGAGGAGGACTTCGCCGGCCGTCCGGAGTTCACCGACCCCGAGATCCTGCGGACCAACCTCGCCTCGGTCATCCTCCAGATGGCGGCGCTCGGGCTCGGCGACATCGCGCGCTTCCCCTTCGTCGAGCCGCCCGACCGGCGCCAGGTCACGGCCGGCATGCAGCTGCTCGAGGAGCTCGGCGCGATCGTCCCCGAGGGCGGCCGGCCGCGGCTGACCAAGGTGGGGCGCCGGCTGGTGTCCTTCCCGGTCGACCCGCGGCTGGGCCGGATGATCCTCGAGGCCGACCGCCTGGGCGTCCTGCCCGAGGTGCTGGCGATCACGGCCGCGCTGTCGGTGCAGGACCCGCGCGAGCGGCCTGTCGAGCAGCAGGCGCAGGCCGACCAGCTGCACGCGCGGTTCAAGCACGAGCACTCCGACTTCCTCACGCTGCTCAACCTGTGGCGCCACGTCCGCACCCAGCAGCGCGACCTCGGGTCGAGCGCGTTCCGCCGCATGTGCCGCAACGAGTTCCTCAACTACCTCCGCCTGCGCGAGTGGCAGGAGGTCGAGCAGCAGCTGCGGCAGACGGCCAAGCAGGTCGGGCTCTCCGGGGGCCGCGGTCGCCGCGACGTGCCCGACGCCGAGCAGGTCGACGAGGACGCGATCCACCAGGCGCTGCTGTCGGGGCTGCTGTCGCACGTCGGTCTGCGCGAGGAGGCACCCCCGCGCAGCACCGGTCGTCGACCGCTGCGCGAGTACCTCGGCGCCCGCGGCACGCGCTTCGCGATCTTCCCCGGCTCGGGCCTCGCGAGAAGGCCTCCCGAGCTCGTCATGTCGGCCGAGCTGGTGGAGACCTCGCGGCTCTTCGCCCGCGTCAACGCAGCCGTCCAGCCCGAGTGGGCCGAGCGGATCGGCGCCCACCTGGTCAAGCGCACCTGGTCCGAGCCGCACTGGTCGCGCAAGCGGGCTGCGGTGATGGCCCACGAGCGGGTCACGCTCTACGGCGTCCCGCTGGTCGCCGACCGCCTCGCGGCGTACTCCGCCGTCGACCCGGCACTGGCGCGCGAGCTGTTCATCCGCCACGCGCTCGTCTACGGCGAGTGGGACTCGCGGCACCGCTTCCTGCGCGAGAACCGAGCACTGCTCGAGGAGGCCGAGGAGCTCGAGCACCGAGCGCGGCGGCGCGACCTCGTGGTGGACGAGCACACGCTGTTCGACTTCTACGACGCGCGCGTCGGGTCGGAGTGCGTGTCGGGCACGCACTTCGACACCTGGTGGAAGCGAGCGCGGCAGGAGAAGCCGGACCTGCTGACCTTCGACCCCGAGATGCTGCTCAACGACGCCGCACGCTCGGTGACCGCCGAGGAGTTCCCCGACGAGTGGCGCGACGGGGAGCTCGCGCTGCCGCTGCGCTACCACTTCGCGCCCGGCTCCGACGACGACGGCGTGACCGTCGACCTGCCGCTGGCGACGCTCAACCAGATCGACGACCACGCCCTGTCGTGGCAGGTGCCCGGCCTGCGCGAGGAGCTCGTCGTGTCGCTGCTCCGGTCGCTGCCCAAGCACCTGCGGGTCAACTTCGTCCCGGCGCCCAACGTGGCGCGCGAGTTCCTCGACACCGTCGTGCCCGGTGGCGAGCCGCTGCTCGACGCGCTCGAGCGCCACCTGCTGTCGCGCACCGGTGTCGTCGTGCCGCGGTCCGCGTGGGACTGGGCCAAGGTCGCACCGCACCTGCAGCCGACCTATCGCGTGGTCTCCGACGACGGGGAGGTCGTGTCGACGGGCAAGGACCTAGCGACGCTGAAGGCTCCGCTGGCCGGCCGCTTCGCCGAGGCGCTGTCCTCGGCCGCTGCCGATCGCTCCGCCACCGGCCAGACGACGTGGACCTTCGGGACGGTCGAGCCGTCGTTCACGCAGACCCGCGCCGGCCACCAGGTGCGCGGGTTCCCTGCCCTGGTGGATGAGGGGTCGTCGGTCGGGCTGCAGGTCTTCGCCTCCGAGGCCGAGCAGGAGGCCGCGCACCTGCTCGGCGTACGCCGCCTGGTCGCGCTCGCGCTTCCCTCGTCGGCCTCACAGCTCACCGACGGGTGGGACAACCGCCGCAAGCTCGCGCTCGCCGGGTCGCCGTACCCGACGGTGAAGGGGTTCCTCGAGGACTGCCGCCTCGCGGCGATCGGTGCGCTGGTCGACGAGCACGGGGGAGCGGTGCGCGACGCGGACGCGTTCTCCGCGATGGTCGCCGCCGTCCGCCCTGCCGTGGCAGCTCGCTCGGCGCTCGTCCTCGAGGACGCACTGCGGGTCCTCGACGCGTGGCGCACCACGGACCGCGCGCTCAGCGGCAGCGTCGACCTGCGACTGCTGCCCGCGATGACCGAGATGCAGGCACAGGTGGGCCGGCTCATGGGCGAGGGCTTCGTCGCGCGTGCCGGTGCGACGCGGCTGCCGCACCTCGTGCGCTACCTCGCCGCCGTCACCGAGCGAGCCACACGACTGCCCGAGCAGCCGACCCGCGACGCCGAGCTCGCCGCGCGCGTGCGCCCCCTCCAGGACGCCTGGCTGCACCGGGTCGCGGCCCTGCGTCCCGGTGCCCCGGTCCCGCTCGCGCTCGTCGAGATCGGCTGGATGCTCGAGGAGCTGCGGGTCAGTCTCTGGGCGCAGCGCCTCGGCACCCCGCGCCCGATCTCGGAGACCAGGGTGCAGAAGGCTCTCACCGCCCTCTGACGGGGCGGCCGGTCGACGGCCGGCCCCGGCCGCTCGGCCCGTTCTGTGAGGGCGAACGGCTCTGGTCCTCGCCACCGGCACGCGGAGCATGGGGAGGAGACCTGTGCGCAGTGCACACGGAGGGGAGGGCCCGATGTCGACGACGGTGGGTGGTTCGAGGAGACGGTGGCGGACGAGGTGTGCGGTCGCGGGGGCGATGGTGACCGTGGTGGCCACCGCCGCCGTTCCGGGCGGTCCCGTGGCCGCGACACAGGCCGCGACACAGGCCGCGACACAGGCCGCGGCACCGGTCGTGACGTTGCAGCCGGCACGGCTGCAGCGCGGGGCGGACACCCGGCTGCTGCACATGCAGGAGGAGGTCATCTGGGACGGTGACCTCCGCGTCCCGGTCCGGGGCCCGGCGAACGTGTGGCTCCTGGGACGCGCCGGCCCTGACTACCTGGTGACCACGGCCAACGCGAGGCTTGATCACTACTCCGTCCAGCTGGTGGCGCCCGACGGCGCCAGGCGGGTCGTCCGGCGCTTCGGCGACCGGACCACCGCCACGGCCTCGGCCGACGGCAGCCACCTCGCGATGACCACCGTGCTCAAGGGAGACACCCGCATCCGCGTGGTGAGCACCCGCACCGGGGAGCTGCTCCGCGAACGCACCTTCGCGGCCGAGGGCGCTGAGGTGTCGGACTTCGGCACCAGGCGGATCGTCCTGACCGGGCTGCGCGGTGGCAAGACCTTCTGGTGGAACCCGACCACGAACCGGCTCCGGCTGATCGTGCCGCGACCGGCCTGGGCGGACATCTCCGCCGACCGTCTGGTGGTCCTGGTGCCCAACCCCGAGGCGCCTCACCTCGACTGCCAGCGGACAGTGCGACTGAACCGGCCAGGTCAGGTGCTGTGGCGGTCGTGCCGGGACATCCCGCTGAGCTTCTCGCCCGACGCCCGCAGGATGATGACGATGGACATCCGCACCGACGGGATCGGGCCGAGGACGATCAGTGTCAGGCGGCAGGGCGGCAGGGTCCTGCGGACCTATCAGGCGCCGATGTGGTTCGGCTTCACCAGGTGGGAGTCCAACCGGTCGGTGCTCCTGCAGCCCGTGGGCCGGACCTATCTCGCCGCCGTGCGCTGCGACGTCGCCGGTGCCTGTGAGCGTGCATCGCGTCTCTACCGCTCGCCGGGAACTTTCGACCCTCCCACCACGATGAGATGGAGCTTCCCTCGCTAGCTCCTCGAACCGACCGGCCCGCCTGCGCGGCTGACTCAGCCGGCGCGCAGCTCGGGGTGGAACTCCCCGGCGGCGGTCAGCACCGCGTCGAAGACGTCGCGGTCGAGCGCCGCACCCTCGCGGCGCACGTCGGCCTCGGGGAGCCGCAGCAGGCGGTCGAGCCGGACCTCGCTGGGGCGGCGCTCACGGTCCCAGTCGCCCGTGCCGACGTCCATCCAGTGCCGGCCCCACGACGCCTCCTGCTCCTCGTCACGGTCGTGGTCCTTGCTGGTCAGCTGCAGCGCGAGCAGGTCGGGCCCCCGGACGCCGGCGACCCGGGCCAGCACGATCACCGGCCGGTCCTTGCCCTGCTGGGGGTCGTCCTCGTAGGGGACCCACGTCCACACCACCTCGCCGGGGTCGGGGAGACCGTCGGTCTCGGCGGCGTAGTCGACCTCGATGGGGGCGGGGGAGTCCTCGGAGCTCTGCACCAGTGCACAGTAGATCTTTGGTAAAGTTGGTCAGGTGTCCAACTCGGTGGTCGTGGCCACCTACAACCTGTATCTCGGGGCTGACCTCAGCCTCGTGCTCGGCGAGCGTGAGACCGCCGAGCTGGCGTTCAACCTCGACGAGGTGCAGCGCCAGCTGCTCGCGACGTCCTTCGACCGGCGCGCGGCGCTGGTCGCCGACGCGATCGTCGAGCACGCCCCGGACCTGATCGGTCTGCAGGAGGTCTGCACCTGGACCCTCGAGGGCGAGACCCTCTGGGACTTCGGCAAGCTGCTCACCGACGCCCTGGCCGACCGCGAGGTGAAGTACGACGTCGTCTGCGACGTCCAGACCTTCGGCGGCAGCGCCCTCCTCGGCGCCGACGCCGGGCTCCCCGGCACGATCACGCTGTCGGGCTCCAACATGATCCTGCGGCGTGCCGACTCGCTGGTCACCGTGACCCAGACCGGCAGCGGCCTCTTCGGCGAGGCCCTCGACGTCACCTCGCTCAACACCGACGAGCTGGCCATCACCCGCGGCTGGTGCGGCGCGGCCTGCGAGATCGGCGGACGGCCGTTCGCCGTCGTCGACACCCACACCGAGGCCTACGACGCGGCCTCGCGCAACTTCCAGCGCGACGAGCTGCTCGCCGCGGCGGCCGGGTGGGCCGGGCCGCTCGTGGTCGTCGGCGACTTCAACGCCCAGCCGGCCGACGTGGGCATGCCGGAGGAGTTCCTCGACGCGTGGGCCGTGCGGGGCGAGGGCCCCGGCCTGACCTGCTGCCAGGCGCCCGACCTGGGCAACCCGGAGAACCTGTTCAGCGAGCGGATCGACTACGTCTGGGTGCGCGGCGCCGAGGTCGAGCGCGTCGCGCTGCTCGGCGAGTCGCCGCTGTCCGGGCCCGACCTGCGCTGGCCCTCGGACCACGCCGGCGTGGTCGCACGGCTCGTCTTCTGAGGGATTGGCGCGCCGGACCGGGAGCGCCTCACGGCGCGTGGCCGCTCGCAGCGGCTAATTGTGGGACCCGGGGCTGCCGCGGTCCGACGCGTTGACCAGTGTACGGGTCAGGCCAGTCCGCCGCTGAGCTCCTGGTGTCCTGCCGCCTCGAGCTGCTGGGCCAGCGTCATCAGCCGAGCCGCGGACAGGTCGCCCTCCACGGTGGCGCCCTCGTCGGCCAGGTGCGCGCGACCGGTCGCGGCGAGGTGGGCGAAGGCCGCGGCGCGGAACAGCGTGTCGGCGTAGTCGCCCACCCGGATCCCGCGCAGCACGCGGTCGGCCAGCTCGCGGACCTCCTCGGGTCCCGGCGGCGAGGTCACCCCGGCGACCACCTCCAGCACCGGCGAGATCCGGCGGCCGGCGTCGAACTGGCGGGCCGCGCCGGTCGGGTCGGCGTACACCCACGACCGCAGCAGGAAGAGGCGCCACAGGCTCCCGGCGAGCGACTCGGGCGCGGAGCCGGCCCAGACCTCGGCGATCTCCTCGAGCCCCTCGGTGTCGACCAGGCTCACGATGCGCTCGACCACGCCCTCCTCCTCGGCGGTGCGGGGGCCGCGCACCAGCAGGGCCGCCGACCGGTCGGCCGCCTCGCTGCGGACCGCGGGGTCGACGTCACCGACCAGCGCCTCGAAGTGGCGGGCGCCGGGCATCGAGGGGCGACGGTGCCGACCGGGGACCCCGTCGTTCACGTCGCCACCCCCATGGCTCAGCCCAGCCTGCGCGCCGCCGCGACGACCGAGCGGGCAGCGGGGGTCTTGGCGGACTCGTAGTTGTAGTCCTGCGCGTCGAGGCGTACGACGACCAGCGAGACCCGGGTGCCGACCCGCACCTGTGCGACGTCCTCGAACAGCGTGGTGTCGGGGGTGGAGCCCGGGGTGGAGTGGAGGTACTCGAACGCGTCGTCGCCGGCCCGGACCGCAGCGGCGGAGGAGACGCGGTGCGGCTGGTCGGAGGCGTCGTTGAGGCGGCGCTGGCAGGTGTTGCGCCACGACTTCAGCACCTCCATCACGCGGGCCGCGGTGTCGTTGTCGGGCATCTCGGCGACGAGCTGGAAGGCGGAGGACTCGACGTCCCCGGCGCCGGCGGGCGGCAGGAAGGTGCGCGTGGCGACCTCGCCCGCACCGATCGCCTTGAACGAGAAGCGCACGCAGTCGGCGAGCTGGCCGGCCGGCGGCTCGTCGGTGCGGGTCTCGCCGTCACGCCAGCGCCAGGTCTCGTTGAGGCCGCCCATGGCCCTCGCGGGCAGCAGGAGCGACGTGAGGTCCGCCGCCGGCGTCTCGGTGACGGTCTCGGTGACGGTCGGCGCCGGCGTGGACGCGGTGGGCGTGGGCGTCGCCGTGTCAGTGGGCGTCGGGGTGTCGGTGGTCTCGACCGGCGTCGAGGTCTCGACGGTCGGCTCGTCGCTGGCGTTGCGCGGGGTGTCGTCCTGCGCGCACGCGGCGAGGACGGAGGTCAGCGTCACGGTGCCGGCGAGCCCGACCAGGACGGCCCGCCACGGTGCGGGTCGGGCGGCGGCGGTGCGGCGGGTCATGGGGGTCCTCCGGGGTGTCTGGGGCGCGACCCGCTCACTCTAGGTCGACGGCGAGCGCACGCCCGGGACGCCGTACGCGTGGCGTGGGGTGAGCCGATACGGTCTCCTCAGGCGGGCGACCGAGCCGGGGTCGCGCACGAGCAGGGACCTCAGGAGGTTGTGTGAGCAGGGCTGCGACAGTCGGAGTGGCGGCGGTCCTCGCGCTCACCGCGGCGCTCTCGGGGTGCACCGGCGATCCCGCCCCCGGTGCGAGCCCCCCGTCGAGCCCGACACCGTCCTCCTCGAGCCCCGAGCCGGAGCAGCAGACCCTGCGGTTCTCGGTGTACGGCGGCCCGCAGGCCGAGCGCGCCTATCGCGACATCGCGGACTCCTTCGAGGCCGACCACCCCGGTGTGACGGTCCAGCTGGTGCCCCACTCCGACGCCGCCGCGGCCGCCGAGGACGCGTTCGCCGACCTCGCGACGCCGGACGAGTCCGCCTCGCCGTCGCCCACCGCGACGCCCCGGGCGGCGACCCCGCCCGACGTGTTCCTGCTCGACGAGCACTACCTCCCCGACCTGGTCGCGACGGGTCGCCTGCACCCGCTCGACGAGGAGCTGGAGGAGCGGGGCGTGGAGTTCGGTGACGACTACCAGCGCATCGCCCTGACGGCGTTCAGCGCCGACTCCGCCCTGCAGTGCATGCCGTTCGAGATGTCGCCGACGGTGCTGTTCGTCAACACCCGGCTGGTGCGCTACGCCCGGCTCGAGGCCGAGGGGCTCGTGCCGCCGGCGGAGGACGCCTCCTGGTCGTTCGCCGACTTCGCGCTCGCCGCGCGCTTCGTCGTGCGCGACCGGCCGCGGCCGGGCGTCAAGGCCGTCTACCTCCCGGCTGACGCCGACCTGCTGTCCGCGCTGATGCGCACCGCGGGTGGCGACATCGTCGACCAGATCGACGGGCCGACCTCGCTGTCGCTGGACAGCGACGCCGGCCGCGAGGCGCTGACCGCCTACGTCGAGCTGGCGCGCGACCGCTCGGCCGTGCTGAGCGCCCGCCAGGCGGTGCGGACGCCCCCGGCGGAGCGGTTCGCCGAGGGCCGCCTCGCGTTCCTCTTCGGCACCCGGGCCGACGTGCCCGCGCTGCGCGCGTCCAAGGTCCCCTTCGACGCGCTGTCCGTGCCCGGCTTCGGCAAGCCCCGCACCTCCTCGGCGATCTCGGGCCTCTGCGTCGACGAGGACAGCCAGGTCCGCGACCTGGCGGTGGACTTCGTCGCCCACGCGGTGAGCGAGACCTCGCTGACCCGGGCGGCGCGCTCCGGCGCGCTGGTGCCGGCCAGCCTCGACGTGGTCAACTCGGCCGCGTTCGAGCAGGAGGGTCGCCGGCCGGCGACGATCACGCCGTTCCTCGAGGGCCAGAAGCGCACCGTGCTGATGCCGTACTCCGCCGGCTGGCGCCTGGCCGAGACGCGCATCGAGGAGCTGATCGGCAGCCTCGTGGCGAGCGACAACCGCGACCTCGCCGCCGAGCTCGACGAGGAGCTGCCGGCGATCGACGAGGAGTCGAAGACCTGGTTCGAGCAGGGCTGAGCGCTCGTCGGCCGGTGAGACCGGGCCGTCGGCCGATCAGGCCGGCGGGTGGGCCGCGATGGCCTCGTCGAGCAGCCCCGCGGTGAGCTCGACCTGCCACGGGCGGGCGCCGAGGCGGGCGAGCTCGGCGGCGGCGCCGTCGGCGGGCGGCTGCCACAGCACGCGGCGGAGGTAGTCGGGGGTGAGCAGGTTCTCCACCGGCACGTCGAGGCTGCCGGCGAGCTCCTGCACGGCTGCCCGCGCCTGGCTCAGCCGCTTGGCCGCGATCGGGTCGCGGTCGGCCCAGGCACGCGGGGGCGGCGGGCCGTCGAACCTCGCGGCCGCCAGGGGCAGCTCGTCCTCGGGCAGGGAGCGTGCGTCCTGCAGCGCCTTGATCCACGTCGAGGAGTAGCGCTGGGCGCCGCGACCCTTGAAGCCGGGCAGGGCGAGCAGCGTGGCGCGGTCGCGGGGGAGCGCCGAGGCGGCCTCGACCAGCGCGCTGTCGGGGAGGATCCGGCCGGGGGTCACGTCGCGCTCGGCGGCGATGTCGTCGCGCGCGTGCCACAGCGCGCGGACGGCGGCCAGGGCACGGCGCCCGCGGACGCGGTGCAGGCCCGACGTACGCCGCCAGGGCTCGGCGCGCGGACCGGGGGCCTCGAAGGAGCACAGGTGCTCGAACTCCTGGCGGGCCCACTCGGCCTTGTCGGTCGCCTCGAGCTGGTCGGCGAGCGCGTCACGCAGCTCGACGAGCACCTCGACGTCGAGGGCGGCGTACTCCAGCCACGGCGAGGGCAGCGGCCGGGTCGACCAGTCGACGGCCGAGTGCTCCTTGCGCAGCCGGAAGCCGGTGATCTCCTCGACCAGCGTCGCCAGCCCGACGCGGGGGTAGCCGAGCAGGCGGCCGGCGAGCTCGGTGTCGAACAACGAGGTGGGCATCAGGCCCAG
Source organism: uncultured Nocardioidaceae bacterium (assembly GCA_964557235.1). GTDB lineage: Bacteria > Actinomycetota > Actinomycetes > Propionibacteriales > Nocardioidaceae > Marmoricola_A. The sequence goes on from CAZKZQ010000037.1 coordinate 11,646, forward strand.
CTCGCGCAGGCAGGGGAGGTCCTGGGTGGCGGCGTGCAGGATCCACTCGGGACCGGCCAGGGCCTGCGCCAGGGGCGAGACGTCCCCGATGCCGATCGGGTCGACCAGGGCGGTGCCGGCACCGTCCCGGCGCAGCTGGACGAGGTAGGCGCGGGCGGAGTAGCGGTAGCCGGAGGCGCGCTCGGCGTCGATCGCGATCGGGCCGCTCGCGGCCGCCAGCCGGGCAGCCACCCCGGCGAGGCCGGCATCGTCGTCGGTGACCGGGGGCAGGCCGTCACGCAGCTCCAGCAGGGGTGCCGGAGGGGGCGGGGCGGCCTCGGCTGCGACGGCCTCCTCGGGTGCGGTGTCGGTCTCGTCCGCGGGTGAGGTCATCCCTCGCCACGCTGGCCGCGGCGGCTCGGTAGCGCGGTGACCCCCTCGGGGACCGGCTCCAGACCCGATGCGGTGCACAGCAGCTCGCCCCACGCCTCGACGTGGGGACCGAGCTCGCCCTCGGGGGTCCAGGACGCCCGGATCTCGAGCTGGGCGCTGCCCTCGTCGTCGGCCATCGCCCCGAAGCTCTCGGAGGTGACCTTGGTGACGGTGCCGGACGCCGCGCCGTAGGTCGCGCCGTGCTGGTCCAGGGCCTCCATCAGCCAGGTCCAGGCGACGTCGGCGAGCAGCGGGTCGGCGGTGAAGTCGGGGGTGAGCTCGGCGCGGACGTAGGCGACGCACCGGAAGGTGCCGCCCCAGGTCTCGTTGCCGGCCGGGTCGTGCAGGAGCACCAGGCGTCCGGTGCCGACGTCCTCGCCGGCGACCGTCACGTCGGCGGAGAGGGCGGAGGAGAACGGCGCGATGCGCTGCGGCGCGGGCATCTCCTCACAGGTCACCTCGGGGCGGAGCCGAGCAGCGCGCAGCTGCGCGACGGCGTCCCGGAACGTCGGCGGCACAGCCGCCGACGCCACACGGGAAGGTGTGCGTGTGGCCATGGCCTCAGGTTATGCCGGATCGTGCGCTCGTGAAGCACAGACACGCGACCGGAGGTCCCGGTGCCTCTGAGACACTGGTCCCCATGTCGCACCCCACTTCCCCTGCCGTCGCCGCGCCGGATCTGCGCAGGTCACCCCGCGAGTCGGCCTTCGTGAAGGCGGCGCTCGGCGAGCCCGTCCCGCACACACCGGTGTGGTTCATGAGGCAGGCGGGTCGCTCGTTGCCGGAGTACCGCAAGGTGCGCGAGGGCGTCGGGATGCTGGAGTCCTGCATGAGGCCCGACCTGATCACCGAGATCACCCTCCAGCCGGTCCGCCGCTACGGCGTCGACGCGGCGATCTTCTTCTCCGACATCGTGCTGCCGCTCAAGGCGGTCGGGGTCGACCTCGACATCAAGCCCGGCGTGGGACCGGTCGTCGCCTCGCCCGTGCGGACCCTCGCCGACGTGGAGCGGATCCCGGACCTGACCCCCGAGCACGTCCCCTTCATCACCGAGGCGGTCGGCCTGCTGGTGGCCGAGCTGGGAGCCACCCCGCTGATCGGCTTCGCCGGCGCGCCGTTCACCGTGGCGTCGTACCTCGTGGAGGGCGGGCCCTCCAAGGAGCACGCGCTGACCAAGGCGATGATGCACGGCGCCCCCGACGTCTGGGACGCGCTGCTGCGCAAGATCGGGGGCATCGCCGCGGCGTACCTCCGGGTGCAGGTCGAGGCCGGCGCCTCGGCGGTCCAGCTCTTCGACTCCTGGGCGGGCGCGCTGGCGCCGCAGGACTACCGCACCCACGTCATGCCGCACTCGGCGCGCGTGCTGGCCTCCGCGGGGGAGCTCGGCGTGCCGCGGATCCACTTCGGGGTCGGCACCGGCGAGCTGCTCGGGCTGATGGGCGAGGCCGGGGCCGACGTCGTGGGCGTCGACTGGCGCGTCCCGCTGGCCGACGGCGTACGCCGGGTGGGCGGCCGGGCCGTCCAGGGCAACCTCGACCCGACGCTTGTCTTCGCCCCGACCGAGGTCATGCTGGCCCGCGCCGACGAGATCCTCGCAGCCGGTCGTGCGGCGCCGGGCCACATCTTCAACCTCGGCCACGGTGTCCTGCCCGCGACCGATCCCGACCAGCTGGCCCGGCTGACCGACCACGTGCACGAGGTCTCCGCGCGCTGATCCTCCGCCCCGGAAACTGGTGCCGGTTTCAGCCCTCGACGGGCCCGGAGGCGGCAACTGGTGCCAGTCTCGTGCGCCGGCGGCGCAGCCACATCACCAGCGGCACCCCGACCAGGCCGAGCACGACCGCGAACGGCAGGGCGACCCCGGCCGCCTGGCTCAGCCCGACCACGGCGGCGGTGAAGGCACCCCAGCCCGTCGACAGGCCCGCGACGAACCCGGCCTCCTCGGGATCGGGCTTCTCCGCCTTCTCCGCCTTCACGTGCTGGAGCCGGACGGTGATCGTCGACTCCGAGGTCAGGTCGCGCAGCTCGCGCTGCTGGGCGCGCATCGAGCCCAGGTCGCCCTCGCGGCGGGCGATCTCGGACTCCAGCCGCACCACGTCGTCGACGGTGGTGGCCCGGTCGAGGAACCGGCGCAGCCGGCCCAGGCTGATCTCCTGCGTGCGGATGCGCGAGGCCACGTCGACGACCTGCTGGGTGACGTCCTCGGTGGTGCGGTCGACGTCGACCTGGGGCGCGAGCTCCTCGAGGTCGGCCAGCGCGGCGTCGAACTTCGGGGTCGGCACCCGCAGGCGCAGGACGGATCGCACCGTGTCGCCGTCCCGGTCGCGCTCGGTGCGCTCCTCGGCGACGTAGCCGACGTACCTCCTCAGCAGGTCGCCCACCTCGTCGCGTGCCTTGGAGACGTCGGTCGTGCGGACGGTGACCTGGGCGGTGGCGATCACGTCACGGCCGAGGAAGTCGTCGATCCGCTCGACGACCCTGCCGGAGCCGCCGGACCCGCCCGGCTTCACCCGGGCCGTCGTGCTCCCGTCCGCCCCGAAGGCGAGGGAGACGCCGTCGGCGGGAGCATCGGCCTCACGGGTCGCGACGGCAGGCGCCGAGTCGCCGCCTCCGGAGCCGGCGTCGGACGCGGTCGGGCTGCCCGAGCAGCCCGCCAGACCGACGGTGAGCAGGCCGGCGACGGCCAGTGCGCTGAGGCGGGTCCCTGCTGGGGTGAGGGCGGCGGGCATCGCGGACATGGGCGGTCTCCGTTCGTCGGCTGCCTCTAGGACGCGGGACGGTGCCGGGAGGTTCCACCCCTCGGTGAGAATGGGCGGATGGACACGACCCCCGCCCTGCCCGTCGTGGTGGTCGGCGGTGGGATCGCCGGGCTCACCGCGGCGCGCGAGCTGCGACGACGCCTCCCCGAGCGGCCCGTCGTCGTGCTCGAGGCCAGCGACCGCATCGGCGGCAAGCTGCGCCTGGAGGAGGTCGGGGGAGTCGCCGTCGACGTCGGCGCCGAGTCCCTGCTGGCCCGTCGGCCCGAGGCGGTCGACCTGGTCCGTGGCTCGGGGCTCGCCGACGACCTCGTCCACCCCGCCACCACGACCGCCCGCATCTGGTCACGCGGGGAGCTCTGCCCGCTGCCGCGCTCGGTCATGGGCGTCCCCGCCGACCTCGAGGACCTCCGCGCCAGCGGCGTGCTGTCCGAGGAGGGGGTCGCCCGCGTCGGCGTCGAGCCCGGGCTCGCGGCCACCGTCCTGACCGGCGACGTCAGCGTGGGTCAGCTGATCGAGGAGCGTCTCGGCAGCGAGCTGCTGGACCGCGTGGTCGAGCCGCTGCTCGGAGGGGTGTACGCCGGCCACGCCCGCGAGATCTCCGCGAGGGCCGCGATCCCGCAGGTGGTCGCGCTGCTCGACCGCGACCCGTCCCTGCTGCACGCCGCTGCGCAGGCGGTGGCCGACGCCCCCGACACACCGGTCTTCGCGGGGATCAGCGGCGGGGTCGGCCGGCTGCCCGCCGCCGTCGCCGAGGGCCTCGACGTCCGCCTCGCCACGACGGTCCGCGAGCTGCGTCGCACGCCCGAGGGGTTCCGGGTGACCTACGGCTCGGCCCACAGCCCCTCCACGATGGACGCCGCCGCGGTCGTCGTCGCCCTCCCCGCCCCGGCCGCCGCGCGCCTGCTGGGCGAGGTCGCGCCCGACGCGTCGGCCGTCCTCGGCGAGGTCGAGGTCGCCTCGATGGCCGTGGTCACGATGGCGTTCGCCGCGGAGCACTTCCCGCGCGTCGAGGGGTCCGGGTTCCTCGTGCCCCCGGTCGACGGTCGCAGGATCAAGGCGGCGACGTACTCCTTCGCCAAGTGGGACTGGGTCGCCGCCGCCGGCGCCGAGCAGGGGATCGTCCACGTGCGCGCCTCCCTCGGACGCCACCGCGAGGAGCGCGACCTCCAGCGCGAGGACCACGAGCTGGTCGACCTCGCGGTCAACGACCTGGCCGAGGCGATCGGCGTCGGCTCCGCCCCGGTCGCCTGGCACGTGCAGCGCTGGGGAGGCGGGCTCCCGCAGTACGCCGTCGGGCACCTCGACCGCGTCGCCCGGGTCCGCGCGTCGGTCGCGGCGGTGCCCGGACTGGCCGTGTGCGGGGCGACGTACGACGGCGTCGGCATCGCCGCCACGATCGGATCCGCCCTCAAGGCCGTCGACGAGGTGGACCGGCACCTCGACGGTGCGGACCGGGCTGGGACAATGGAGCCATGACCGACGCCCCCTCGACCGCAGCTGCACCGGTCCCCAACCGCGGCAAGCGCGCCAAGGACCTCAACGACTCCATCCGCTACACCATGTGGTCGGTGTTCCACCTGCGCGACCGGCTCGACGGCCCCGAGCGCGAGGCCGACCGCGACGCCGAGGCGCGCGAGGTCGAGAAGCTCTTCGAGGAGATGGGCGACTCGGTGACCGTCCGCGGGGTCTACGACGTCTCGGGCCTGCGCGCCGACGCCGAGGTGCTGGTGTGGACGCACGCCGAGACCTCCGACGCGCTCCAGCAGCACTACCACCGCTTCCGCCGCACCGCCTTCGGCAAGCGCCTGGAGCCGGTCTGGTCGCAGATGGCGCTGCACCGCCCCGCGGAGTTCAACCGCAGCCACATCCCGGCGTTCCTGGCCGACGAGGTCGCGCGCGAGTACGTCTGCGTCTATCCCTTCGTCCGCTCCTACGAGTGGTACCTCCTGCCCGACGAGGAGCGCCGCGCGCTGCTCGCCGAGCACGGCCAGATGGCGCGCGACTACAAGGACGTCCGCGCCAACACGGTCGCGTCGTTCGCGCTCGGCGACTACGAGTGGATCCTCGCCTTCGAGGCCGACGAGCTCTATCGCATCGTCGACCTGATGCGGCACCTGCGCGCCTCGGGTGCCCGCCGGCACGTGCGCGAGGAGATCCCGTTCTACACCGGCCGCCGCCGCGAGGTGGCCGAGCTGCTCGCCGACCTGCCCTGACCCTCGGACAGCTCCGGAGCGGGCACGGGCCGCCCTTCCTCGCGGGCGGCGTGCAGCTCGGCGTACGTCGTGGTCGAGCCCCAGCGCCAACCGCGGCGACGCATCACGAGCACCAGCCCTGCCATGAACAGCGCGAAGACGCCGAGCACCGCGGCCAGCACCGCCAACGGAGCGTCGCTCCGCGGAGGCTCGCCGAACGCGCCGAGCGCCGCGGCGACCACCACTGCCAAGAGCAGCGTCAGTCCGGCCGCGAACAGCGAGAGAGCACGGAAGGGCCGCACCTGCTTGTCCGGGGAGGGCTCGGGTCGGATCGCGAACCAGGCCGAGGAGATCGTGCAGGCCCCGAAGAAGACCGCGCCGATCACGTTGCCCTGGACGGCAGCAGCCACGGCCAGCGGGACGCCGAGCACGGCGCCCACCCAGCGCACCCACCTCGGTCCCATGGCCGGAGGGTCCCCCTGGGAGGGCCCGACAAACGGGGTCAGTCCTTGGGGCGGAGCTCCAGCGAGATCGAGTTGATGCAGTAGCGCTGGTCGGTCGGGGTGTCGTAGCCCTCGCCCTCGAAGACGTGACCCAGGTGCGACCCGCACGAGGCGCAGCGCACCTCGACGCGCTTCATCCCGTGGCTGCGGTCCTCGATGTACTCCACCGTGTCGCCGGCGAGCGGCTGGTAGAACGACGGCCAGCCGCAGTGGGAGTGGAACTTGTTGTCCGAGCGGAACAGCTCGGCCCCGCACGCGCGGCAGGCGTAGACGCCCTCGGTCTCGGTGTCGGTGTACTTGCCGACGAAGGCCCGCTCGGTGCCGCCCTTGCGGAGGACGGCGTACTCGTCGGGGGACAGTTCCTCACGCCACTCGGCGTCGCTCTTCTCGACCTGGTAGCCCATGGTGTCGAGGCTACTCACCGTCTGGTGGTCGAGCCCGGTCGAGACCCGTGCTTGACTGCCCGCATGGCCACTCCCGCAGCCGAGGTGACCGCAGGCGACCGACAGGTCCGGGTGTCCAGCCCGGACCGCGTGATCTACGAGGCGACCGACACCACGCCCGAGGTCACCAAGCTCCAGGTCGTCGAGTACTTCGTCTCCGTCGAGGACGGCCTCATGCGCGCGCTGCGGGAGCGGCCGACCGCGCTGGAGCGCTGGCCCTCCGGCGTGCGCCCGGAGATCAAGCTCGCCACGGGCAGGCCGGGGGAGAAGGCCGACGCGTTCTACCAGAAGCGCGTGCCCAAGGGCGCCCCCGACTACCTCGAGACCGCGGAGGTCACCTTCCCGTCCGGGCGTACGGCGGACGAGGTCTGCCCGACCGAGATCGCGGTCCCCGCGTGGTGCGGTCACATGGGGACGTTGACCTTCCACCCCTGGCCCGTGCGCCGCGCCGACGTCGACCATCCCGACGAGCTGCGGCTCGACCTCGACCCCCAGCCGGGCACCGACTTCGCCGACGCCGCGCGGGTCGCCCTGCTGCTGCGCGACCTGCTCGCCGAGCACGGGCTGACCGGGTTCGCCAAGACCAGCGGCAACCGCGGCGTGCACGTCTATGTCCGCATCGAGCCGCGCTGGGACTTCGTCGACCTGCGCCACGCGGCCATCGCTCTCGGCCGTGAGCTCGAGCGTCGCGACCCCGGTGTCACGACCGCGTGGTGGAAGGAGGAGCGGGGCGAGCGGATCTTCCTCGACTACAACCAGAACAACCGCGACCGGACGATTGCGTCGGCGTACTCCCTGCGCCCGATCCCCGGTGCGCCCGTCTCCACGCCGGTCGAGTGGGACGAGCTGGACGGGCTCGACCCCAAGTCCCTCAACCTCTGGACCGTCCCCGAGCGGCTGCGCGAGCGGGGCGACGCGATGGCCGCGATCGACGACCACGCCGGTGACCTGTCGCCCCTGCTGGCGATGTGGGAGGCCGACCTGGAGGCCGGGATGGGCGAGCTGAACTATCCGCCCGACTACCCCAAGATGCCGGGCGAGCCGCCGCGCGTGCAGCCGAGCAAGAAGGTCGCCGCCCACTGGGACGAGGACGGCAACCGCATCGCGGACTGAGGCAGGGCCGGGCTAGCCCGGGCGAGCACAAATGCGACGTCGGACGCCGCCACCTGTCGCCCTGCGCGGTCCCGTGCTTGACTCGAGGGGCACCCGGACCCCGTGCTGCTGCAGACGAGCGCGTCGGGGTGCAATCTCCCCGCCGCGCCGGCCCCATCGCGCGGTGTCCCCCCTTTCCCGTGCAGTGGGCAGGGCTCCCCGTCCGCGCCCCCAGCCGGGCGGGGAGCCGCACGCCGCCTCGCCGGCGGTCGGTCGTTGTGTCGGCTGGCGGACGGAACTCGCGGTCGGACGCTGTCACTCTCGACGGAGCCGATCGGGCGAGAGCTGAGGGAGGAAGCCATGAACGAGAAGTTCCAGCCGCGTGAGGAGACCTTCGACGAGGTCGAGGGCCACATGCCGGTGATGCGCGGCGCCGCCGCGTCAGTCGTCGACGACGAGACCGAGGGCCATGTCGCCAAGGCCGGCCGGGTCGTCGAGGACGACGAGACCGAGGGCCACTCGGCTCACGGCCGGTTCTGACCGGCTCGTCCGCTCGCGGACGCGCTGTGGCGCGTCCGCACCCGGACGGGGCTAGAAGCCGCTGACGCCCTCGGGGCCGCCGGCCTGCTCGTCGAAGTTCTCGT
>CAZKZQ010000037.1:19789-21304 GCA_964557235.1 uncultured Nocardioidaceae bacterium
GGCTAGAAGCCGCTGACGCCCTCGGGGCCGCCGGCCTGCTCGTCGAAGTTCTCGTGCTCGAGCAGGTGGAGCACCGGCACGCCGAGCTTGCGGCGGGCGCGGGAGGTCCAGTCGACGTGGAAGAACTCGGCGACGACGTGGGGCCGGGTCAGCACGATCACCTCGGCCGCGGAGAACTCCTGGGCCGTCGCGACGAGCGCGTGCACGGGCTCGTCGGTGACCAGCGAGCCGGTCGCCTTGGCGCCCGCGGCGGTCAGGGCGTCGATCGAGGCCGAGAGGTCGCGGCGGGCGGTCTCGAGCAGCTCGTGCTGGAGGTCCTCGACGCCCTCGGGGTCCATCGCCATCGGCGGCCCGACCAGCGCGTCGCCGGCGGACAGGGCACCCATCGCGGACTCGATCCGCCCGGCGGCGTCCTCGACCGGCAGGAGCACGTGGTAGCGCACGTCCTCCTCCAGCTCGCTGTGGAGCCCCCTCACCTGCTGGGCGTCCAGGGAGCTCAGAGGCTGCTCGACCAGCAGGACAACGTCGTACGTCGACTCGCTCATGCCGCCAGCCTATTGCTCAGGCGTCGGCCCCGAGGGGCTCCCCGCCGAGGATGTCGGACAGGTCGTAGGACACGACCTCCTCGAGCTGGTCGTAGCGGCACGACTCGGGGTCGCGGTCGGTGCGCCAGCGCTTGAACTGGCCGGTGTGCCGGAAGCGCTCGCCCTCCATGTGGTCGTAGCCGACCTCGCACACCAGGTCCGGCGTCACGGGCACGAACGACAGGTCCTTGCCGGCGTTCCAGCGGCTGCCGGGCTGCGGGGTCTTGCTGCCGCTGGCGGTCATCTCGGCCCACTTGGCCCACGGGTGCGAGTCGTCGCCGACCGCGAGGCGCTCCTGCATCAGCTCGAACAGCTCACCGCGCTTCTTCTCGGTGAACGACGCGGCGACGCCGATGTGGCGCAGGTTGCCCTCGTCGTCGTACAACGCGAGCAGGAGCGAGCCGACCAACGGATTGTCGGGCGTGGAGTTCTTGTGCTCGCGATAGCCGGCGACCACGACGTCGGCGGTGCGGGCGTGCTTGATCTTGAACATCGAGCGCGCGCCGGGCTGGTAGGTCCCGGCGAGCGGCTTGGCCATGACGCCGTCGAGCCCGGCGCCCTCGAACTGGTCGAACCACACCTGTGCGACGGCGGCCTCCATGGTCGCGGGGGTGAGGTGCAGCGGGGGAGTGGTCTGCTCCATGACGGCCTCGAGCCGTGTGCGGCGCAGGGCCAGCGGGACGCGGGTCAGGTCCTCGCCCTCGAGGCCCATCAGGTCGAAGGCGACGTACGACGCGGGCGTCTCCTGCGCGAGCAGGTCGACGCGCGACTTGGCCGGGTGGATGCGCTCCTGGAGCGCCTCGAAGTCGAGCCGGTCGCCGCGGACGACGATGATCTCGCCGTCGAGCACGCAGCGCTCGGGCAGCTGGGTCAGGAACGCCTCGACCAGCTCGGGGAAGTAGCGGTTGAGCGGCTTGCCGTTGCGGCTGGC
>CAZKZQ010000038.1:0-2490 GCA_964557235.1 uncultured Nocardioidaceae bacterium
GGCCCACTAACCGGCTTGTCGTGTCGGTCGTTTGTCCAGCATGTCGTCCAGCTCACGCCTCGCCTACCTCGACGGGATCCGAGCGGTCGCGATCGCCTGCGTCGTCGCGCTGCACTGGCTGCTCTGGTACGTCCCCCTCTTCCACGGCGGCTCGATCGGCGTCGACCTCTTCTTCGTGCTGAGCGGCTTCATCATCACGACCGTGCTCTGGCGCGCCGGCAGCGACGCGACCACCGGCCGTGCGTACGCCTCCTTCGTCCGCCGCCGCGTCACCCGCCTCTACCCCGCCCTCCTCGGGCTGGTCCTCGGCGCCATCGCGCTCTATGCCCTCATCCCCGCCGGCGGCATCGCGGCCGGCGAGGTCGCCCGCCGCGGCGCGCTGGTCCTCGCGCAGACCTCCTCGATCTGGGCGGGACAGCAGGAGGGCAGCTTCCTCTTCGCCGGGATCACGCCCTTCGGGCACACGTGGTCGCTCGCGGTGGAGTGGTACTTCTACCTGCTCTGGCCGCTGGCCGTCCTCTGGGGGCGTCGCCGCGGGTGGGCGGCCCGTCGGTTCGCGACAGCGAGCGCCGTCCTGGGGGCGGCGTGCTACCTGCTGTCCCTGCCGCTGAACGCCTTCTGGTTCTACTACGGACCGTCCGCCCGCGTCGGCGAGCTCCTCGCCGGCGGCGCCCTCGCGCTGTTCATGCTGTCGCGCCCGGCCGACGCCGGCCCGCTGCGCATGCCCCGCCACCTGCCCCTGGTCGCGCTCGTCGCCGTCGGCCTCTATGCGCTGCTCGGCCCCGACGCCGACTCCCTCGGCTATCGGTACGCCGGCCTGCCGCTCGGTGTCGCCGCCGCGCTGGTGCTCGTCGCCAACGGCTACTCCGCCACCCCGGGCCCGGTCCACACGCTGCTCAGCCACCCCTGGATGGCCTACCTCGGCCGGGTCAGCTACAGCCTCTATCTGTGGCACATGCTGCCGTTCCTGCTGCTCGCCGACGTCGACGTCCTGCCCAAGCCGGTGATGGGACTCCTCGCCGTCGCGATGACCGTCGCCCTCACCCTGGTCAGCTACTACCTGCTCGAGAAGCCGTTCCTCAAGCCGCGCGCCGATCTACTTCGGCGACAAGTGGTCTTGACCGGCTCGACCACCGCCTCCGACTCCTCCATCGTTGACCCCAGGACCCCAGCGGCAATCTCGGGACGCTGACGCACCAGGTCGAGAAGGTGGGGATGGAGCCAGGACCGACGTACCGAGCACGCCTGCTGGACGCTGAGCTCGTCGACCGTCTGGACGAGGTCGGCGCCGTCCTGATCGAGGGCCCCAAGGCCTGCGGCAAGACCACGACCGCGTCCCGACGAGCGGCCCGCACCTATCGGCTCGAGGCCGACAGCATCGCGCGTGCCACCGCCGACCTCGCCCCCGAACGACTCCTCGACGGCCCCAGCCCCGTGCTCCTCGACGAGTGGCAGACCGTGCCGTCGCTGTGGGAGCAGGTCCGCCGCTCCGTCTCCGACCAGGCACCCACCACCGGGCTGCACATCCTCACCGGGTCGGTCGTGCCCGACGAGGACGACGTCGTCGTCGGACACCTGGTCCCCACGCGGATCGCCGTCCTCCAGATGCGCCCGCTCTCGCTCTTCGAGTCCGGGCACTCCACAGGCGACGCGTCGCTGGCCGAGCTGCTCGCCGGCGACCCGATCGCGGCCGACGACCCCGGCCTGACCGTCCCCGACCTGGTCGACCGGATCTGCACCGGCGGCTGGCCCGCCCTGCTCGACGCCCCACCGGCCGATGCCCGGCGCTGGCTGAGGGACTACCTCGACGACGCCGCCGGGGTGGACATCGAGGCGCGCGGCGTACGACGTCGGGACCCGCAGGCCGTCCGCCGCCTGCTCGCCGCCCTCGCCCGACGCGTCGCCACCCCAGCCACGCTCTCGGAGCTCGCCCTCGACATGGGCGTCGGCGGCACCCCCGTCTCGCGGCCGGCCGTGCAGCGGATGCTCGACGCGCTCACGCGACTCAAGCTGGTCGAGGACTCCCCCGCCTGGATCCCAGCCCTCAAGGTGCACCGGCCGCAGGAGAACCTGCCGCGGCGATACTTCGTCGACCCGTCGCTCGCCGTCGCGGCCCTCGGGCAGGGGCCCGCGCACCTGCGCAGCGACCTCGCCGCCACGGGCGCGTTGTTCGAGAACCTCGTCCTCCGCGACCTGCGCACCTATGCCCAGCAGCTCGGCGGGGTCGTCCACCACTGGGCCGCCGACGAGCAGCGCGTCGACGCCGTCGTCACCCTGCCCGACGGCCGGTGGGCCGCCATCGACGTGCGCCTCAACCCCGCCGACGTCGACCGGGCGGCGATGCAGCTGGTGGCCTTCGCCGCGCAGCTCGACCAGCGCCGCCTCGGTCCCCCTGCTGCGCTGGCGGTCATCACCTCCACCGGCTTCGCCTATCAGCGGGCCGACGGGGTGACCGTCCTCCCGATCGGCACGCTCGGCCCCTGAGGGTCG
>CAZKZQ010000038.1:2590-14750 GCA_964557235.1 uncultured Nocardioidaceae bacterium
AGGGCGTCGAGCAGGTCGTCGGCGGCCGACTGGGTCTGGGCGAGGCCGATCCGGTCCGCGACGTCCTTGCGGACGGCGGCGTCGAGGGAGCCGCCGGCGTCGAGGTCGGCGACGAAGCGGGCGAACGGCTCGTCGTCGCCGACCAGCTCGCCGGGGAGCCAGTCGAGGACGTCGGCCGGGGCGAGGCCGCGGCCGTAGGTCTCACGGTCGGGCACGAAGAACGCCATCGGCCGGTCGAGCAGCAGGAAGTCGACCCACACCGAGGAGTAGTCGGTGACCAGGCCGGACGCGCGACCCATGAGGGCATAGAGCGGGACACCGAGGCGGGCGAGGTCGGCGTTGGTGACGGTGACGACGCCCGGTCCGCGGCGCTCCTCGGCGTCGAGCGGGTGCGGCTTGACCACGAGCTGGATGCCGCGATCCGCCAACGCTGAGACCAGCGGGGCCACGTCGGAGACGCCGACCTGGGCACCGCCCTCGGACCAGGCCCGGAGCACGCCGGTCGCCGCGGTCGCGCGGAAGGTCGGCATCCACAGCACGAAGTCGCCGGTGATCCCGAGGGCGGACAACGAGGAGTCCGAAGCGGGCCGCCACAGCTGGTCGGTGCGCGGGTTGCCGGTCACCAGCAACCGGGAAGTCGGGATCTCGAACGCCGCGGCCTTGAGGTCGCCGAAGGTGCGCGTGCCCGAGACGAGGTAGGTCGAGGGGATCAGCGAGCCGGCGCCCTTGCCGGGGCGGGTGGCCTTGGGGCCGTCGCCGTGCCAGAGGTTGATCAGCGGCTTGCGGCGCGAGGGGCGCGGCGAGCCGTAGAGCCCGTGGGTGAAGAACACCGCCTCGGAGCGGAGGTAGGCCCAGACCCCGCCCAGCGAGGCCTTGTCGCGGGTCACGAGGCGCGGGTGCGAGGGGAGCTCGGCGTGCGGGCCCGACGGCTCGCGCAGCCAGACCACCCGGCCGTCGTAGCGCTGCAGCAGCGCGGTCAGCAGCTCGGTCGCGTTGCCCTCGGTCTCGGGATAGCCCGAGACCAGCACCTGCCGTGTCGTCGGCACCAGCCCGGACAGCACGCGCAGCCCGAGCCGCACGCCCCACTGCGCCAGCAGGATCAGCGCGTTGCGCACCCGGCTCATCGCTCCGCCTCCACCACGTCGTCGTCGTCGGCCGGCTGCACGACCGGCGGCAGGTCGTGCAGCGGCGCGAAGATCCGGCTGATCACATAGCCCACCGTCCCACCGAGCAGCTGGCCGAAGCCCCACGCCGCGGCGACCCAGACCGTGCCGTGCGGAGCCGCCAGGATGCAGAGCGTCAGCACCAGCGCCGCGCAGGCCAGCTGGGCGCCGACCATGGCAAACGGTCGGTGCGCGATCCGCAGCCGCATCGCGACCCAGTAGTTGAACCCGAGGCCGAGCACGCCGAGCGACATCACCCGCAGCGTGTCCGCACCCTGCGCGGCGTACTCCGAGCCGAAGACGTGCAGCAGCAGCGGCGCCGCGAGGATCACCGGGACCGCACCGCACAGGCCGGCGACGAACATCGTCACGCCGCCGCGCGACACCGCACGGGTACGCCGCTCGGGGTGCCGCTCGCTCTCGGCATACATCGAGGAGCCGACGGCCAGGATCACGGCGTTCTGCAGGGAGATGATCTGGCCGCTGACGAAGAAGAACGCACCCGCGGCCGGGCCCTGCGAGTTGATCACGATCAGCGGCAGCACCATCTGCGGCAGCAGGGTGAGGGCGAACGTCGCATAGCCCGCGCCGGCGAACCCGCGTGCGTGCAGCAGCGCCTGCGACGGCCTGAGCGAGGTCGGCCGCGGCAGGTGCCTGAGGATCACCACGACGCTGACCGCACCGCACAGCAGCGCCGCGCCACCGGCCGAGCCATAGAGCCCGAGCACGCCAGCGCCGGCGAGCGCGAACGGCAGCGAGCACTTCGCGACGCCGAGGACGAACCCGTTGAGGAGGAAGTAGGACCGCACCCGGTCGATCGCGAGGAAGACGTTGTCGCTGAGCACGTTGATCGCGGTCGCGGCGACCAGCAGCACGAACACCACGTCGGCCAGCGGCGAGTCGAGCGCCTGGTGCAGCCGCGGCGACGTCCACGGCAGCAGCACCACGAAGGCGAAGGCGAACAGCGCGCCCGCCGACCCGACCACCGCGACCGACGCGATCACGTCGGCGGCCTTGCGGTCGCTGCGCGGCATCGTGCGCACCAGCGCGATGTTGAGCCCCAGCTGGGCGAACAGCGCGAGCGTGTCCGACGTCGCGACCAGCGAGCCCGCGAGGCCCACGGTCTCCGGCGACTGCAGCCGGGCCGCGAGCACCCAGAACAGCGCGCCGAAGCCCGCCATGAGCAGGCTCGTGCCGAACAGCATCACGGAGTTGGTCAGCATGCGGTCGTTGCGCACACCGACCGCTGCCGCCCTCACGCGCTTCACAGGTGATCGCTCATCGGTAGATGCGGCTGTCCCCGGCGCTGTAGACGAGGTTGAGCAGCTGGCCGATCTGGCCCAGCGGGTAGCGGTAGGTGATCCGGTCGCCGGAGTAGAAGATCGTGTCCCGCTTCTCCCGGGTCATCAGCGCGTCGACGAACAGGTAGGAGTTGACGTTGAGCACGGTCGGATAGGTCCGGTCCGCCACCTCCGACGCCGGCACGCCCGCCTGCACCAGCCGCACCGCCTGGTGCCGCGGCGCGAGCACCTTGGGCAGCGGGCCCGACAGGTCGGGCGCCTGGGCGATCCGCTCGGCGGCGAGCCGGTCGGAGTCGGGGACGACGTAGCGGTCGTAGTAGAGCCCCGCGTTGGCCAGCGCCACCCGGGCCGGGCCGCCACCGATGAGCGCCGGCACCGCGGAGGTGAGCAGCGCCATCAGCACGACGGTCACCGCCGTCGCCCACACCGTCGTACGACGACCGAGGCGGGTCAGCAGCGTCCAGAGGCCGAGGGCCGCGACCGGGGCGAGGAACAGCATGCTCTGCAGGAAGGCGCGCAGGACGCCGTACTCCACCGACAGGCTGGGGACCACGACGACGAGGCCGAGCGCGGCACCCACGCCGAGCACCGTGCAGAGCAGCTCGAGCGGGATCAGCGGCGCGGCCGGCTTGCCCTCCTCGGGCGCGGGGCGCCGACGGAAGCGGTTGCGCACGAGCGTGAAGACGCCGATCGCCAGCAGCAGCTGGATGAACAGCGCCGCGAGCAGACGCGCGGCACCGGTGACCGAGCCGAGGTCGATGCCCAGCCCCTCGAGCGCGCGACCGGCCGGGGTGACCGGCGCCTCGGCCGGCTCGACCAGCTCGGGCCTGGTGTCGATCGGGCGGGGGTCCTTGATCAGCGCGAGCCGGGCGGGGTACTCCTTGCGCGCGTCGAGCGTGGCCTGCACGAACTCGTCGAGCCGCTCCCGCTCCGTGGCCTGCTTGCCGCCGAGCAGGAAGAAGTCGCGGTCCGAGGACCCGATCGACGAGCCGTTGAAGACCGAGGAGATCGCGTCGCGGGCGACGTCGATCGGGTGCCCGCCGGTGTGGGTCACCGGGCCGGTCCAGATGATCGCGGTGACGCCGATCGCCAGGATCGTCGCCGGGTGCAGCAGCACCAGCGGCTGCTGGTCGCGCTCGCGGCGGCTCCGCCGGGCGATGAGGATCGACAGGCCGAGCAGCACCAGGCCGCCGCCGAGGCCGAGCGAGAGCAGGTAGGTCGTGGAGTAGTGCGAGAGCACGACCCCGGTGCCGAAGAGCCCGATCAGCACGCGGCGGAACCACGGCCGCGCCGACGGCTCCGAGGCGGCCAGCAGCGCGAGCGAGAGGAAGACGAACGCGATCTCCTGCCGCACGAGGTAGGGCATGTCGGTGTGGAAGGTCGGGAACGACACGATCAGCGCGACCGCCACCAGCGCCATGCGCCGCGGCAGGATCCGGCCGAAGGCGAGGAAGGCGACCACGGGCACGACCGCGAAGACGACCTGCAGGCCGACCTTGAACCACACCACGCCCGACAGGCCGGACGCCTCCGCGAGCAGGGTCGGCAGCAGCGTCACGCTGAGGCACGCGTTGTAGGCGTTCTCCAGCAGGCCCATCGACCAGTGCTGCGCACCCTGGGTGAGGGAGTAGACGTAGTACTCCGCCTGCACGTCGTGGCCGGTGATGCCCCAGCCGCGCAGCGACGTCGCGAACAGCAGCGCCAGCGAGACCAGGAAGAGCGTCCACAGGTCGCGCGCCATCGAGCCCTTGCTGCGCAGCAGCAGGAAGAACGCGGCCACGACCAGCAGGTGCGCGAGCACCGCGACCTGGCCGCCCGCCCCGTTGTTGAGGCGTACGGCGCCCACGACGGACAGCGCGAGCGCGGCGACGGCGACCGCTTGCGCAGGCTCGACCCGGGCGTCCCAGGCGCGCTGCCGCAGCGAGGCCAGCTCGGCCCGCGTGACCAGCGGGATGTCGGTGCGCCACGCCAGCAGCAGCGCGTCGAGGGCGAACCACGCGACCCCGAGCACGGCCGGCGTGAGCGGACGGTCGGTGCCGACGAGGGGCACGAGCGTGTTGACCAGCAGGCCGACGACGAGCAGCGCGAGCAGGCTGGTGCCGAAGGCATAGGCGAGCCGCACGGGCGCGCTGTCGGCGATGATCCCGCCGCGGCGATAGAGCACGAGCGTCGGCAGCACCATGAAGGTGACGATCGCGACCAGCGGCCGGACCACGGGCAGGTCGACGTCGAGCACGACGACCAGCTGCGCGATCGCCAGGATGACCAGCGACGCCCCGAAGCCGAGCGGGCGGCGCTCGCGGGCCTCGGGCTCCGCCCGGCGGGCGCCGGCGGGCCGGCGCTCGACGGTCTCGCGCGTGGTCGTCGCGCTCATGAGGTCTGCTCCTGCGTCTCGGGCGGGAAGCCCCAGTGGGACAGCGGGATGTCGTAGAGCTCGGGCCACTTCACGATGTAGGGCTCGTGCAGCCGCAGCATCGCGTCGAGCAGCTCGCGCGCGTCGGCGTAGTCCTCGGGCCACAGCGGCGGGTGGAGCCGCACCAGCGGCAGGGTGTCGCGGACGTCCTCCAGCTCGGCGGTCATGATCACCACCGGGGCGCCGGTCTCCATCGCGAACCGGGGCGCGCCGAACGAGCCGACCAGGTCGCGGCCGAGGAAGTGCATCGGCGTGCGTCCGGCGACGTCGACGGCGATCGACAGGGTGTGGCCGTTCTTGAGCTCGGACCGCAGCGCCTCGGACCCGCCGGCGGCGTTGACCATCACCGAGCCGCCCATCGCGGCGATCTTGATGTGCTGGCGCAGCCACGCCGGCAGCGCGCCGAACAGCTTGTCCGCGCCGACCTGGCGCATGTGGAAGCCGGCGTCGGCCATCGGCTTGGCGGTCGCCTCGACGATGCCGTGGTGCATCCAGTTGAAGACGACGCCGCGACCGGCGGCGATCGCGGTCTCGAGGTGCTCGGTGCCCACGATGGGCAGGCTCGTGGTCAGCGCCGGGTGCCAGCGCAGCTCGCCGCGCAGCGCCTGGCGCCAGACGTAGCGCTTCGCCGCCGCCTCGATGTCGGCACCGGGGTCGGACTTCTCCAGCAGGAACGCCATCTGGGTGCGGGCGTCGGCGCGCACGGCGTCGTTGCGCCAACCGAGCCACGCCCGCAGCGACGCGAGCGCGCGCATCAGCGGCACGGGCAGCAGGCCGCGCAGCCGGCCGACGATCACGCCGACGGTGACGATCGGGGTCGCGTCGGTCATGTCGACGCCCAGCACGCGGGTGAGGACCCGCTCGACGGCGCGGCTCATCGGGCACCTCCGGCGCAGTGGACGCGGAGCGTCTCGGGACGGTCGGCGATCGCGACGGTGACGTCGTACTTGCCCTGGGGGGCCTTGAGCTTGGCCTGCAGCGAGCGGGCCTGACCGGGCGCGAACGCGACGTTGCCCTGCTTGGTCACCTTGCCGCCGCCCGCGACGGGCGTGGCGGTGACCCGCAGCCCGAGGGTCTCCGCGGAGTCGAGGTGGCTGACGACGGTGTAGCCGAAGCGCACGACCTTGGCGCCGCACAGCTGCTGCGGGGCGGTGGTCAGGCCGAGCTCGACGAACGGCTGCTCCTGCCGCGTCGTCGACAGCTTGATCTGCTCGTTGCCCCCGCCGAAGGCGATCGCGGCGATGGTCAGCAGGACGGCGAGGCCGGTCAGCGGCAGCGCGCGTTGCCACCAGCGGGGCGAGACCGTCCCCCCGGTCGCGCTGGCATGGCTCTCCCTGGGCATGCGAGAACTCCTCGAGATGATGAAGAAGGTCGGCCTACCCCCTGGCCGGGAACTGCCACCTCAACGCCGGACACCAGTCCGAGGTTACGCAGGTCAGAGGTGGTCTAGGACCTGAACGGTGAAAGGAATGCCCTCACCCAGGCGTCGTACTGCGAGGGGCCGTAGTTCCACGACTCGACGTGACCGGCGCCCTTCACCACGCGCAGCTCGACCCGGTCGGGCTTGGCCCGCGCGAGCTCCTCGGAGGTCGTCACGGGCACGTCGGGGTCGGAGTCGCCGTGCAGCACGAGCACCGGCACCTTGACCCAGGACGTGTCGGCCAGGTGGTCGACGTCGTCGAAGTCCTGGTCGAGCCGCGACTCGGCGACCCACAGCCCGAGCCGGCTGAGGAACGACGGCAGGGGCAGGCCCGGCACGAGCTCGGAGGTGGACTCGCGCCGCTCGATCGCCGCACGCACGTCGAGCAGGGGCGCGTCGAGCACGATCGCGCTGACCTGGGGGGTGAGCAGCGAGCGCTTCATGAACGTCGCGATGATCGAGCCGCCCATGCTCGCGCCGAGCAGCACGACCTGCTCGGCGCCCCGCTGCCGCGCGAGGCGTACGGCGGACTCGAGGTCCTCCCACTCCGTCGCGCCGAGGTGGGCCCGGCCACCGCCGTTCTCGGTGTCGGCGCGATAGCCGATGTCGAGCGACGGCATCCCCAGCCCGACGGTCGTCTCCATCAGTCGGAACAGCTCGGACCGGGCGGCGCCGCGGCCGTGCACGAGGATCGCCCACGTCCTCCCGCGCCCCGGCACGAACCACGCCGGCAGCGGGCCGGACGGCCCGGGCACGTCGACCTCCTCGACACCGTCGAAGACCCGGCGCGCGTCGCGGGGATAGCCCTCGCGCGTGTAGCGCGCGACGACCCCGTCGGTCGGCGGTCGGCCGCCGAGCACGCGCAGCGTGCGGGTGACCTCGAGGTCCTCGTCCTCGCCGCTCTGGTCGAGGACCTCGCCGACCTGGCCCCAGCCCTTGCCCCAGTCGAGCCCCCACACGTCGCCGGCGCGGAGCCACGTCGGGCCGCCGGGCTTGATCGCGAGGGTGACCTCGTCGCCGTCGACGGAGGCGATGGTCACCTCGTCCTTCCAGAACTCCCCGGGCACGTCGAGGGCCGACTGCACGTCGTCGGAGACCCGCCAGACCTGCTGGACGCACACGATGACCGCGGCGACCAGCGCGACGGCGACCACGCCCGCGACCACCCGGAGCACGCGGGCGGCCGACGAGCGGCGGACGCGCCGCGCGCCACCCTCACGCTTCCTGAGCACGGCCGACCCCTCTGCCCGCCAGCGCCGCGGCGAGCTCGGACTCGAAGACGTCGAGGTAGTCCTCCCAGGTCGGGATGGTGCCGGCGACCTCGCGTCCGCGGGCGGTCAGCTCCTCGAGGGCGACCGGGTCGCGCGCGAGGTCGGTCAGCCGCTCGCGCAGCGCCTCGGGGGTCACCCGCAGCTCCTCGACGCCGGCGCCCAGCCCGAGGGCGCGCATCGACGGGTCGTCGTTGACGAGGACGGCCGCGCCGCACAGCAGCGCCTCCATCGGGGTCATCGGCCCCTCGCCGACGCTCGCGCAGACGAAGAGGTCGCACGCGCGATAGGCGTCGGCGGTCACGTCGGGGTCGAGCGCCCCGAGATAGATCCGCTCCGCGGACTCCGGCACGTCGGCCGGCCGGTCGCCGCCGACGAACACCAGGCGATAGCCGTCGCCCGCCGCACGCGACACGACGTCGTACCCCTTCTTGGGGACGAAGCGGCCGACGTAGAGCACCAGCACCTCGTCCTGCGGCAGGCCGAGCAGCCGTCGGATCTCCTCGCGCTCGCCGGGGCGGGCAGGGCGGAAGCGGGTGCGGTCGATGCCGTTGCGCAGCACCCGCGTGCGCGCGCCGGGCAGCTTGCTGTGCGTGAACTCCTCGATGACCGGGCTGATCGGCAGCACGCGGGCGGCGCCGGTGAGCACGAGCGAGCCGACCGTGCGCAGCACGATGGTCTGGACCAGGCGGACCACCCGCGAGGGGTGCTCGACCATGCCGACGTGCTGCGTGACGACGTACGGCGTGCGCGTGACCCGGCACAGCAGCGCGGCGACCCACGAGGAGACGTAGAGCATGTCGTGCACGTGCACGACATCGGCCCGGCGCACCGAGCGCCAGGCGTGCCGCAGTAGTGCGGGACCGAACAGCGGGAACGGGATCCCCCGTGACTCGAACCAGTTGGCCACCCGCAGACGGCGCACCCGCACGCCCCGCTCGGTGGTCGTGCCCGGGCGGCCGGGAGCCGCGCTCGTGAGGACCTCGACGTGATGGCCGCGCTCGGCCAACCCCGTCGCGACGCGCTGGGCCACGATCTCCAACCCGCCCACGTGAGGGGGATAGAAGTGGGCGAAGACGACTAATCGCACGCTGCCCGGTCGCATGTCCAACTTTTACCCGGGCAATCCGTAACGCGAATCACCCTCAGGTCGTTGCCTGCCCAACGCCACCAAGTATGGGAGCTAGGGGGGTTTGGGATCATGACCTACACGCTATCGGAGCAGCACCTTCACGGGACCGGCTCGGAGATTCTCGCGACCGTGCCCGGGCAGGCCGCCGAGGCCGTCCAGACGCTGCA
Organism: uncultured Nocardioidaceae bacterium; assembly: GCA_964557235.1. Taxonomy (GTDB): domain Bacteria; phylum Actinomycetota; class Actinomycetes; order Propionibacteriales; family Nocardioidaceae; genus Marmoricola_A. Next base: position 11,455 of record CAZKZQ010000038.1, read on the forward strand.
GCCCGACGTGGAGACGGCCGTCGAGGACCACATCTGGTCCGACTACCGCGTGGCCGCCATCGTCCCGTGCCACAACGAGGCGCTGAGCATCGGCACCGTCGTCCGCGACCTGCTGCACCACGTGCCCGGCATCGTCGTCTACGTCTATGACAACTGCTCGACCGACGAGACCGCCGAGGTGGCCCGCGAGGCCGGCGCGATCGTCCGCCACGAGTCCATGAAGGGCAAGGGCAACGTCGTCCGCCGCGCGTTCGCCGACGTCGACGCCGACATCTACCTCATGGTCGACGGCGACGACACCTATGACGCGGCCGCCGCCCCCGACATGATCCGCGCCCTCATCCAGGGCCACCACGACCACGTGCTCGGCATGCGCTCCCCCGTCCAGGACGGCGCCTACCGCCCCAACCACGAGTTCGGCAACAAGGTGCTCAACGCCGTCGTCGGCACCGTCTTCGGCACCAACGTCGGCGACATGCTCAGCGGCTACCGCGTGTTCTCCCGCCGCTTCGTCAAGAGCTTCCCCGCGATCTCCCGCGAGTTCGAGATCGAGACCGAGCTGACCGTCCACACCCTCTCGCTGCGCACCCCGACGGTGTCGCTCCCGGTCGGGTTCAAGGACCGTCCCGAGGGCTCGGAGAGCAAGCTGCGCACCTATCGCGACGGCTTCAAGATCCTGCGCCTCATCGCCGACCTCGCCCGCCACGAGCGCCCGCTGATGTTCTACGGCGTGCTCGCCACGATCGCGATGCTGTGCTCGGTCGCGTTCGCGGTGCCGGTGCTGCTGGAGTACGCCAACAGCGGCCAGGTCCCGCGCCTGCCGATGCTCACGGTCGCGATCGGCTTCGGCGTCATCGCCTTCCTCGAGATGACCGCCGCCCTCATCCTCGACGGGATCCGCAAGACCCGCCACGAGCTGAGCCGGCTGTCCTATCTTCAGCACCGGGCGGTCTCTGCTCTCTGAGTCGCCCGAGGGGTCGCCCGAGGGGCTGGTCCCTCCGACCAGTGAGGGGACCCATGGCCGACCGGCCGATCCGCGTCGCGCTCGTGACGCCGTACTTCCCACCCAGCGTGGGCGGCCTCGAGCGCTACACGCACCACGAGGCGCTCGCCCTGCGCGACGACCCCGGCTTCGAGGTCGTGGTCGTCACGACCGGCACCTCGCGCCGGACCTCCGTGACCGAGGAGGACGGCGTCACCGTCGTGCGGCTCGCGCCCTGGCTCAAGCTGTCCAACAGCCCGGTCAGCGGGTGGTGGCCGGTGCAGCTGCGTCGCCTCTTCGCCCGCCACCGCATCGACGTCGTGCACGCCCACGCCCCGACGCCCGGGCTGCCCGACCTCGCGTCGTACGCCGCGGGCCGACGGCCCGTCGTGCTCACCTATCACTCCGGGTCGATGGTCAAGGGCGTCGGCGGCGCGGTCGACGCGCTGCTGCGGACCTATGAGCGGCAGGTGCTCCCACGCGTGATGCGGCGTTCCTCCCAGCTGATCGCGGTCTCCCCCGTCGCCGTCACGCACGGGACGGGTCGCGCGCGGCTCGTGCCGCCCGGCGTCGACTCGACGGTGTTCGTGCCCGGCCCGCCGGTGACCGGGTCGGACGTGCTCTTCGTCGGCCGGATCCAGCGCACCTCGCGCTGGAAGGGCGTCGCCACCCTGCTCTCGGCGTTCGCGTCCCTCTCCCACCCCGAGGCCCGGCTCGTGCTCGTCGGCGACGGCGACGACGTGCCGTTCCTGCAGGAGCAGGCCGCCTCGCTCGGCATCGCCGACCGCGTCGTCTGGCGCGGCCCGCTGCACGACGCCGAGCTCGTCGCGGCCTACCAGTCCGCGGCCGTCGTGGTGCTGCCCTCGCTGACCGAGTCGGAGTCCTTCGGCATGACCCTGGTCGAGGCGATGGCCTGCGGCCGCCCCGTCGTCGGCAGCGACGTCGGCGGCATCCCGTTCGTCGTGCGACCCGGCGTCGACGGCGAGCTCGTGCCGGCCGGGGACGCTGCGGCACTTGCCGCAACCCTCGACCGCCTGCTCGGCTCGCCCGACGTGCTGGCCCGCATGGGCGCCGCCGGCCGCGAGGCCGCCGTCGAGCGGTGGGACTGGACCCACTCCGTCGCCGGCACCCTCGACGTCCTCCGCGACGCTGCGGCCGCGCGACCCTCCTGAAGGTCGCGCGACCGCAGCTGCTGGGGTTCCCCGGGAGCAGCCGGGGGGGTCTAGCTGGCCCTCTTAGTTGGACCGTGCGAGCGCGATCGCCGTCTTGTACGCCGCCCAGCTCGGCTTGGCCGTGCCGTCCAGACGACGCAGGCCGAACGACGCCTCACGGCGGGTCGGGACGACGAGGTCCTGGTTGGTGTACCAGAAGAACGCCTGGATGCCCGGGTCCGCGTCGGCCTTCGCCACCGCGTCCTTGACGATGTAGGCCTGCCAGTCCTCGGTCACGTGGGTCGTGGTCGGCGTGACCGAGGCCCAGGTGCCGTCGGCCGCGGTGCCGTCGCCGTCGGTCGGGGCGCCGTACTCCGTCACCCAGATCGGCAGCGTGCCCAGCCCGAAGAGTCCGAGGACGCTGCGCAGCGACGTCGGGGTGGCGCTCATCTTGGACCAGGCCGAGAACGTCGCGTAGTAGCTCGCCGGGTAGGGGAACGTGTAGGGGTGGTAGCTGACCGCGTCCACCGTGCTGCAGGCGCCGGTCAGGCACACCGCGTTGAGGTACTCGCGCGGACCGATCGCGATCGAGGCGTTGGTGCTCTCCAGGGCGGCGAGACCACCGAGCAGCACGGTCGCGCTGGGGTCGGCCTTCTTGATCGCGGCGGAGGTGGTGCTCAGCAGCGTGCCGTAGCGCACCGGGTCCGGGACGGGCCAGAACTGCGCCAGGTTGGGCTCGTTCCAGACCTCCCACGTCGTCACGCCGTACGCCGCGTAGCGCGTCACCGCGGCCGTCGCGAAGGCCGCGAACTTGGCCGGGTCGGCCGGCGGGCAGGAGAACTTCAGGCAGCCGGTGTCACGGGCCCAGGCCGGCGTGTAGGCCAGGATCGGCAGCACCTTCATGCCGCGGGCGTTGGCCGCCGCGACGACCCGGTCGAAGCCCGACCAGTTGAACGACGTCGGCCCGCCGCCCTGGACCGTGGTCCAGGAGAGGTCGGCGCGGATCCAGTTGATGCCGAGGGTGACCGCGTCGTCGAGCGTCGCGTCGAGGTCGGCCTGGGTCATGCGGCTCAGCCGCTCGCCGTACGACATGCCCATGCGCGGAGCGGTCGGCGCGGGTGCGGCCGGGGCCGTGGCGGTCGGCGTGGTGGTCGGCGTCGTGG
>CAZKZQ010000038.1:14850-17783 GCA_964557235.1 uncultured Nocardioidaceae bacterium
GTCGGCGCGGGTGCGGCCGGGGCCGTGGCGGTCGGCGTGGTGGTCGGCGTCGTGGCGGTCGGCGCGATGGGTGCGACCGTGGCGGTCGGCGTGGTCGTCGGCGTGGGTGACGTCGTGATCGTGGCGACCGTCGTGGTGGTCGCCGTCGGCGAGCTCGTCGCGGTCGGCGTGCTCGTCGCGGTGGGTGTGCTGGTGGTGGTCGCGGTCGGCGTGGCCGTGGCCGTGGCTGTGGCGGTGGCCGTCGACGTCGACGTCGGTGATGTGATGGTCGGGCTGATCGTGGAGACCGGCGCGGTGGGCTTCTTGGCGCCGCCCTTGCCGGCCGCCGAGGCGGTGGACAGGCCGAGGGCCTGTGCGACGAGCAGGAGGCCGACGAGGCCGATGAGCGCGCTGAGGCAAGCGCGCAGCGAGGTGGATCGCATGCTGGTGGGTTTCCCTTCCCCCGATGGGTGACAGGAACGTAAAGGTAAAATCGGGCGCTTGGGGCGCCACGGGACCTCGTCGGGACGTTACCGACGGGGACTGGTTCCCATGGTCCCCGCGAGGTCGGGACCGGAGCCCCGACACAGTTGTCCGATCAGCCCAGCGAGGCGGCCTTGACCGCCGTGCCGAAGGTGGCCCAGGCGGGCTTGGGCACCCCGTCGAGCCGGCGCAGGCCGAACGACGACTCCCGGAGGTCGGTGACCGCGAGGTCCTGGTTGGTGTACCAGAACAGCGCGGCGACGTCCTTGTTGCGCGAGGCCTCGGCGACCACGTCGGTCGCGATGACCGCCTGCCAGGCCTCGGTGACGTGGGTGGTCAGCGGGGTGATCGTGTCCCAGCGCCCGTCGGCGGCGGTGCCGAGCCCCTTGGTCGGGGCGCCGTACTCCGTCACCCAGATGCGCTTGCGGGGGAAACCGAACTGGTCGAGGATCCCGCGCAGGTTCCAGTCGGTCTGGTTGATCTTGCTCCAGGCCGACCAGCCGGCGTCGTAGCTCGCGATGAACGGGAACGTGTAGGGGTGGTAGCTCACGCCGTCCATCGCGCGGCAGCCGCCGGCGCGGCAGACCGAGGTGAGGAACTGGCGCGGACCGATCGACGGCGCGCGGTTCTCCAGCGCCGACAGCCCGCCGAGGAGGACCTGGGCCCGGGCGTCGACCGAGCGGATCGCGGCGTACGTCGTCTTGAGGAGGGCGGCGTAGCGGGTGGGGTTCGGGTTCGGCCAGAAGGTGTCGAGGTTCGGCTCGTTCCACACCTCCCAGATCCGCACGCCCTTGGGCTGGTAGCGCTTCACGGCCGCCTTGGCGAAGCGCGCGAACTGCGAGGCGCTGTGCGGCGGGCAGGAGAACCGCTTGCACCCGGCGTCGCGGGCCCAGTCGGGCGTCCAGGTGAGGATCGGCAGCACCTTGAGGCCGCGGGCGCGGGCGCCGTTGACCACGCGGTCGAAGGCCGCCCACCGATAGGTCCCCGGGCCGTCGGGCTGGATCGTCGTCCAGGACAGGTCCATCCGGATCCACCGGACGCCGACCAGCACGGCGTCGTCGAGGGCCTCGTCGAGGTCGGCGCGGCTCATGCGGCTCAGCCGCTCGCCGTACGACATGCCGAAGCGGGTGGTCGTGAGGATCCCCTTCTGGGCGGTGACGGAGCTGGCCGCCGGGGTCGCCGCGGTGGCGGCGGACGCGCCCGCACCGAGGGTCCCGAGCAGGGCGACGGACGCCACGACAGCCGCCAGGGCAGCGCGCATCGACGAACGCATCAAGGCTGTTTCCCTCTCCCCCGAGATGACAGAAACGCTAGTGGGACGCGGCCCGATGTGTCCGGAAATCAGGACATTTCGCGTCGACGGTCAGAGCCGGACGAGCTTGCCCCACAGGTGCGGCTGCAGCTCCTGGCCGACCGCGGCCATGTCCATGGCGTACCAGAGGTCGCCCTCGACCAGGCCGTACATCCGCTGGCCCGCGGTGACCTCCTTGGCCGTGCTCACACGCATGACGGCGTCGGTGGTGAGGTGGAGGCGGGCGCCGTCGACCTTGCCGTGCCACAGCTCGGAGATGCCGGTGTTGTGGGTGAGCAGCAGCTCGACCTCACCGCCCTCGTGGCAGCGCAGGAAGCCGGTCTCCTGAGCGGCGTCGCGGACCTTCTTGCCCTCGGCGTCGGTGATCCACGCGCGTGCCATGTAGTGGAGGAACGGCCGGCCGTCCTGCTGCCAGATCAGCTCCTGGCCCCAGGTGAACTTGTCCAGCGTGGGGTAGTCGCCCTCGCCGTTGCCGCGCCAGCCGCCGAGCAGCCAGGCCAGGGGGGCGCAGTTGGGGTGGATGTTGTCGGGGATCTCGAAAGGCACGCTGGTCTGTCTTTCGTCGTTGCTGGTGGATCGGTGGATCGGGCCGGTCAGCGGTCCTGCTGGCTGTCGACAGCCTTGCGCAGGAGGTAGATCGCCACGACGCCACCCAGCAGGAGCAGGATGACCATGAGGGCGACGAGGACGGGCTCCATCCCTGTGATCGTACCGGGGATAGCGTGCGGGCCATGACGTCCCAGAGGTCGCTCGTGGTCAAGCTCACCGCCGGTGCCGACGAGCCCGAACGCGTCAACCAGGCGTTCACGGTCGCGGCCACCGCAGCCGCCTCCGGGGTGCCGGTGTCGCTGTGGCTGACCGGCGAGGCGGTCTGGCTGGCGGTCCCGGGTCGGGCGGAGGCGTTCTCGCTCGAGCTCGCGCCGCCGCTGGTCGAGCTGCTGTCGGGGGTGCTCGCGCTGGGGTCGCTCACCGTCTGCGGCCAGTGCGCCGCCCGCCGCTCGCTCGTCCTCGACGACCTGGTGTCCGGGGCTCGCATCGCCGGCGCCGCGACGTTCGTCGAGGAGGCCCTGGCCGAGGGGGCCCAGGCCCTCGTCTACTGACCCCCGGGGTCAGAGGACGAGGCGGCAGGCCTGGCCCACGTCGAGCACGCGCATCGCGC
>CAZKZQ010000038.1:17883-20907 GCA_964557235.1 uncultured Nocardioidaceae bacterium
GGGTCAGAGGACGAGGCGGCAGGCCTGGCCCACGTCGAGCACGCGCATCGCGCGGCCCTGGCCGAGCCACAGTGCGCACGACAGCGCCAGGTCGGCGATCTCCTCGTCGGAGAACACCGCGTGGCAGCGCTCCCAGAAGTCCTCGTCCTCGCGGAGGCCGGTGTGGTCGCGCGCGAAGCGTGCGGCGAACTCGGCGGCGACCCGCTCGGCGTCGGAGTAGCCGTCGTACGACGCCCACGCCCGCACGTGGGCGTAGAAGTCCTCGTCGAGGCCGAGCTCGACCCCGTCGGACAGCCGCGTGTGCTCGCAGACCTCGCACTCGTTGTCGTGGGCGATCACCATGCGCGCCAGCTCACGGACGCGCGGCGCCAGGCGGTTGTGGCGATAGACCGCGTCGGCGTACGCCCCGAGCGCACCGCCGATCCGCTCCGACAGCCCGAACCACGACACCAGGTCGTCCGGCGCGTAGTCACCGATCCTCGACATGCGCCGGACCGTAGCACCGCGGCGGCGCGCGTCCCGGTGGCTGGGAGACTGCGCCCATGCGTGCAGTCGTGCAGCGGGTCTCGTCGGCGTCGGTCACCGTGGCGGGCGAGGTCGTCGGTGCGATCGAGGGGCCGGGCCTGCTCGTGCTGCTCGGCGTGACCCACGACGACGGGCAGGCCGAGGTCGCGTGGATCGCCCGCAAGGTCTGGGAGACGCGGCTCTTCGCCGACGAGAGGTCGGCCTCCGAGATCGACGCACCGGTGCTCGTGGTCAGCCAGTTCACGTTGTACGGCGACGCGCGCAAGGGGCGGCGCCCGACGTGGGCCGCGGCCGCCCCGGGGCCGGTGAGCGAGCCGCTCTACGACGCGGTGTGCGGCGAGCTGACCCGACTGGGAGCCCACGTGGAGCGCGGGGTCTTCGGCGCCCACATGGACGTGGCCCTGGTCAACGACGGGCCGATCACGCTGATCCTCGACTCCCCCTGAACCCGCCTCGTCCGGGTGCGGACGCGCCATAGCGCGTTCGCGAGCGGACGAGGCGGTCCCCGGCGGAGCCGGGGCCCGACCGGGTCAGAGGGTGACGTCGACGGTCTCGCGGGCGCCGAGCTCCAGCGCCAGACGGTGCTCGTGCACCTCGCGGCCGGGGGTGAGGACGCGCAGCGCCCACTCGCCGGGAGCGGCGAAGAACCGGAAGCCCCCGTCGGGACCGGTCGGCATCTCGGCCACGAAGTCGCCGTGCCGGTCGACCAGCCGGACGTAGGCCCGCGCGACGGGCGACCCCGCGGCGCTCACCGTGCCCTGGACGACGGTCGCGCGCTCGGCGACGCCGGGCGGCAACGAGTCGAGGTCGAGCCCGCCGGGAGGCGCCGCGCACCCGACCGGCAGCGAGCCCACGGGACCGAGCGTCACAGCGGGTCCCCGGGCTGGTCGCCGCGGACGATGGGGGCGCCGACGAGCGAGCCGTACTCCGTCCACGAGCCGTCGTAGTTCTTCACGCCGGGCAGCTCGAGCAGCTCGCTGAGCACGAACCACGTGTGCGCGGAGCGCTCACCGATGCGGCAGTAGGCGATCGTCTCGCGGTCGGGGACCAGCCCGGCCGCGGTGTAGATCTCGCGGATCTGCTCGTCGGACTTGAAGGTGCCGTCCTCGTTGGCCGACCGGCTCCACGGCACGTTGATCGCGGTGGGGATGTGGCCGGCCCGCTGCGCCTGCTCCTGCGGGAGGTGGGCGGGGGCGAGGAGGCGGCCGGAGTACTCGTCGGGCGAGCGCACGTCGACCAGGTTGGCGCGGCCGATCGCGGAGATCACCTCGTCGCGGAACGCGCGGAGGCCGGTGTCCTGCGCCGCCGCGTCGTACGACGTCGCCTCGCGCACGGGCACGTCGGTGGTCAGCGCGCGGGCCTCGAGCTCCCAGCGCTTGCGACCGCCGTCGAGGATGCGGACGTCGGAGTGGCCGTAGAGCTTGAAGTACCAGTAGGCGTAGGTCGCGAACCAGTTGTTGTTGCCGCCGTAGAGCACGACCGTGTCGTCGTTGCCGATGCCGTGCTCCGACAGCAGCTTGGCGAACTGGGCCCGGTCGACGAAGTCGCGGATCACCTGGTCCTGCAGGTCGCGGGTCCAGTCGAACCGGAGCGCTCCCCTGATGTGGCCGTGGTCGTAGGCCTCGACGTCCTCGTCGACCTCGACGAGGACGACGCGGGGGTCGTCCAGGTGCTGCTCGACCCAGTCCGGGTCGACGAGCACGTCAGCGCGAGCCATGGAAACCTTTCGGTGGGGGGTCAGTGCACCGCGGAGTCGCGGAGCACCGTCGCGGCGTGGGAGAGCCGGTCGCGCGGGATCACGCGCAGGCCCAGGAGGTACATCTCGCACCCGAGGCAGAAGCCGAAGGCCGCGTTGAGGAAGGCCGCGGCGAGCGCCATGCCCGCGGCGACCAGGGTGACGACGGTCGCGCCGGCCAGCGCGCCGCCGAGCGCGACGACCGCGAACAGCAGGCCGACGCCCTGCGCGAACCGCGGCGGCAGCGCCGACTCGGTCTCGGCCGGCGGGCCGATGCGCGGCCGCACGAACGTGCGGAACAGCCAGGCGTACGGCGTCCGGGCGGGCCCGAGCGCGACGCCGGTCAGGAAGACCAGGGCCTGCGCGACCAGCAGCCCGGTCGTCAGGGCGGAGGGTGCGGCGACGAGCACCGCGACGAACACGACGGCGGTGAGCCAGGCGGCGAAGCGCTGGCCGCGGGGGTCGACCTGCGGGCCGCCGTCGGGGCGGCCCGAGGTGGACGCGGTGGTGTGCGCCGGGGTGGGCGCGGCGGTGCGGGCGCCGGTCACGGCGTCAGAGGACGTGGACATGCTGTGGACTCCTGAGGAGGGGGTGGGGGGACGCGAAGGTCAGGCCCCACGACACAGCGACGAGCGCACGCGGCAGTGGTCCACTGCGCGGCGGCGGGTCAGCATGGTCGACAGCACCTGACCAGAGTAGGTCGCCGGATCGGACGAACGCGACCATTGGGTCCAGCATCCGGGCGTGTGTTCCGCCACTCGGAC
>CAZKZQ010000039.1:0-20690 GCA_964557235.1 uncultured Nocardioidaceae bacterium
ACAGAGTTGGCAACTGTTGCGAGGGGCCAGGTGAGCTCGATGCGGGCGCCCCCGGAGGCGGCGTCCTTGATCTCGACCGTGCCGCCCTGGGCGGTGATCAGGCCGTGGACGAGGTACATCCCGAGCCCGGACCCGCCGCGCGCGCCGGACTTCCAGAACTTCGTGAAGACGCGACGCCGGATCTCGGGATCGATGCCCTCGCCCTCGTCCTCGACCGCGAGGGTCAGGGTCTGCGCCTCGGTGTCGGGCGGCAGCGCGGTGATCGTCACCTGGCCCTCACCGTGGCGCAGGGCGTTGTCGACGACGTTGGTGAGCACCTGGGCGAAGCGGTCGGGGTCGGCCAGGATGTGCGGCGAGGTCACCGCGCCCTCCACCGCGACCTCGCGGCCGGTGCCGGCCTGGGCGGAGGCGACCACACGGTCGAGCACGGTGCGCGGGTCGAAGGCCTGCACGTGCAGGGTGAGCCGGTTGGTGTCGATGCGGGCGATCTCGAGGAGCTCGGCGATCAGCCGGGTCAACCGGTCGGTGTCGGTGTGGACCGACTCCATGATCATCTTCTTCTGGTCGTCGTTGAACCGGTCCCAGCGCGCCAGCAGCGTCGCGGTGAACCCGCGCACCCCGGTCAGTGGCGAGCGCAGCTCGTGGGCGACGGTCGCGACCAGGTCGGAGCGCTCGCGGTCCAGGCGCTCGCGGGCGTGGGCCGAGCGCAACGAGACCCCCACGGCCTTCACCGGCCCGCCGCGGGACTCGCGGGCGAGCTTGGCGGTGACGAGCAGCTCGGTGCCGTCGGCGAGGAGCCAGGCGCTCTCGTTGATCTGGCGGCGGATCGCGAGGCCGTCGTAGGGGCGGGTGCACTCCATCCACCCGTGCCCCTCGGTGTCCTGCAGCGCCATCACCTCGGCGAGCCTGCGCCCGACGACCGGCCGACCACCGAGCATCGACTCGGCCAGCCGGTTGGCATTGACGACGACGCCGTCCTCGTCGGCGATGAGCACGCCGTCCGGGAGCAGCTCGCACAGGGCGAAGTCCGGCGCCAGCTCACTGCCCCGACCGGCCGCCACCAGGGCGCTGAACCCGGCGGGCACTCCCGCCCCCGAACCCGACATATGGGCACCCTACCCAGGTCCGCGTCTCCCAGCCCTCACACGCGCGCTTCCGTCACCTCCGCACCAGCCGTCGCGTGCGACACTCCGGGCATGTCCCGTCGCCTGGTCCTGGTCGGCGTCGCCGCTCTCGCCGTGGCCGCCGGCACGACGTACGTCGTCGCGGGAGACTCGCTGCGCGAGGCGGTCGGCGGCACCTACTCCCACAAGCTCGTGCGGTACGACGACGACAAGGGCGAGCGCAACCGGTTCCTCAACCTGCCCGACGGGGACGCGCAGTTCTCGATCGGGTCGCCGGACGGCCACAAGCTGGTCGTCCAGTGGCGCGACCCGGACGGGCACGGGTGGAGCCGCCCCCTGACGGTGCACGAGGACCGGGTCAACCAGGCGGTCGACAACACCGTGCGGGTGGCGGGCGGCACGGTCGCCATCGTCGAGACCTACGTCGACGACACCAGCGACGACTCCGACATCGGCGACGTCGAGGTGCTGGTGGCCTGTCGCGACCTCAGCTGCGACACGGGCAGGTCGGTGACCGTCGGCGAGGACGACGCCGCGGTCGACGAGCCGCAGCTGACCCCCGACGGCAAGGTCGTGCTGTTCGGGTGGAGCAAGGAGGGAGCCCTGGCGTGGGAGGACGGGTCCGGGTTCGCCACGTGGACCTGGCAGGACCCGTTCACGCGCCGCACCGCGATCTCACGACCGGTCCTCGCGCCCGACGGGTCGCTGCGGCTCGTGCGGGGCGAGCCCGGACGCGAGGGCGAGCGGCGCACGTGCACCTACACGCTGCTCACCAGCGAACCGCGCAAGGGGACCCTCGCCGAGTCCGGCTCGACGACCGCGACCCTGCCCGGGCGGGGCGCCTCGGAGTGCCGCTCCTACCTCCAGACCTACAGCGCCGACTGGGTCGGGGTGGAGCCGGACGACCACCGCACCGACGGGTTCTGGTTCGTCCGTGTGGGCGACAGGTGGACCACGACCTTCGACGACCCCAGCGGGCTCGTCGCCGGACCGGACCGCGGCCGCGGTCAGTGCTGCGACCTCGGCATCGCGGGGTTCATCGGCTGGGACAGCCTGGCCTACGGCTCGCCCGACGGCCGCCGGATCACCGTGCAGGCGCACTTCCAGGGCGAGGAGTCGTGGGAGCCGCAGCAGGTGCTGCCCGGGGCACCGGCCGGCGTCCGCTGCACCTTCATGGAGGGCGGCCGGGTCGGCGACCACGGCTATGCGGTCTACCTGGTCTGCCACTCCGGCAAGGTCGAGAACGACTTCCGCGGCGACGCGTACGCCGTTGCCGTGTCGCCCGACCTGCGCACCTGGGAGACGTTCTTCGTCCGCGACGTCGTGGGTGACGTGCAGGTGAACCAGGAGGGCGGCGTGGCCGTGTCAGGCCGGCCCCTCACCTCGTGGACCCCGGAGGAGGGGGTGGTCCGCCTGGGCCTCCCCCAGCCGCCGGGCACGACCGTCGCGCGCACCGCGGACGGCACCTACGTCCGTCTGACGCTGACCGAGGGTCCCGACGGGTGCACCGGCGCGGCGGTCGTCGCCGAGCCGGGCGACACCGAGTGGAGCGAGCCCATCCCCGGCTCCTTCACCGCCGAGCCCCGGGCACGCTGCAAGGTGGACTACGTCAACACCGAGGACGGCAACGCGCGGTTCGCGCTCTCCTCCGACCGGGCCACGAAGGCGGCGATCGTCGAGCCCGACGGTGACGGCTGGCGGCTGAGGCGGGACAGCCAGCGCGGGTGAGGCGGCCGGGACCGGTCAGCGCCGCGCGGCGTGCGTCGCGTAGAGGCAGACCGCCGCAGCGGTCGCGAGGTTGAGGCTCTCGGCGCGGCCCGGGATCGGGATGCTCACGCGGCGGTCGGCCAGGGCGGCCACCTCGGGGGGCAGGCCCCAGGCCTCGTTGCCGAACAGCCACGCGACCGGCCCACGGAGCAGGTCGTCGATCGCGTAGAGGTCGGACTCGCCGGACCCGTCTGCGGCGAGCACGGTGATCCCCCGTGCCTTGAGGACGGCGACGGCCTCGGCGGTGTCGTGGTGCAGCGCGAGCGGCAGGTGGAAGACCGAGCCGACCGAGGCGCGCACGGTCTTGCCGTTGTGCACGTCGACGGCGTCGCCGGTCAGCACGACCGCCTCGGCGCCGACCGCGTCCGCGCAGCGGATCACCGTGCCGGCGTTGCCGGGGTCGCGCACGTCGGCGCAGAGCACGACCAGCGACGGCGACCCGGGCAGGACGTCCTCGAGCGGCCGGTCGAGGGCGGCGCACACGGCGACGACGCCCTGCGGGGTCACGGTGTCGCTCAGCGCGGCGACCGCCGACTCCTCGGCGTCGAACCACGGCACCCCGGACCGCTCGGCGTCGGCGCGGAGGTCCTCGTGGCGGCCCGGGACGGCGTACACCTCCCGGACGCAGCCGGGCAGGGCGAGCGCCTCACGCACCGCCTGCCGGCCCTCGGCCAGGAACAGCCGGCGCTCGGTGCGCACAGCACGACGGGTGAGCTTCCTCGCCTCCTTGACCCGGCCGCTCCTGGTGGAGAGCAGCGGGTCGTCGGCGAGGGAGCTCACCCGTTCGAGGTGTGCCGAGGGTCAGGCGGACACGGGAGCGTTGACGTCCTCGGGCAGGGCCGCCTTGGCGGTCTCCACGAGCACGTTGAACGCTGCCGGGTCGTTGACGGCCATGTCGGCGAGGATCTTGCGGTCCACGTCGACGCCGGCGAGACGCAGGCCCTGGATGAACCGGTTGTAGGTCATCCCCTGCTGGCGCGCCGCGGCGTTGATCCGCTGGATCCAGAGCTTGCGGAAGTCACCCTTCTTCGCCTTGCGGTCGCGGTAGCTGTAGACCAGCGAGTGGGTGACCTGCTCCTTGGCCTTGCGGTAGAGGCGCGAGCGCTGGCCGCGGTAGCCGCTGGCGCGCTCGAGAGTCGTACGACGCTTCTTCTGGGCGTTGACCGCCCGCTTCACGCGTGCCACGTGATTCTCCTTCGGTGTTGCTCAGGCCGGGCTGAGACTAGGTACGGACGGGGCTCAGCGGCCCAGCAGCTTGCGGACGGTCTTGGTGTCGTTCTTGGAGACCTCGGTGGTGCCCGACATGCGACGGGTCATCGTGGAGGGCTTCTTCTCCAGGTTGTGGCGCAGACCGGCCTTCTGGCGGCGGAGCTTGCCCGAGCCGGTGACCCGGAAGCGCTTGCTCGCACCGGAGTGCGTCTTGTTCTTCGGCATTGGTTCGTCCTTCGTGTTCTCTGCTGGGCGCACCCGCGGGGGCGGGTGGCCGTCTGGGCTGGCCGGCGGCCCTGTGCGGGCCGACGCTCAGATGTCGGTGTCGGCGTCGAGGCTCTCGCTGCGACGCTTGGGCTTGTCCGTCTTGGGCTCCGCAGCGGCCGCGGCGGCGCGCTCGCGCTGCTCGGCCCGCTCGGCCTCCTGCTCGGCCGCACGCTCGGCGGCGCGCTCGACCTTGGCGGCCTTGACCTCGGCCTTGGCCTCGGCCTTCTTCTTGTGCGGGCCCAGGACCATGATCATGTTGCGGCCGTCCTGCTTGGGCGACGACTCGACGAAGCCCAGCTCGGTGACGTCCTCGGCGAGCTTCTGCAGCAGCCGGAACCCGAGCTCGGGGCGGTGCTGCTCGCGACCGCGGAACATGATCGTGATCTTGACCTTGTCCCCCTGCTTGAGGAACCGCACGACGTGACCCTTCTTGGTCTCGTAGTCGTGCGCGTCGATCTTGGGGCGGAGCTTCATCTCCTTGATGACCACGTTGGTCTGGTTGCGGCGCGCCTCACGGGCCTTCTGGGCGTTCTCGTACTTGAACTTCCCGTAGTCCATGAGCTTGCACACCGGCGGCCGCGCCATCGGCGCGACCTCGACGAGGTCGAGGTCGGCCTCCTGCGCGAGCCGGAGCGCGTCCTCGATGCGGACGATGCCGACGGTCTCGCCGTTGGGGCCAACGAGCCGGACCTCGGGAACGCGGATCCGGTCGTTGATGCGCAGCTCTGTGCTGATGGGTCCTCCTGGTGTCGTGGATCGTGCGACCTCGGCGACTCGGACCCCGAAAAACACCAGGGCCCCCGTGTCGACGACAGCGGAGGCCGGCAGACGGCGCGCTCCGCCCGGGCGCTCGCGCGCTCAGGAGACGTGCGACGTCTCGCCCGGGACCACCTCGGGAGGCGGACCGGGTGACCGGGACCCGACGACCTGGCGGTCGGTGCGGGTGGGAGCTGGGCTCCGCTTGTCGGATCCGTGCGCCCGGTGAGGCAGGTGCGACACGTGGGCACGCGGATCGGTCAAGCACATGCTAACAAGCCCGACCACCCCGGCGCACATCGAGCGCGCTCGGGCTCGCTCCGGCCCGCTCAGGTGGGGTCAGGTGGGGTCGACCACCTTGGTCCACGACAGCCGACCGCCGACGTCGACGAGGCGGAAGCCCTCGGCCAACGCCTGGAGGTCGTCGTCCTGCACCACGAACCTCACCGGTCCCGCCACGTCGACCAGCAGGGTGTCGGCGCCGTCGTGGCGGGCCGCCTGTGCAGCGGCTGCGACCGCCACGGGCACGGGCCTGCTGTCGGCGCGCCAGGCCTGGAGGGCGGCCATCGAGGTGAAGGCGAGCAGGGCGGTGCGTCCGCCGGGGCCCTGCATCAGCACGGTCGCCATGTCGGAGGTCTTGTCACGGGCGAGCCCGTCCTCGCCCACCTCGACCTCGCCGAGCACGGCCACGACGGGCACGAGCAGGCGGCTGTCCTGGAGCACCGCGAGGGTCTCGCGCCCGAGCGCGTCGGGGTCGGCGTCGTACGCCGCGAGGGCGGCGCTCACGCGCGGGTCGGCGGTGCCGTCGTCGTCGCCGAAGCCGGTGTCGAGGAGGCGCCTGCCGGTCGGTGGCTGGCTCACGGGTCCATCATCCCAACCGGGGTCCCACCGCCTGCGTAGGCTCCTCCCATGGGCTCCGGCACCGACTCCCTGACCTGGCTGGCGCTGGGCGCCGCCCTCACCGTGGCCGGCCTCCTCGCCTCGGTCCTCGTGTGGTCGCGTCGCGGCGCCGGTCGCGGCCTGCGCGTCGCGGCCTGGAGCCTGCTCCCCCTGGCCGCTGCGCTGACCGGCCTGCTGCGCCTGCTCGCGGAGATCGCCGACGCGCTCGGTGACTGGGCCGTGCGCCTGGTGTTCAGCCCCTCCGTCTGGCTCGGCGTCGTCGTGGCCGGCGTCGCCGTCGTCCTGTGGGTGGTGGGCGGGCTGGTCCAGGCCCGCACCCGTCGCCGCGGCGACTCCCCGACCCGCCCCTCGGCGCCTGCGGCTCCCGGTGCGCCGCGCCAGGAGAGCCTTCCGAGCGGTCGCGGCCGGGGCCGCGGCAAGGACAGCGTCGTGGAGGACCAGGACGACATCGAGGCGATCCTGCGCAAGCACGGGATCTCGTGACCGCACTCGGTCGGCAGCTGCTCGACGTCGCGCTCGGCCGTCCGGGCCACCTCGCCGGCGGCTCGCGTCTGGTCTGCGTCGACGGCTTCGCCGGGTCGGGCAAGACGACGGCCGCCGCCCTGCTGGAGCGCGCGGCCCTCGACGCCGGGCTGCGCGCGTGCACGGTCCACATGGACGACCTCTATCCCGGCTGGTCCGGGCTCCCGCACCTGCACGAGGTGACCGTGCCCCTCGTGTCCGGGCTCGCGCGGACCGGCCGCGCGTCGTACCGCCGCTACGACTGGGACCTCGGCGCCCACGCCGAGGAGCACGTCGTCGAGGCCGGGGACCTGGTCGTGCTCGAGGGCGTCGGCTCCGCCGACCCGGCGTACGACGACGTGGTCACCCTGCGCGTGCTCGTCACGGCCCCGCGCGAGGAGCGCCTGCGGCGGGGACTGGAGCGCGACGGCGAGGCGCTGCGCGACCACTGGCTGCGGTGGCTCGACGTGGAGTCCGCCCACCTGGCGCGCGCGCGGACCGAGGAGCGGGCCGACGTGGTCGTCGACGGGACGACCGGGTCGGTGGTCGGGGTCAGCTCCTCAGGCGCTTGTTGACCCGCTGCGCGTGGTCGAGCCGCCGGAGCAGCTCGGCGACGGTGTCGAGCGCGAGGTCGAGCACCTGGGTGTCGCTCACGTCCTGGGAGAGGCCGAAGGAGACCTCGCGCGGGCGGAGGTCGTCGAGGTCGCCGTGGACGGAGTAGCCACGCTCGCGGACGTGCGCGATCTGGCTCTCCGCCTCGATGCGGCACCACCCGGCCGCCTCCGGTGGGGTCAGCAGCGAACCGCCGCGCCGGGGGGCGAGGACCTGGCCGGCCAGCACCTGCTTGACCATGCGGGCGTGGGCGCCACGGCGCTGGAAGATGCGGCCGCGCAGGTTGAGCCGGCGCAGCATCTCGGCCTGCACCGGGTCGAGGGAGACGTTGGTGCGCAGGTCGTCGGCGTGGAGCCGGGTGAAGTCGACGCCGACGACCTCGCCGAACCGCTCGGCGAGGAGCTCCGGCGCGGATCCCGGTGGCGGCGCGGTGACGACGTGGACGCGGTCGGGAGGCAGCCCGGTGGCCCAGCGCTCGAGCACGGCGACGAGGTCGTGGTGGCGCCAGAAGACCTCGGACCCCTCCCCTCGTGACCGGACGAGGTCCACGAACGCCGGCAGCGCGATGCTCCCGCGGCTCTTGACCCGCTGCTGCCAGGCGGACGGCAGCTGGCGGGCGAGGTCGCGGACGGTGACCACGAGGTGGAGCTCGCGGCCGGTGAACACGTCGCGCAGCAGGGCGGCCCGGTCGGCGCCGGCCGAGGCGAGCGCCTCCTGGCTGAGCAGGAGGACGGGCTCGGTGGCAGCGGCCACGTCCTCGAACAGCGCCTCGATCGAGCCGGCCGCGGCGGGAGGCACCTCGGCGGGGTCCTCGGCCACCACGGCCCGGCTCAGCCGGAAGGCCTGGACCCGGTCGGCGGGCACCATCCGCACACCCTGCTCGGCGAGCTGCTCCGGGCTGTCCCACAGGTGGCTCTGGAGGTAGGACGTCCCGGTCTTCTGCAGCCCGACGTGCAGGAACGCGCGCACGTCAGGGGCCGGGCTCGGGGGCGGCGTGGGCGTCGATGAGGGCGCGCAGCGTGCGCACCTGTCGCTGCGCCCGTGCGCCGTCGGAGCCCTGGATGCCGAGCGCCGAGAGGGACGTGCCGTCGGCCAGGTCGAGGCTGACCCAGGGGTTGCCGGGCAGCATGCGCACCGCGAGCACCTGGGCCCACTGGAGCCGGTGGGAGCGGTAGCCGTTGACCACCAGCAGCCCGTCGGCGTCGGCGTCGACGCGGCAGCGCGACAACGCGTGCCCGATCACCAGCGCCCCCGCTCCCATGGCGAGGACCGTCACCCGCTGGGAGATCGTGAAGGCGTCGCGGATGTCGTCGGGGAACGAGATCCAGATCGCCGCGCCGACCCCGAAGAGCATGGCGCCGAACGCGACCGCGGCGATGCGCACCCCGAGCGGGCGGAACCTCACCGGAAGCCCGGCGGAGGGGTCCGGCGCGGGGGCGGCGGGCTCAGAGTCGGCAGGCATGGATGTCGGTGGTGAGGATCGCCCGCGCCCCGATCTCGTAGAGCGCGTCCATGATGCGCTGGGCCTGTGCGCGCGGCACCATCGAGCGCACCGCGACCCAGCCCTCCTTGTGCAGGGGCGCCACGGTCGGGCTCTCGATGCCGGGGGTCAGCGCGAGCGCCTCCTCGGTGCGGTCGGCGGGCAGGTCGTAGTCCATCATCACGTAGCTCCGCGCCACCAGGACGCCCTGGAGCCGCCGGAGGAACACCTCGACGCCGGCGTGCTCGGCGCCCGCGCGCCCGATCAGCACGGCCTCGGAGGTCAGGATCACCTCGCCGGCGACCTCGAGGCCGGCCTGGCGCAGGGTGCTGCCGGTCTCCACGACGTCGGCGATCACGTCGGCGACACCGAGCTGGATGCTCGTCTCGACCGCGCCGTCGAGGCGGATCACCGTCGCCTCGATGCCCCGCTCCTCGAGGAAGCCCTTGACGATGCCGGGGTAGGACGTCGCGATGCGCTTGCCGGCCAGGTCGCCGGCGTCCGCCCCCAGCACGCCCGGCCGGGCCGCGAAGCGGAAGGACGAGCGGCCGAACCCCAGCGGCATGACCTCCTCGGCCTTGGCGCGGGAGTCCCGCACCAGGTCGCGGCCGGTGACGCCGAGGTCGAGGGTGCCCTCGCCGACGTAGAGCGCGATGTCGCGCGGGCGCAGGTAGAAGAACTCGACGCCGTTGTCGGGGTCGGTGAGCGCGAGCTGCTTGGGGTCGTTGCGCTGCTTGTAGCCCGCCTCGCGCAGGATGTCGGAGGCGGCCTGGCTCAGCGAGCCCTTGTTGGGCACGGCGATGCGCAGCGGCGCTCCGCCGGGGCCGGCGGTGGGCGGCGGGAGCACGGGGCTCGTGGGTGTCATGACGGGGACCTCAGAGGTGGGCGTAGACGTCGTCGAGGGTCAGTCCGGAGGCGAGCATCAGCACCTGCGCGTGGTAGAGCAGCTGGCTGATCTCCTCGGCGGCGCGCTCGGGGGTCTCGTGCTCCGCGGCCATCCACGACTCGGCGGCCTCCTCGACCAGCTTCTTGCCGATCGCGTGCACGCCGGCGTCGAGCTGCCGGACGGTCCCGGAGCCCTCGGGGCGCGTGGCCGCCTTGTCGCTGAGCTCGGCCCAGAGCTCCTCGAACGTCTTCACGCGCACAACCCTATCCACGGTCGGCTGCACGGATCGCGCGCAGCGTCCGGGCGGTGAGCAGCGCCGCCGCGGTGGCCTCGTAGCCCTTGTCCTCCGAGGAGCCCTCGAGCCCCGCACGGTCGAGCGCCTGCTGCTCGGTGTCGCAGGTGAGCAGCCCGAAGCCGACCGCGACGCCGTGGTCCAGCGCGACCCGGTTGAGACCGGCGGTCGCGGCGTCGCAGACGAAGTCGAAGTGGGGCGTGCCCCCGCGGATGACGACGCCCAGGGCGACGACCGCGTCGTGCCCCGCGCGGGCCAGGCCGTCGGCGACGACCGCGAGCTCGAACGAGCCGGGCACGCGCACGACCTGCGCCTCGGCGCCGAAGTCGGCCAGCGCGCGCTGCGCCCCGGCGAGCAGCCCGTCCATCACCTGGTCGTGCCAGCTGGCCGCGACCACCGCGACCCGCAGGTCGCTGCAGTCGACCGGCTCGGCGGCGAACCCCGCGGTCGGCGATCCTTCCCCGCTCATGCCTTGGCTCCTTCGTCGTCGGTGAGGGCGAGGTCCGGGAGGACGTGGCCCATGCGGTCCCGCTTGGTGCGGAGGTACTCCAGGTTGTGGTCGTTGGGGTGGGGCGTGAGGCCCACCCGCTCGACGACGTGCACGCCGTAGTCCTCCAGGCCCTCGGTCTTGGCCGGGTTGTTGGTCAGCAGCCGCACCGACCGGATGCCCAGGTCCTTGAGGATCTGGGTCGCCGCGCCGTAGTGGCGTGCGTCGGCGGGCAGGCCCAGGTCGAGGTTGGCGTCGACCGTGTCGCGGCCGCCGTCCTGGAGCTCGTAGGCCTGCAGCTTGGCCAGCAGCCCGATGCCGCGGCCCTCGTGCCCGCGGAGGTAGACCACGACGCCGCTGCCGTTCTGGACGATGCGCTCCATCGCCTCGTCCAGCTGCGGGCCGCAGTCGCAGCGGCTGCTGCCGAACACGTCGCCGGTGAGGCACTCCGAGTGCACCCGGCACAGCACGCCCTCGCCGTCCTCGAGCGCCGCCGGGTCGCCGTACACCAGCGCGACGTGCTCGGAGTCGTCGATCGCGATGCGGTAGCCGAAGCCGGTGAAGTCGCCGAAGCGCGTGGGCAGGTTGGTCACCGCGACCCGCTCGACGTGGCTCTCGTGACGCCGGCGGTAGTGCACCATCTGCTCGATCGAGATCAGCCTGAGGCCGTGCTCGTCGGCGAAGTCGCGCAGCTCCTGGCCGCGCTTCATCGTGCCGTCGTCGTTGACCACCTCGACCAGCACGCCCGCGGGCGTCAGCCCCGCCATGCGCGCCAGGTCGACCGCCGCCTCGGTGTGGCCGCGGCGGGCCAGCACGCCGCCCTCGCGGTAGCGCAGCGGGAACACGTGGCCCGGTCGCGTGATCTCCCACGGCTCGGTCGCGGAGTCGGCGAGCGTGCGCGCGGTGCGCGAGCGGTCGGCCGCGCTGATGCCCGTGCTGACGCCGTCGCGGGCGTCGACGGAGATCGTGTAGGCCGTCCGCATCTTGTCCTTGTTGTGCGGGGTCATCAGCGGGATCTCCAGCCGGTCGAGCATGTCGCCCGGCATCGGCACGCAGATCACGCCCGAGGAGTGGCGGATCGTGAACGCCATCAGCTCCGGGGTCGACCGGCTCGCGGCGAAGATCAGGTCGCCCTCGTTCTCGCGGTCCTCGTCGTCGACGACCACGACCGCCTTGCCGGCGGCGATGTCGGCGATCGCGTCCTCGACGCTGTCGAGGCGGATCTTGTCCTCCCAGCTCATGCGGAGCCGTCCTTTCGAAGGCGGGGGCCGAGCATGCGCTCGACGTACTTGGCGACCACGTCGACCTCCAGGTTGACCGGCTCGCCCGGCTGACGCCGGCCGAGGGTGGTGCGGGCGAGGGTCTCGGGGATCAGCGAGACCGTGAAGCTGCCGCGGGCGTCGTCGACCCGCACGACCGTGAGCGAGACGCCGTCGACGGTGATCGACCCCTTGTCGACGAGGTACGTCGACAGGTGCGGCGGCAGCGAGACCTCGACGACCTCCCAGTGCTCGCTCGGGGTGCGGCCGCGGATCTCCGCGACGCCGTCGACGTGTCCCTGCACGAGGTGCCCGCCGAGCCGCGCCTGCAGCGTCATCGCGCGCTCGAGGTTGACCTCGGCCTGCGGTGCGAGGGCGCCGAGGCTGCTCTTGTCGAGCGTCTCGCGCATCACGTCGGCGGTGAAGGAGTCCCCGTCGAGCTCGGCGACGGTCAGGCAGACGCCGTTGACCGCGATCGAGTCCCCGAGCGACGCGTCGGAGGTGACGAGCGGTCCGCGCACGGTGAGCCGCAGCGCGTCGCTCTGGTTCTCCAGCGCGACGACGGTGCCGAGCTCCTCCACGATGCCGGTGAACATCAGGCCTCCTGCTTCCGCGGCGTCATGGTGAGCCGCACGTCGAGGTCGGGGGCGTCGCCGAGGGTGGCGACGTCGAGCACGTCGAGGCGCAGGGCCTCGGCGATGGTCGGGACGGTCAGCCCTCGCACGGAGGAGAGACCGGCCCCGAGGAACATCGGGGCGACGTAGGCGACGACCTCGTCGACGAGGCCCGCCTCGAGGAACGCGCCGGCCAGGGTCGGGCCGCCCTCGAGGAACACGTGGCGGCGGCCCTGGTCGAACAACGAGCCGAGCACCGTCGTCAGGTCGCGCGTGCCGGTCACCCAGGTCTCGGCCGAGTCGTCCAGGACGTCGGCGCCCTCGGGCACCGGCCGCTCCCCCACGACGACGCGCAGCGGCTGGGCCTCGCGCGGCAGCGGGCGGTCCTCGGCGTCGCGGACGTTGAGCCGCGGCCCGTCGACCAGCACCGTGCCGGTGCCGACCATCATCACGTCGGCCTCGCCGCGCAGGCGGTGGGTGTCGCGGCGCGAGGCGGCGTTGCTGACCCAGCGGCTGGTGCCGTCGGCGGCGGCGCTGCGCCCGTCGAGGCTGGTCGCCAGCTTCCAGGTCACGAACGGCCGCCCGTGGGTCAGTCCGTGCACCCAGCCGCGGTTGAGCCGCGCCGCCTCGTCGGCGAGCAGTCCCGACTCGACCTCGACGCCGGCCTCACGCAGTCGCTGCGCTCCCCCGGCCGCCTCGGCGTTGGGGTCGGGCACCGCGTGCAACACCCGTCGTACGCCGGCGGCGAGGAGCGCCTCGCTGCACGGACCGGTGCGGCCGGTGTGGTTGCAGGGCTCGAGCGTGACGACGGCGGTGAGGCCGCTCGTCGCCCCGTCGGCGACGTGGGCCAGCGCGTCGACCTCGGCGTGCGGAGTGCCGGCACCGCGGTGGTAGCCCTCCGCGACGACGTGGCCGGCGTCGTCGAGCAGCACGCACCCCACGCGGGGGTTGGGGCCGAAGGGGACACCTGGCGTCGCGGCGAGCGCGAGGGCGCGCGCCATCGCCTCACGCTCCGCGCGGGTGGTGCCCTGGTGGTCCACTGCCTCGCCTCTCCGGTCCGCGTCTCGCGGTCACCGGGGGCGTGCAGGGAAGACGGACGGGACGGACACGCACCCAGCAGGGCGCGGTCCGAGCCGTGCGTGCGCTTCCCATCCGGACTCTCACCGTCGGTCCAGGAGTTCCACCTGGTCCACCGGTCACTGGATGTGACCGGGTCGCGGACTGTCACCGCCGGCTCGGAATTTCACCGATCCCAGTGCACGCGAGCTCAACACTCGTCACCGGAAAGCGTGCCACACCCGCGGTGAGGGTGTCAGCGGCGTCCGGCCGAGACGCGCGTCACGCCTCACGGACGCCCGCGGACGCGGCGAGGTCGCGCAGGCGGTCCACCATCGCCGCCGGGTCGTCGGCCCCGAACACCGCGCTGCCCGCGACGAACATGTCGGCACCGGCCTCCGCGCACCGCTCGATCGTCTCGGCGGACACGCCGCCGTCGACCTGCAGCCACAGGTCCAGGCCGTGCTTGTCGATCAGCTGCCGGGCCCGTCGGATCTTGGGCAGGCAGACGTCGAGGAACTTCTGGCCGCCGAAGCCCGGCTCGACGGTCATCACCAGGAGCATGTCGAGCTCGGCGAGCAGGTCCTCGTAGGGCTCGACCGGCGTGGCCGGGCGCAGCGCCATGCCGGCGCGGGCGCCCTTGGCGCGCAGCTCGCGGGCCAGCCGCACGGGCGCGGTGGCCGCCTCGACGTGGAAGGTCACCGAGCCGGCACCCGCCTCGACGTAGGCCGGCGCCCACCGGTCGGGGTCCTCGATCATCAGGTGGAGGTCCATCGGGGTGTCGGTCGCCCGGCCGAGCGCCTCGACGACGGGCACGCCGAGGGTGAGGTTGGGGACGAAGTGGTTGTCCATCACGTCGACGTGCAGCCAGTCGGCGTTGGCGATGCGCCCCGCCTCCTCGGCGAGGTGGGCGAAGTCGCAGGACAGCATGCTCGGCGCGATCTGGATTCCCATGGCGCTGCGCAGCCTACCGAGGTCGGTGGCCCGGGGTTGGCGCGACCGGGACGGGGTAGGGGCCCTGCAGGAGGGCGCAGGAGACCTCCCGGCGCATCGGGCAGCCGGACTCCTGCGCGCGAGAGGAGTCCCCTGTGGACACAGTCCAGATCATCCTGCTCGTCGTCGTCGTGCTCGTGGTGGTGGCGGCGGTGATCGCCCTGCTCGGCAAGCGCAGGCGCGAGCAGCGCGTGCAGCTGGCCGAGCAGCACCGCGAGGGCGCCCGCGAGGAGGTCGCCGACCTGCACCAGCAGCGTGCGGTCGCCGCGGCCGCCGACGAGCGGGCCGAGGTCGCGCGCATCGAGGCCGAGCGTGCCGAGCGCGAGGCCGAGCAGGCCCGTCTCGCGGCGCACCAGCAGGAGGCGGTCGCGGAGGACCACGTGCGTGTCGCCGACAAGGTCGACCCCCGGGTGGACCACCGCGGGGACGACTACTCCCCCGAGCTCAGCCAGGTCGACCCGGGTCACGAGCGCGTCGAGCCGGGGACGGACCCGGTCGAGCCGGGCACGCAGCCCCTGGACCGTCGCCCCTGAGGCTCTAGCGACGACGCAGCAGCGCGAGGAACATCGCGTCGGTGCCGTGACGGTGGGGCCAGAGCTGGACCGTGCCGGGCAGCGGCCCGGCGTGGTCCGGCACGCCTGCCAGCGGTCCGACGGCCGTCGCGTCGAGGAGCTCGACGTCGTCGCGTGAGCCCAGCAGGTGCTCGACGACGCCGGCCGTCTCGGCCAGGACGGGTGAGCAGGTGACGTAGGCCGTCACGCCCCCCGGTCGTGTCGCGTCGACGGCACGCGCGAGGAGCTCGCGCTGCAGCGGCACCAGCTGCTCGACGTCGGCGGGCGTGCGTCGCCAGCGTGACTCCGGGCGCCGGCGCAGCGCGCCCAGTCCGCTGCACGGTGCGTCGACGACCACGCGGTCGAACGACGCCATCGGCCACGGCGGTCGCGTGCCGTCGGCGGTCACCACCTCGACGGTGCCGGCCGGGACAGCGGCGACCGCGCGCTCGACCAGGGCGGCCCGGTGCGGCGCGCGCTCGGCGGCGAGCAGGTGCGCCCCGCGCAGCGCCGCCTCGGCCCCCCACAGCGCCGCCTTGCCGCCCGGCCCTGCGCAGGTGTCGAGCCAGCGCTCGTCGTCGCCGGTCACCGGCACGGCCAGGGCCGCGAGGGCCACGAGCTGGGAGCCCTCGTCCTGCACCGCTGCGCGCCCGTCCCGCACCTGCGCGAGCGAGCCGGGATCGCCCCCGCTCGCCAGCGTCACCCCGATCGGCGACCAGCGCGTGGGCTCCGCGCCCTCGAGCGTCAGGAGGTCCTCGCGGGCGGCCAGCCCGGGCCGTGCCACGAGCGTCACCCGCGGCGGATCGTTGTCGGCCGCCAGCAGCGCCTCGAGCTCGTCGCCGCGCTCCCCCAGCGCGTCGGCGAGCGCATCGACCACCCAGCGCGGATGGGCGTGCGCGACCACCGCGAACCCTCGCGGGTCGCTCGCCGGGTCCGGCGCGACCGCACGCACCCAGGCGTCGAGCGACTGCTCGGCGACGCGGCGCAGCACGGCGTTGACGAAGCCGGCCGGCCCGTGGCCGACCTCCTGGCGGACGAGGTCGACGGTCGTGCCGACCGCGGCGTGCGACGGCACGCGCATCGCGAGCAGCTGGTGGGCGCCGAGACGCAGCGCGTCGAGCACCGGGGGGTCGATCTGTCCGACCTGCCGGCGCGCGCAGGCGGTGAGGATCGCGTCGTACGTGCCCTGCCGGCGCAGCGTCCCCGCTGCCAGCTCGGTGGCGAACCCGGCGTCCCGGCCGCTCAGGTGCCGCGCGGCCAGCCGCTGCGGGAGCACGAGGTTGGCATAGGCGTCCTCCGCGGCGACCGCGCGCAGGACGTCGTACGCCGCGAGCCGGGCCGGGTCGACCTTGGGCCGGGGGCGGGGTGGGCGGCCGCCGCTGCGCGGGCCGGGCCGCTTGCCGCCCGGACGGGGCCGGTCGTTCATCCCAGCCGCTCGCCGGAGGCGATGCGGACGCCACGGGCCCAGTCGGCGGCGGGCATCTCCTTGCGGCCGTGGGGACGGACCAGCCCGAGGCGCACGGCGGTCGAGCCGGTGCCGACGAGCACCTCCTGCTTGCGGACCACGAGCTCGCCCGCGGGTGCCTGCTCCTCGACCGGCTCGACCGGACCGAGCTTGAGCCGTTCGCCGGCGTGGGTCGTCCACGCGCCGGGCGCCGGCGTGCACGCGCGCACCTGCCGGTCGATCGCGAAGGCCGGCTGGTCCCAGTGCACCTCGGCCTCGGCGACCTCGACCTTGGCCGCGTGCGTCACGCCCTCCTCGGGCTGCGGGCGCCCCTCCAGCTGCCCGGACTCCAGGCCGTCGAGCGTCGCCACCAGGAGCTGCGCGCCGCCCTCGGCGAGCCGGCCGAGCAGGTCGCCGGAGGTGTCGCGGGGGCGGATGCGCTCGGTCATCGCGCCGTACGTCGGCCCCGCGTCGAGGGCGCGCACGATGCGGAACGTCGTGGCGCCGGTGTACTCCTCCCCCGCCCACAGCGCACGCTGCACGGGGGCGGCGCCGCGATAGGCCGGCAGCAGCGAGAAGTGCAGGTTGACCCAGCCCAGCCGCGGCACGTCGAGCGCGGACTGCGGCAGCAGCGCGCCGTAGGCGACCACCGGGCAGCAGTCGGGCTCCAGCGCGCGCAGCGCGTCGAGGAAGTCCTCCTCGCGTGGATGACCCGGCTTGAGCACCGGCACCCCGAGCTCCTCGGCGAGGTCGGCGACGGGGCTCGCGACGAGCCGGCGACCTCGGCCCGCGGGCGCGTCGGGACGCGTGACGACGCCGACCAGCTCGTGCGGCGACGCCGCGATCGCGCGCAGCGACGGGAGGGCGACCTCGGGGGTGCCGGCGAAGACGACGCGCACGTCAGCGTCGCCTCACAGCGCCAGCCCGCGCGTGGCGTGCGGGCTCTGCCTGATCGTCGGCGGCGGGCCGAACCAGTCGGACTCGCGGATCGCCTTCATCGCGGCCCTCTTGGTCTCGCGGTCGAGGCGCTCGACGAAGAGGATCCCGTCGAGGTGGTCGGTCTCGTGCTGGATCGCCCGGGCGAGGTAGTCGGTGCCCTCGATGGTCACCGGCTCGCCGTGCATGTCGAACCCGCGGGCCACGACCTGGAGCGCCCGGGTGCACGGGAAGGTCAGGTCGGGGATCGACAGGCAGCCCTCGTCGCCGTCCTGCGTCTCCTCCGACAGGCTCAGGTCGGGGTTGACCAGGTGGCCGACCTCGCCGTCGACGTTCCAGGTGAAGACCCGCAGCCCGACGCCGATCTGGGGCGCGGCGAGGCCGGCGCCGGGGGCCTCGAGCATCGTGTCGGTGAGGTCCTTGACCAGGCGGCGCAGCTCGGCGTCGAAGTCGACCACCGGCGTCGCCTTGGTGCGCAGCACCGGGTCGCCGAACAGGCGGATCGGCTGGACGGCCACAGCAGGGCTCCTCGGGGTGTGGGGCGTCGGGGGCGGCACCGAGTCTACGGAGGCCGCCGTGGGGCGGCCGTGGGCGGTCGTGGGGCCGGTCAGCCCAGCGACCACGGGTCGACGTGCACGCGCACGGCCGGGAGCTTGCGGGCGGCCCGCACCCCGGACACGTCGCGCAGCGCGTCGGACAGGGCCGGGCCGAAGCGCCGGGGCACGCGGACCACGACGCGCTCCCCGCCGTCCTCGGACGTCTCGTCGGGCACGGGGCCGAGCACGTCGGCCCCCGGGGGGAGCCGGAGCCGGCCGAGCGCGTCGGCGAGGTCGTCGGGGGCGCCGGTGAGCACCGCCATGCGGGCGCCCGGAGGCAGGTGGGCCTCGCGGCGCTCCTGTGCGGTGCGGGCGGCGAAGCCGCCCGGGTCCCACCGCACGAGCGCCTGCACGACCGGCAGCGCCGGGTCGCCGACCAGGACCACGTGTCCGCCCTCGCCCGCGGGACGCGCGAGCGCGGCGGCGTTGACCCAGCGCCGCAGGGCCTCCTCCTCCGTGCGCAGGTCGGGCCGGGCGAGCGCCAGCCAGGTGTCGAGCAGGACGACGGTGGCGTAGCCGCCCTCGGCCGGCGGCTCGGCTCCCGGCGTCGCCACCACGAGCACCTTGTCGCCGCCGACCTCGTCGAGCACGCGCTCGGCGCTGGACCGGCGGACAGCCGTGCCCGGGAAGGACCTGCCGAGCTCCTCGGCCGTGCGGCGCTCCCCCAGCACGACCGCACGCAGACCGGTCGAGCCGCACGTGGCGCAGCGGTGGTCCGTGGTCTCGGTGCCGCACCAGCGGCAGGACAGGGCGGCCTGCGACCGCGGCTGCTGCAGCGGTCCCTGGCAGTGCGCGCACCTGGCCGGCGTGCGGCAGGTGTCGCAGACCAGTCCGGAGGCATAGCCCGAGCGGGGGGTCTGCACGAGCACCGGGCCGCGGGTCAGCCCCTCGGAGATCGCCCGGTGCGCGCTCGTGGGGAGGCGGGCCGTGCGCGCGAACGGGTCGCGCTCCACCTCCTTGTCGGTGGCGCCGGTGACGCTCACGCGCGGCGTGCGCTCACGGCGTACGTCGCGGTGCGCGGCGAGGTCCTGCGCCCAGCCCGTCTCGACGAGGACCCCCGCCTCGACGCTGCGCGAGGTGGCCGCGAGGAGGGCGCCGGCCGACGACTCGTGGGCGCGCAGCAGCAGGACCTCGCGCGTGTGGGGGTAGGGCGCGCGCGGCTCGGCGAACAGGTCGTCGCCGTCGTCCCACAGCGCGACCAGGCCGAGGTCGTGGACGGGGGCGTAGGCCGCCGCGCGTGTGCCGACGGCGACGCGCACGTCGCCGCGCGAGAGCGCGAGGAAGGCGCGGTAGCGCGCGGGCGGGCCGAGGTCGGCGGAGAGGACGACGTGGCGACCGGCTCCGAGCACCTCGGTCAGGGCGGCGTCGGCGCGCGCGAGGTCGCGGTGGTCGGGCACGCAGACGACCGCGCCGCGTCCCGAGGCGAGCGTGGCAGCGACCGCGTCGGCGAGCCCCCGCATCGCGTCGTCGCCCGGCAGGACCGTCCAGACGGCGCGTGGGGCACCGCCCTCACGCAGGCCCTCCAGCAGGCCGGGAGGGTAGTGCTCCCACAGCGGCGCCGCGTCCTGCGCAGGGATCGGGTCGGGCACCGCGCGCCGCGGCTCCTGCTCGACCCTCGCGTGGCGGGGTGGGACCGCGAGTCGCAGCACGTCGGAGCGGGTGCCGGCGTATCTCTCCGCGACGAGCAGGCTGAGCCGCGCCACCTCGGGGCTCAGGACGGGCTCGGGACTGACCACCTTGCGCAGCGGCGCGAGCCGACCGGGGTGGTCGCTCTCCGCCGCCCGCTCGAGCAGGAAGCCGCCGACGTCCTGGCCGGCGAAGCGCACCCGGACCCGGCACCCCGGGACCGCCTGCTCGTGCTGCTCGGCGGTGACGAGGTAGTCGAACGGCTTGTCGAGGTGCGCCAGGGGCACGTCGACCAGCACCCGCGCGACGGGCAGCTCCGGGGCCGCGTCGGGCCCCCGGGCCTGGTCCTTGGCGCGGGTGCGCTCGGTCTGCTCCTGGGCCTCGGCCCGGGCACGCGCCAGCTCGGGGAGCAGGTCGAGCTGCTCCCCGGCGGGCTGCGGGGTCTCCGGGTCCGGCTGGGTCACGGGGCGAGTCAACCAGCCGTCGCCGACGGGCCGGGACGGCTGTCCCCAGGCCTCGGGCTCAGATGCCGGCGGCGGCCCTGAGCGCGTCGACCCGGCTGGTCTGCTCCCAGGTGAACTCCGGCAGCTCGCGGCCGAAGTGGCCGTAGGCGGAGGTCTGGGCATAGATCGGGCGGAGCAGGTCGAGCTCGCGGATGATCGCGGCCGGACGCAGGTCGAAGACCTCCAGGACGGCCTTCTGGATCAGCTCGTCGGACACCACGCCGGTGCCGAAGGTCTCCACGAAGACGCCCACCGGGGCCGCCTTGCCGATCGCGTAGGCCACCTGCACCTCGCAGCGGCGCGCCAGGCTCGCGGCGACGACGTTCTTGGCAACCCAGCGCATGGCGTAGGCCGCGGACCGGTCGACCTTGGACGGGTCCTTGCCGGAGAACGCGCCGCCGCCGTGGCGGGCCATGCCGCCGTAGGTGTCGACGATGATCTTGCGGCCGGTCAGGCCGGCGTCGCCCATCGGGCCGCCGACGACGAACTTGCCGGTCGGGTTGACCAGCATGCGGTAGCCGTCGGACGGGAGGTCGAAGGTGGCGAGCACCGGGTCGATCACGTGCTGCTTGATGTCGGCCTCGAGCGTCGGGTGGTCCACGTCGTCGGCGTGCTGGGTGGACAGCACCACGGTGTCGACGCGCACGGGCCGGTCCTCGGCGTCGTACTCGATGGTGACCTGGGTCTTGCCGTCGGGCCGGAGGTAGCCGAGCGTGCCGTCCTTGCGGACCTCGGTCAGGCGCTGCGCGAGGCGCTGGGCGACCATGATCGGCAGCGGCATGAGCTCGGGGGTGTCGTCGCAGGCGTAGCCGAACATCAGGCCCTGGTCGC
>CAZKZQ010000040.1:0-3818 GCA_964557235.1 uncultured Nocardioidaceae bacterium
GAAGATGACGTCCTCCATCTTGCCGCCGCGCAGCGACTTGGCGCCCTGCTCGCCCATCACCCAGGCGAGCGCGTCGACCACGTTGGACTTGCCGGAGCCGTTGGGACCGACGATGCAGGTGATCCCCGGCTCGAGCTGGAGGGTCGTCGCGGAGGCGAACGACTTGAACCCCTTGAGGGTGAGGCTCTTGAGATACACGCGGGCTCCCTCGCCGTGTGGGCGGACCGGACTGCTCGTGCTGCTGGTGCGCCGGGTGCTCGTGGGGAAGCCAGCACGTCGGCGCGCTCACCCTAACCAATCCCGCGCGCGAGCCGTCGGCAGCACGCCGGTGGGCCTCGAAGGACCGCAGTTCTTCCACAGGAACGGCGACCCTGACCCGAAATCGTCACCCGTTCGTTGCCTTCCGGGTGTGGTCCTTCCCGGGGGCCCGGACTAGCGTCCCGCGGGTCCCCACCCGCGAGCCCACCGGCTCCGCACGCACACCTGGAGATCCCGCGTGACCCCCACCACCACGCGCGGCCGCCTCGCCGCGCTCGGCCTAGCCGCCGTCACCACCACCGCCCTGGCCCTCCCCCTCACGCTCGCCGCCGAGGCCAAGCCCACCCCCAAGGGCCAGCAGACCATCAAGCTCGACCTGCTCGCGATCAACGACTTCCACGGCCAGCTCGAGAAGCTCGACGGCTCGAAGACCTCCAGCGGGCGCATCGCCACCCCGACCGGCAACGTCAACGCCGGCGGTGGCGCCTACCTCGCCACCCACCTCGACCAGCTCCGCCAGGGCGCGGCCGCCCGGGGCGCCTCGACGCTGACCGTGGCCGCCGGTGACCTGATCGGCGCCACCCCGCTGCTCTCGGCGGCCTTCCACGACGAGCCGACCGTCGAGGCGATGAACGCCATGGGCCTCGACATCGCCTCGGTGGGCAACCACGAGTTCGACGAGGGCTACCGCGAGCTGCTGCGCATGCAGCAGGGCGGCTGCCTGCCCGACGGCGACGGCAAGGACAACCAGAACTCCTGCCCCGACCCCCAGCGCCCCTTCGCCGGCGCCGACTACCAGTACCTCTCGGCCAACGTGAAGTACGCCGGCACCGACCGCACCGTCTTCCCGTCGTACGTCGTGAAGAAGGTCGGGCGCGCCAAGGTCGGGTTCATCGGCCTGACCCTCAAGGACACGCCCAACATCGTCACCAAGGCCGGCATCGAGGGCCTGGAGTTCACCGACGAGGTCGAGACCGTCGACGCTCTCGTGCCCGAGCTGCGCGCCCAGGGCGTCCGCTCGATCGTGGTGCTGCTGCACCAGGGCGGCTCCCCCGCCGTCGCGACCGACTACAACGGCTGCGGCAGCGTGACCGGTCCCGGCATCGACCTGGCCGAGGACTTCGACCCGGCCGTCGACGTGGTCATCGAGGGCCACACCCACCAGGCCTACAACTGCGTGGTCGAGGACCCGGCCGGCAACCCGCGCCGCGTCACCAGCGCCTCGTCCCTGGGCCGCCTGGTCACCGACGTGCAGCTCGAGATCGACCCGCGCAGCAAGGACGTGATCCGCCCGACCGTCACCGCGACCAACGTGATCGTCCGCAACTCCGA
This sequence comes from uncultured Nocardioidaceae bacterium, assembly GCA_964557235.1. GTDB lineage: Bacteria > Actinomycetota > Actinomycetes > Propionibacteriales > Nocardioidaceae > Marmoricola_A. The sequence continues at coordinate 1,591 of CAZKZQ010000040.1, forward strand.
CGGCACCCCCGAGCGGTCCGACATCGTGGCGCTGATCAACCGCTACGCCGCGCTCGTCGCGCCCATCGCCGACAAGGTGCTCGGCCACCTCGCCCCGACCGCGCAGGGCGGTGACTCGCTGCCCAAGCCCAGCACGATCGACCGCGACTTCGCCCTCGGCAACCTGATCGCCGACTCGCAGAAGGCCGACACCTCGCACAACGGTGGCCGGCCGGCCGCGACCATCGCGTTCATGAACCCCGGCGGCATCCGCCAGGCCCTCACCGAGAACGCCGCGGGCGAGGTGACGTACGGCGCCGCCTTCGCCGTCCAGCCGTTCAACAACTACCTGGTCTCGGAGGACCTCACGGGCCAGCAGGTGCTCAACGCGCTCAACCAGCAGTGGAACGACCGCAACGAGATCGTCGGCCCGACGCCGGACGAGAACAAGATCCTCCAGGTCTCGGGGATCTCCTACACCTACAGCCGGGCCCTGGCCGACCAGCCGAGCACCAACGCCCTCGTCGGCGACGTCCTGGTCGACACCGACGGCAACGGGACCCCCGAGACGCCGGTCGACCCGGCGGCGACGTACCGCGTCGTGGTGAACTCCTTCCTCGCCGACGGCGGGGACGGGTTCCCGGCACTCGTGGGCGCCGACAAGTACTTCGGCGGGCTCGACATCGACGCCCTCGCGACGTACCTCGCCGGGCACGACCCCTACGACCCGGCCGCGGTGCCGGGCTCGCGGGTGACCGTCAACCCCTGAGGGTCCCCCTCGACCGGACGAGGCCCCCTCCCGCTGCTGCGGGAGGGGGCCTCGTGCCGTCCGGGACGGGCGCGCGAGCGCCGGGCACCGGGACAGGTGTGAGCCCCCGTCTCCTGGGGGTCAGACGGGGGCTCACTGGCATCCCACTGCCTGCGGCTGCCCGTCGTGGGGACGGGTGGCGGCGAGCGGGCGCCGTCCGGGTCAGACCGGCTGCATGTCCTCCACTGCCGCGCCCTGCGAGGGCACCAGCAGCTCGGAGGGGTCGAGCCGGTCGGTCAGCAGGTCGTTCTCGTGCTGCAGGCGGCGGACCAGCGACTGCAGGTCTGCCAGCTGCTGACGCAGGCGCCGGTTCTCGGCGGCGAACCGAGCGGCCTCGCGGGGGTCGTACTGGGTGGACACGTAGCCGAGCAGGGCCTTGGCCATGAATGGGGTCCTTCGTGTTCGGAGCGCTCGCCGTCTGGCGGCGCGGTCAGGAGATCCAGTTTGGGGTCTGGGAGAGGGTCATCCTGATCGTCAAGGGTGACATGCGACCCGCCCCCCGGTCAATGCAAAGAGTGGCTGGTCAGACCACCTTGCGGCGTGTCCTGGGCACCGGTTGGCAGCGGGGGCAGAAGTAGGACGAACGGTTCATGAACGCCACTCTGCGGATCGGTGTGCCGCAGCGTCCGCAGGGCAGTCCTTCCTGTCCGTAGGCGGCCAGCGAACGGTCGAAGTAGCCGCTCTCGCCGTTGACGTTGACGTAGAGCGCGTCGAAGCTCGTGCCGCCCTGGCGCAGCGCGGCCGCCATGACCGCGCGGACCTCCGAGAGGATCCGCCGGACCTGCGCCGAGGTGAGCCGGTCGCCCGGTCGCTCGCCGTGGATCCCGGCCGCCCAGAGCGCCTCGTCGGCGTAGATGTTGCCGACGCCGGAGACGACCTTCTGGTCGAGGAGGATGCGCTTGACCGCCGAGCGGCGCCGGCGCACGTCGGCGATGAAGCGGCGGTCGTCGAAGGCGTCGTCGAGCGGGTCCAGCGCGATGTGGGCGATCTCCGGCGGCACCCCTGCTCCCCCGACCGAGATCGAGAGCCCGCCGAACATCCGCTGGTCGACGAACCGCAGCTCCGAGGGGGTGTCGATCGGGTCCGCCGGGGTGAGGCCGAAGCGCACCCGGAGGTGGCGCTCGTCCGGCGCATCGGTCGGCTGGACCAGCATCTGGCCGCTCATCCCGAGGTGCGCCATGAGCGCGTCGCCGTTGTCCAGCGGCAGCCAGAGGAACTTGCCGCGCCGGCGCGCGCCGGTGACCTCGCGACCGACCAGCAGGTCGCGGAACGACCCTGCGCCCAGGACGTGGCGCCGCACGGGTCGGGGGTGGAGGACCTCGACGGCGGTGATGGTGCGGCCGACGACGTGGCGCTCGAGACCGGAGCGGACGACCTCGACCTCGGGGAGCTCGGGCATGCGGGTCGGGTCCGTCAGGCCGAGCCGTCGGGCGAGGCCTCG
>CAZKZQ010000040.1:3918-15927 GCA_964557235.1 uncultured Nocardioidaceae bacterium
GCGGCGGCTGCGCTGAGCTCGGTGTAGGCCGTCTCGGCGGCCTGCTGCTCGGCCTCCTTCTTGGAGCGGCCGACGCCGAGGCCGTAGAGCGTGTCGCCGACCCGCACCTGGGCGGTGAAGGTCTTGGCGTGGTCGGGGCCCTCGTCGGTGATGACGTACTCCGGGACGCCCGAGCTGAGCTGGGCGGTGAGCTCCTGCAGGCTGGTCTTCCAGTCCAGGCCGGCGCCCATGCGGGCGGCGTTGCGCATCACCGGGTCGAAGAGCAGGTGGACCACGTCACGGGCGACCTCGAAGCCGCCGGAGAGGTAGACCGCGCCGATCACGGCCTCGACCGTGTCGGACAGGATCGAGGCCTTGGTGCGGCCGCCGGTGATCTCCTCGCCGCGGCCGAGCTTGACGTGCTCGCCGAGGCCGATCGTGCGGGCCACCTCCGCCAGCGCGCGGGCGTTGACCACCGCGGCGCGGAGCTTGGCCAGCCGTCCCTCGGAGAGGTCGGGGTGGTCGGAGTAGAGCGTCTCGGTCACGACGACGCCGAGCACGGCGTCGCCGAGGAACTCCAGCCGCTCGTTGGTGGGGAGCCCACCGTTCTCGTAGGCGAAGGACCGGTGCGTGAGCGCGCGCTCCAGGAGCTCAGCGCCCACGTCGGGGTCGCCGAGGGCCTGACGGAGGTCGGGATAGTTGTCGGCCTCACCCAGAGAGGCCGCTCCCGACGACACCGACGTCACCGGTCGATCCGTCAGAGGACCGGCCGGCGGTTGTTGCGGGCGCCGTACTGCCCGCAGGAGGGGCAGGCTCGGTGCGGCAGGTGCTTGGCACCGCACGCGGGGTTGGCGCAGGTGGCCAGCGCCGGCACGGTCGCCTTCCACTGCGAACGGCGGTGGCGGGTGTTGCTGCGCGACATCTTCCGCTTCGGGACGGCCACGGTGTCACTCTCCTCGACTGACGGGGGGCTTGCTGGTCTGGTGGTGCTCGTCGTGCTGGTGGTGCTGGTGCTACGTGTCCTGCTCGTCCCGCGCCAGGCCCTGCAGGGCTGCCCAGCGTGGGTCGGTCTGCTCCTCGTGACCGTGGTCCGGGTCGTCCGCGAGCCGGGCGCCGCACTCGACGCACAACCCGGGGCAGTCCTCCCGGCACAGCGGCTGGAACGGTAGCGCAAGCACCACCGCATCGCGAAGCAGCGGTTCGAGGTCGAGCAGGTCTCCCTCGAGCCGACTGGTCTCGTCGTCCTCGTCCGCCTCGGGGGCCGGCTCGTCGTCGTAGACGAAGAGCTCGACCAGGTCGGCCGACAGCTCGTCGACCACGGGCTCCAGGCACCGGACGCACTCCCCGCGCAGCTCTGCGCGGACCGTGCCGGTGACCAGGACCCCCTCGACGACCGCCTCGAGCCGCAGGTCGAGGTCGACCGGCGAGCCTTCGGGGACGGCGAGAACCTCGATCCCGAGATCTGCCGGCGCCGGCACCTGGGTGGTGACGTGACGCTCCGTCCCCGGACGTCGACCGAGGTCTCGGGTGTCGAGCACCAGCGGCGCTCGCGGGTCGAGACGCACGGCACAACCTTCGGGGATGGCGGACAGATCATGGTCCCCGTCCCGGCTCCCACACGTGGAGTGCGAGGTCATGACGGCACGAGGACCGTCGGACATGGTATCGCCCGGCCGCCCCGACGGCCAAAACGCCCGGATCCGGTCAGCCCCGGCGCTCGGCGAGGCGGGGGCCGAGGCGGTCCAGCACGTGGGGCGGGACGAGCGCGGAGACGTCACCGCCGAACATCGCGACCTCCTTGACCAGGCTCGAGGCGAGGAAGGAGTACTCCGGGCTGGTCGGCATGAAGACGGTCTCCACCGGCGACAGGCTGGAGTTCATCTGGGCCATCTGGAGCTCGTAGTCGAAGTCGCTGACCGCGCGCAGGCCCTTGACGATGGCCTGGACCTCGCGCTCCTGGCAGAAGTCGGTGAGCAGGCCGGTGAAGCCCGCCACGACGACGTTGTCCCAGGGGGCGACCGCCTCGGTGAGCATCTCCAGACGCTCCTCGGCGCTGAACAGCCGCGACTTGGACTTGTTGACGCCGACGGCGACGATCACCTCGTCGAAGAGCGCCGCGGTCCGCCCGATGATGTCGATGTGACCGTTGGTGACCGGGTCGAAGGACCCGGGGCAGGCGGCTCGTCGCACGCAGGGGACGCTACCAGCGCGCGAAGGCCAGCGACGTCTCGCCATAGGCCTTGACCTTGCCGGGCTCGAAGCCCGCCGGCCACCTCAGCGCCCCACCGCGCGAGGAGCGCTCGACCACGACGAGGGAGTCCTCGGCCAGCCAGCCCCGCTCGGCGAGCAGACGGAGGTCCTCCTCGACCTCGGCGTTGGGCAGCGGGTAGGGCGGGTCGCTGAACACCACGTCGTACGCCGTCGGGGCGCCCTCGGCGAGGTGCGTGCGGACGCTGCGGGTCACCACGTCGAGGGCCAGGCCGAGGGTCTCGGCGTTGCGACGGATCAGCCCGGCGGTGCGCTGGTCCTGCTCGACGGCGGTCGCGGCCGCGGCGCCGCGGGACAGCGCCTCGAGGGCGATCGCGCCGGTGCCGGCGTAGAGGTCGAGGACCCGCAGGCCCGACCAGACGCCCATGCGGGACTCGACCGCGGAGAAGAACGCCTCGCGCACGCGGTCGGAGGTCGGCCGGGTGCGGTCGCCCTTGGGCGTCTGGAGGCGACGGCCTCCGGCGGAGCCGCCGATGATGCGGGTCACGTCTTCTCCAGGAACTCGGCGGCGCTCTCGATCGCGGCGACCGCGGCGGCCAGGGCCGGCGCCCGGGACAGGGTCGGGTCCTCCTCGACGATCGCGGTGGCCAGCTCACGGGCGCGCTCGATCACCTCGCCGTCGCGGGCCACGGAGAGCAGCCGCAGCGTGCGCCGTCGGCCCGACTGGTTGCTGCCGAGGACGTCTCCCTCGTGGCGCAGCTCGAGGTCGAGGTCGGCCAGCGCGAAGCCGTCGGTCGTGCTCGCCACGGCCTCGAGCCGCTGGCGCGAGCCGGAGGCCGGCCCGGCGTGGGTGACGAGCAGGCACAGGCCCGGGTGCCCGCCGCGGCCCACCCGGCCGCGCAGCTGGTGGAGCTGGGAGATGCCGAACCGGTCGGCGTCGAGCACGACCATCGTCGTGGCGTTGCCGACGTCGACGCCCACCTCGACCACGGTCGTGCACACGAGCACGTCGACCTCGCCGGCGGCGAAGCGGCTCATCGCCGAGTCCTTGGCCTCGGGGGTCAGCCGGCCGTGGAGCACGTCGACCCGCAGGCCGGCGAGCTGCTCCTCGGCCAGGCCCTGGGCGACCTCCTCGACCGCTGCCAGCGGTCGCTTGTCGTCCGCGGGCTCGTCCTCGAACGCCGGCTCGTCGGCCGGCTCGTCCTGGTCGCCGGAGATGCGGGGGCAGAGGACGTAGACCTGGCGGCCTGCGGCGACCTCCTCCCGCACCCGGGCCCAGACCCGGTCGGCCCAGGCGGGCTGGTCGGCGAGCGGGACGACCGTCGTCTGGATGGGCGCGCGTCCGGCCGGGAGCTGGCGCAGCGCGGAGGTCTCGAGGTCGCCGAAGACCGTCATCGCGACCGTGCGCGGGATCGGCGTCGCGGTCATGACGAGCACGTGGGGCGGGTCCTCGGCCTTGGCGGTGAGCGCGGCGCGCTGCTCGACGCCGAAGCGGTGCTGCTCGTCGACGACCACGAGGCCGAGGTCGGCGAACTGCACCTTGTCCTCGAGCAGCGCGTGGGTGCCGATCACGATGCCCGCGCGGCCCGAAGCCGCGTCGAGCATCGCCTCCTTGCGGGCGGCGGCGCCGAGCGAGCCGGTGAGCAGCGCGACCGTCGTGGCGTGCTCGTGGCCGCCGAGCATGTCGCCGGCCGCCAGGTCGCCGAGCATGCGCGTGATCGAGCGGTGGTGCTGCTGGGCGAGCACCTCGGTCGGCGCGAGCAGGGCGGCCTGGCCGCCGGAGTCGACGACGCGGAGCATCGCGCGCAGCGCGACGACGGTCTTGCCCGAGGCCACCTCGCCCTGGAGCAGCCGGTGCATCGGGTGGTCGGCGGCGAGGTCGGCGAGCACCTCGCGCTCCACCTCGCGCTGGCCCTCGGTCAGCTCGAAGGGCAGCCGCTCGTCGAAGGCGTCGAAGATCCCGCCGCTGCGGCCGGGCCTCGGCCGGGCGCGCAGGCCCGCCGCGGCGTGGCGGCGCTGGGCCAGGGCGACCTGGGCGGCCAGCGCCTCGTCGAGCTTGAGGCGGTGCGCCGCCGCCCACCACTGCTGCTCGCTCTCGGGCCGGTGGATGCCCTCGATCGCGGCGTGCGTGGGCATCAGCCCGGGCGGCAGGTGGTGGGCCGGCAGCAGGTCGGGCAGCGGGTCGACCACGTCGAGCGCGACCCGCACCGACCGCATGATCTGCCAGGACGTCACCTTGCCCCGCGTGGGATAGATCGGCAGCAGCCCCTCGAGCAGGTCGGTCGAGCCGACCTCGTAGTCGGGGTTGACCAGCTCCCAGCGGCTCTTGAAGCGGTTCCACCGGGCCTCGCCGGCGGCGAGCAGCTTGGTGCCCCGGACCAGCTGGCGCCGCCGCCACTCGGCGCGGTTGGACGACGGCTCGAAGAAGGTCATCCCGATCTCGCCGTCGGAGAGGGAGCTCATCACCTCGACCCGCCACCCGAGCTTGCCGGTGCGGCGGTTGCGGAAGTCGTGGATCGAGGCCGTGCTCGTGGTCACGACGAGGTTGACCCGCTGGCCCTCCTCGAGGTCCTGCACGCTGCTGATCGCGCCCGCGGGGACGAAGGAGCGGGGGTACCACCGCAGCAGGTCGCCGACGGTGGCGATCTCCAGGTCCTTGAGCTTGCCGACGGCCTTGGCGTCGCCGATCACGCCCACCAGCTTGTCGTCCCACCCGGGCACGGTGCGGTCCCTCCCCTACTCGACGCCGATCAGGACCGGGTAGCGGTCCTGACCCCCGTCGTACACCAGGACGTCGACAGTCGGGTGCTGACGCTCGAGGTACGACGCGAGCTCGGCGGCGATCGCGTCGCCGTCGACGCCGGAGATCAGCGTGACCAGCTCGCCGCCACCGCCGAGGAGCCGCTCGAGCACGGTGACCCCGACCTCGACCTGGTCCTGGCCGACCACCGTGAAGTCGCCCTCGACCGCCCCGAGCACGTCGCCCGGCTCGCAGGGTCCCCCCGTCGTCATCGCCCGGCGTGCGGCGACCGTGACGGCGCCCGACCGGGCGTGCCGGGCCGCGGCGCTCATCTCGACCAGGTCCTGCTCGAAGTCCCGGCCCGGCTCGTGCACCGCCAGGGCGGCCATGCCCTGCACCTGGGTGGGCGTCGGGACGACGGCGACGCGCGTGCCGTCCTCCTGCTGGGCCAGCCGGGCGGCCGCCTCGGCGGTGGGGACGACGTCGTGGGCGTTGGGCAGCAGCACCACCTCGCCGGCCCCGGACTCGCGGATCGCCTCCAGCAGCTCGCCGGTCGAGGGGCGCGCGTCACGGCGGGCCTCGACGACCGTGGCGCCGGCCTCGCGGAAGAGCGCCGCCAGGCCCGGGCCGACCGCGACGACGACCACCGCGCGGGCGCGGCGGCGGGCGTTGGCCTCGGTCGCGGCGTGCACCTGCTCGGCGAAGTGGGTGACCCGGATGCGATAGGGGCGACCGGCGTCGATGCCCGCCTCGACCGCCGCGCCGACGTCGTCGACGTGCACGTGGACGTTCCACAGCCCCTCGCCGCCCACCACGACGAGGGAGTCGCCGAGACCGTCGAGCGTGGTGCGCAGCGCCGGGATCGCCGCGTCGTCGGCGTCGAGGAGGTACATCACCTCGTAGGCCGGCCCGCCCTCGGTCAGGTCGCCCTCGGGGAGGTCGGCGAGCGGGAGCGCGATCGTCCGTCGCGCGCGGGCCTCGCCGGCCGAGACCAGCGCCTTGCGACCCGTGTAGGCCGCCAGAGCGGCCTCGAGCACCAGGCACAGCCCGCGCCCACCCGCGTCGACCACGCCGGCCCGGCGCAGCACCTCGAGCTGCTCGGGCGTGCGCGCCAGGGCGTCGTACGCCGAGGCGACCGCGGCCTCGATGACGCCGGCCGTGCGCAGCGAGGCGTCCTCGACCGCGACGGCTGCCGCCTCCGCCGCGGCCCGGGCGACGGACAGGATCGTGCCCTCGACGGGCCGGCCGACCGCGGCATAGGCCGCCTCGACCGCCTCGCCCATGCCCGCGGCGAAGATCGCGGCCGCGCGCTCGCCGGGCTGCGCCGTCGCGATGCGGCGGAACAGCGCGCCCACGAGCTGGCTCATGATCACCCCGGAGTTGCCGCGGGCGCCGAGCAGCAGCCCCCGTGCGTACGCCGCGACGCTGGGCGCGAGCGTGGCGGCGTCCTCGCCGCCCTGCTCGGCCAGCGACGCCTTGAGCGCCTGGTGGGCCGCCTCGAAGGTGAGGAACAGGTTGGTGCCGGTGTCGCCGTCGGGCACCGGATAGACGTTGAGCGCGTCGATCTCCTCGCGGGCGTCGCGCATCGCGTCGCGGACCAGGCGGGAGAAGCGCACCAGGGGCGGCACGACGAAGCCCTCGTCGGCCCGGCCCGGGTGGGTCGGCGCCACGGCAGCGGCCACCGCAGGGTCGTCCGCCGGGTCGTCCACAGGTCCTCCGTGAGCTCAGGGGGCAAGCGGCCCGGACTCCGCCGATTGGCCTCGGTCGTGGGGCATCGGATACGCTAGCGCGGTTGTCCGGTCAAGGATCGGACCCCCGATTCTGATCTCGAGTACCTCTCCAGGAGTTCACCGTGGCTGCCGTCTGCGACATCTGCGCCAAGGGCCCCGGCTTCGGCAACAACCGGCCGTGGTCGCGCAAGATCACCAAGCGTCGTTTCGACCCCAACATCCAGCGCGTGCGCGCCAAGGTCAACGGCACCCCCAAGCGTCTCAACGTGTGCACCGGCTGCCTCAAGGCCGGCAAGGTCACCCGCTGACCCAGCGTCACTGAGCTCCGGCTCCTCGAGCCCCGTCCCGACCGGACGGGGCTCTTTCGCGTGCCCGCACCGAGCGGTCAGAAGTGGCGGAAGCCCGTCTCGCCGTCGTACGCCGCCCCGTCGACCGTGACCGTCGGCCCCTCGTCCCCGGCCGCGGCGACCGAGCCGATGACCGTCCAGCCCTCCGGCACGTCGGCCTCGGACGGGAAGGTGGCGGCCAGGGCGTGGTCGTCCCCGCCGCCGAGCACGAACCCCAGCGGGTCGGCGCCGAGCGCGGCGCCGACGGCCTGCAGCGGCTCGGCCTCGGGCAGCGCGGTCGAGGCCAGGTCGATCGCGACGCCGCTCGCCGACGCGACGTGACCCAGGTCGGCCAGCAGGCCGTCGGAGACGTCGACCATCGCGGTGGCGCCGGCCGCCAGCGCCTGGGGCCCGGCGGCGTAGGGCACCTCGGGCCGGCGGTAGGCCTCGACCACCGCGCGCGGCGAGCGGAACCCGCGGGACAGCACCGCGAGGCCCGCGGCAGCCCAGCCGAGACGGCCCGCGATCGCGACGACGTCGCCGGCACGCGCCCCCGAGCGCAGCACCGGGTCGCCCTCGGCGTGGCCCAGCGCGGTCACCGACACCACGACCAGGTCGCAGCGGGTCAGGTCTCCCCCGACGACGCTGGCGCCGACCAGCGCGCACTCCTGCGCGAGCCCCTCGGCGAAGCCGCGGGCCCACGACAGCGGGAGGTCCGCCGGCGCCGCGAGACCCACCGTGACCGCGGTCGTCGTACCCCCCATGGCGTTGAGGTCGGACAGGCTCTGCGCCGCCGAGCGCCGGCCGATGTCGACGGCCTCGGCCCAGTCCCGGCGGAAGTGGCGTCCCTCGACGAGCACGTCGGTGGAGACCAGGACGTCGCCCGGCACGCGCACCGACGCCGCGTCGTCGCCCGGCCCGACCAGCACCGCCTCCGACTGCGGGAACAGCCCGGTGAGGGCGTCGATCACGCGGAACTCGCCGGTGTCGGCCAGCGTGGGATCAGGGCTCACAAGCACCTCTCGTAGGACTTCGTGTGGGCGGCGACGACCTTGGACAGGTCGGCGAGGGTGGTGGCGGGCGGCCAGTACTCGGAGGGCATGCGCACCTCGACGTTGACCCGCCGGAACAGCGTGGTCATGGTCAGGTCGACGCTGCCGTTGGCCTCGAGCTGCTCCTCGGGGATGTACCACCCCACCCCGTCGACGACGGTGCACGGCCCCTCGGGGACGTAGCCCTCGGGCTTGCCGACACCGCAGGTGAGCACGATCGCCGGGTCGCCCCACGCGGCGCCGGCCACGCCCTCGGGGCTGACCGGGCGGCGCAGCTTGTCCGCCACGGTGTCGGGCAGGTCGTCCACGAGTCCCTCGCACACGCGGGCGGCCTTGGCCGAGAGCGACGGTGCGTCGATCTCGACGGAGTCCGAACCGCAGGCCGACAGGCCGGCGGCGAGCAGCACGCACGCAGCGACGCCCCGGGCCACTGGCCCGAGGCGCGCGGTGGTCGGGTCAGATGTGGACGACAGGGCAGGTCAGCGTGCGAGTGATGCCCGGGATGGACTGGACGTTGGCGACGACGAGCTTGCCCAGCTCGTCGACGTCGGCGGCCTCGGCGCGCACGATCACGTCGTAGGGGCCGGTGACGTCCTCAGCCAGGGTGATGCCCTTCATGCCGCGGATGGCGGTGGCGACCTCGCCGGCCTTGCCGTTGTCGGTCTGGATCAGGATGAACGCCTGGGCGGTCATGGGACTCCTTCGCAGTGGGGCGTACGGGGGGCGGGTCAGTGGTGCGGAGCACGCAGGGGCGCTGTGGGGCGCGCGGCCCAACCTAACGCAGCCCGGTGGGGCGCTCCAGAGCCAGCCGGACCAGACGGTCCACCAGGGCGGCGTACTCCAGGCCGCTGGCGGCCCACATGCGCGGGAACATCGAGGTCGGGGTGAAGCCGGGCATGGTGTTGATCTCGTTGATCACCAGCGAGCCGTCACCGAGCAGGAAGAAGTCGACGCGCGCCAGGCCCTCGCACTCGATCGCCTCGAAGGCCGACACCGCGAGCCGCTGGATCTCGTCGGCGACCTCGGGGTCGAGGTCGGCCGGGACGTCGAGCCGGGTGGCCTGCTCGGGGAGGTACTTGGCCTCGAAGTCGTAGAAGTCGTGCTCGTCGTCGACCACGATCTCGGCCACGACGCTGGCCTCGGCGGGGTCGTCGCCGAAGCTGTCGAGCACCCCGCACTCGACCTCGCGGGCGCCCTCCCCGGCATAGGACTCGACCAGCACCTTGGGGTCCCAGCGCTGCGCCTCGGCCATCGCCTCGTCGAGCTCGTCGGCGGAGCGGACCTTGCTGATGCCGATGCTGGAGCCTCCGCGGGCGGGCTTGACGAAGACCGGGTAGCCGAGCGCCTCGACCTCCTGCCGCACGGTCACCGCATCGGTGCGCCAGCGCGCGGCCGGCACGACGACGTAGGGCAGCACCGGCAGGCCGGCGGACTCGAGCACGACCTTCATGAAGTGCTTGTCCATGCCGACCGCGGACGCGGTCACCCCGGACCCGACGTAGCGCACGTCGGCGATCTCCATCAGGCCCTGGATCGTGCCGTCCTCGCCCCACGGTCCGTGGAGGACGGGGAAGACCACGTCCACGCTCTCCAGCGCCTGCGGCGCGTGCCCGGGCTCGTGCACCGAGAGGGAGCCGTTGGAGGCGTCGTGGTGCACCGACAGCACCGGGCGGGCGGCGTCGACCTCGGGCAGCCGGTCCGGTCCCTGGATGGCCAGGCGTGAGGTGTCGGCGGACTCCAGCACCCACCGTCCGTCGCGCGCGATGCCGATCGGCACGACGTCGTACTTGTCCGGGTCGAGGGCCGCCAGCACGCTGCCCGCCGTGACGCAGGAGATGGCGTGCTCGCTGGAGCGGCCGCCGAAGAGCACGGCGACGCGGGGCTTGCGCGGGGCGTCTGTCGGTTCTGGCATGGTGGCCCGACCCTACCGGCGCTCCGACGGCTCCTTAGGGTTGCGGCATGACCGACGACGCCGTGTCCTTGTCCCCCGCGACGCTCGCGGTCACCGTGGGGCGCCCGCCCCACGAGCCCGACCAGCCGCTCAACGAGCCGATCACCATGGCCTCGACGTACGTCGCGGGCGGCGACCGCGAGTACGGCCGCTACGCCAACCCGACGTGGACCGCGTTCGAGGAGGCCCTCGGCGCACTGGAGGGCGGCCGGTGCCTGGCGTTCTCCTCCGGTCTCGCCGCCGTGGACACCCTGCTCGACCTGGTCGGCAACGGCGCGCTCGTGGTCGCGCCGCGGCACTCCTACAACGGCACCGTCATGCAGCTGGCCGACCTGGAGTCGCGCGGACGGATCAGGGCGCAGCTCGTCGACGCCACGGACACCGCCGCCGTGGTCGCGGCCGTGGCCGACGCCGCCCTGGTGTGGCTGGAGTCGCCGACCAACCCGGCGCTGGAGGTGGTCGACCTGGCGCCGATCATCGAGGCCGCGCACGAGGCGGGGGCCTACGTCGTGGTCGACAACACCTTCGCCACTCCCCTGCTGCAACGGCCGCTCGAGCTCGACGCCGACGTCGTCCTGCACTCCGCGACGAAGTTCATCTCCGGCCACAGCGACGTCGTCATGGGCGCGGTCGTGACCCGCAACGACGAGCTGTACGGCGTGCTCAAGGGCCGGCGCGACCTGGTGGGCAACGCGCCCGGGCCGTTCGAGGCCTGGCTCGCCCTGCGCGGGCTGCGCACCCTGCACGTGCGGCTCGAGCGTGCCTGCGCCAACGCGGCCGAGCTCGCGCGGCGGCTCGCGGACCACCCGGCGGTCGAGGAGGTGCGCTATCCCGGCATGGGGGCGATCGTGTCGCTGGTGACCGTCGGCGGCGGGCCGGCCGCCGACCTGCTCACGCACTCGACGTCGCTGTGGGTGCACGCGACCAGCCTGGGCGGGGTGGAGTCGACCTTCGAGCGGCGTCGTCGGTGGAAGCTGGAGGCCCAGACGATCCCCGAGGGCCTCGTGCGGCTCAGTGTCGGCATCGAGGACGTCGAGGACCTGTGGCGCGACCTCGCGCAGGCGCTCGACGTCGCCGCCCGGGTCGGCGAGGGCGGGCCGCGGCCGGTCGGCGGGTCGAGTGCGACCATGAGCCCATGACGGTCATCAAGATCAACGCGATCACGGTCGACCCCGACAGCGGCGACGAGCTCGCCCACCGCTTCGCCGCCCGCGCCGGCGCGGTCGACGACCAGGACGGCTTCGAGGGCTTCGAGCTGCTCAAGCCGGTCGACGACCGCAACGTCTGGCTGGTCGTGACCCGCTGGCGCGACGAGGACGCGTTCCAGGCCTGGCTGGGCTCGAGAGCGTTCGGCGAGGGCCACCGGGGCACCGGGTCCGCTCCCGCTGAGGGAACGGGCCACGGTCACGGTCACGGCGGGCACGAGGGTCAGGCGCCGGTCGCCAAGGGCTCCGAGCTGTGGTCCTTCGTGGTGGCGGGCGGCTCCGGCGCGGACAGCGACTGAGGGCCCCGTGCGGCGCCGCGGGGGGACCGCGTTCGAGCGCATCGGCGGGACGAGCGCGGTCGTCACGGCGGTCGAGCGGCTCTACAGCCGGGCGCTCGCGGACCCCGAGCTCGCGCCGTACTTCCACCGCACCAACATGCCGATGCAGCGCGACCGTCTCGTGGGGATGGTCAGCGAGGCGCTCGGCGGGCCGCGCTCGCCGTGGATGACCGGGCTGGTCGCGGCCCACCAGGGCCGCGGCATCACCCACGACCACTTCGACCGGATGGCCGGCCACCTCCTGGCCATCCTGCGGGAGCTCGACCTGCCCCGTCGCGAGGTCAGGCAGGTCGCCCGGTGGCTCTCGACCAGCCGGGCCGCGGTGGTCCAGGACCCCGCGGAGTGAGGCTCAGGGCCTGAAGGCGAACAGCGCCCGGCCGGGCTCGAGGGGCAGCGGTGCACCGTCGAGTCGCACGACCCCTACGCCGATCTCGTCGTCCGGCGGAGCGAACCAGGCGGTCTCGGTGAACCCGGCGTCGG
>CAZKZQ010000040.1:16027-20342 GCA_964557235.1 uncultured Nocardioidaceae bacterium
TCAGTCCTTCTCGTGCTTGGTGTCTCGGCGCAGGAAGCTGGCCATCATCTCGTCGACCGTGCGCTCCCCCACCACGACGCCGTGGACGCCCTCGGCCATGGGGGCGTAGACGTCGTGGCTCGCCGCGAGGGCGAGGATCGACCCGCAGGACTTCACGCCCTCGGCGACCTGGCGCGTGGACGCGGTGATCTCCTCGGTCGTCATGCCCTGCCCGAGCTTCTCGCCGAACGTGCGGTTGCGCGACAGCGGGGAGGAGCAGGTCGCGACGAGGTCGCCCATGCCGGCCAGTCCCATGAGGGTCAGCGGGTCGGCGCCGAGGTCGACCGCCAGGCGCGCGGTCTCCGCGAGCCCGCGGGTGATCAGGGACGCGGTCGTGTTGTCGCCGAAGCCCTTGCCGACCGCCATGCCGACGGCGAGCGCGATGACGTTCTTGTAGGCACCGCCGAGCTCGGTGCCGACCACGTCGACCGAGGAGTACGGCCGGAAGCTCGAGGTGTGCATCGCCTCGCGCAGGCCTGCGGCGACGTCCTCGTCGGCGCACGCCACGACGCTGGCGGCCGGCTCGCGCGAGGCGATCTCGCGGGCGAGGTTGGGCCCGGACAGGACCGCGATGCGCTCGGGACCGGCGCCGGTCACCTCGGCGATCACCTCGCTCATGCGCTTGAGGGTGCCCAGCTCCACCCCCTTCATCAGCGAGACGAGGACGGCGTCGGAGGGCAGCGCCTCGGCCCAGTCCTCGAGGTTGGCCCGCAGCGTCTGCGACGGGACGGCGAGGATGACGGTCTCCGCGCCGGCCGCGACCTTCTCGGGGTCGTGACCCGCGGTGATGGTCGGCGGGAGCTCGATGCCCGGAAGGTAGTCGGAGTTCTCGTGGGTCTCGTTGATCGTGGCGCACAGCTCCTCGCGGCGCGCCCAGATGCTGACCTCGTGGCCGGCGTCGGCCATGACCAGCGAGAACGCCGTGCCCCACGACCCCGCTCCGAAGACGGCGATCCTGCTCATGATGCTGCTCGCTCGCTCATCCAGCTCTCCTCTTGTGCGGGTTGCCGATCGTGCGGACGCCGGCGGTGCGGGGGTCGAAGCGTGCAGCCGGGGCCTTCTCCCCACGCACGTCCTCCAGGAGCACGGTGATCGCGGCCATGATGCGCGCCGTCGCCTCGTGGAGGGTGTCGGCCGTGACCGGCCTGCCGCGCAGGTCGTCCAGCTCGACGGGGTCGCCGACCTTCATCACCACACGGGTGGGCGGGAAGAGCCGGGGCCTGGTGGCATAGGGGTAGAGCAGCCGCTGCGGCCCCCACTGGGCGACGGGTACGACGGGCGCGCCCGTCTCCAGGGCGATGCGGGCAGCACCCGTGCGCCCCACCATGGGCCACAGGTCGGGGTCACGGGTGAGCGTGCCCTCGGGATAGACGATGACGGCCTTGCCCTCGCGGACCGCCGTGACCGCGGAGCTGAAGGCCTGCGAGGCGTCGCTGCTCTCACGGTGGACCGGGATCTGGCCCATGTCGCGCAGCAGCCACCCGACGACGCGGACCTTGAAGACCGCGTCCTTGGCGAGGTAGCGCGGCAGCCGGCCGTGGTCCCACATGAAGTGCGCGAAGGTCACCGCGTCGATGTGGGAGATGTGGTTGGCGGCCACCACCACGCCGCCGCTCTCGGGCAGCTTGTCGCCGTCGAGCCAGCGGTGCCGCGTGAACGTCCACAGCAGCGGCTTGAGCAGCATCACGCCGACGGTGAAGCCGATGCCCTTGTGCTCACGCATCGGTCGTGGCTTGCCCATGGACACCTCCCTTCACCGGCCCGACGCTCGGTGGGGAGACGATATCGCCCCGGGCACCCACCGGACCGCGACCTCGCGCGTCCGCGTCGCACCACCGGCTGGCAGGATCGACGGCGATGGACCAGGACCCCACCAGCCACCCCCGGGACCGTGCCGACCAGGCGCCGTCCTGGGCGGCCGTGGTGCCGGTCAAGCCCTTCGCCCGGGCCAAGTCACGGCTGTCCTCGCTGGGCGAGGAGGTCCGGCTCGACCTGGTCGCGGCCTTCGCGCAGGACACGATCGCCTCGCTGCAGGAGAGCAGGTCGATCGGTCTGGTCGTGGTGGTCACCGACGAGCTCGCCCTGGTCCAGGCGCTCGCCGGGACCGGCGTGGTCGCCGTACCCGAAGGACACGGGGACGACCTCAACGCGACGCTGGTGCAGGGCGCCGCGGAAGCCGTGCGCCGCCGCCCCGACCTGCGGCCGCTCGCGATCTGCGCGGACCTGCCGGCCCTGACCGGCGAGGCCGTCGACGCCTTCCTCACCGCGCTGCCCGGCGAGGGCCCGACCTGGTTCGTCGCGGACCGGGCGGGCACGGGCACGACGACCTACCTGGCCGGCGGGACCGGCGACTTCGCTCCGCGGTTCGGCGCGGCCTCGGCCCGGGCACACCGGGAGGCCGGGACGTCCGATGCCAGCGACGTCGCGCCCGAGGCGTTGCGCCGTGACGTGGACACCCCCGAGGACCTCACCGACGCGATCGCCCTCGGCGTCGGTGAGCGGACGCGCTGGGTCGTCACGCGCCACCGCCTCTGAGGCCCGACAACGCCGAACGGGCCGCCCCCGGAGGGACGGCCCGTTCGACGAGGCGGATCAGGACTTCTTGGCTGCCTTCTTGGCCGGAGCCTTCTTGGCCGGGGCCTTCTTGGCGGTGGAGGTCTTCTTGGCCGCGGTCTTCTTGGCGGCAGGAGCCTTCTTGGCCGGAGCCTTCTTGGCAGCCGGTGCCTTCTTGGCCGGAGCCTTCTTCGCCGGCGCCTTCTTGGCGGGTGCCTTCTTGGCCGTCGACTTGGTGGCGGTGGTCTTGCTCGCCGTCGACTTCGCAGCCGTCTTGGCCGGTGCCTTCTTCGCCGGTGCCTTGGTGGCCGGCGCCTTCTTGGCGGTCGCCTTCTTGGCTGCGGTGGCGGCCTTCTTGGCGGGAGCCGTCGCCTTCTTGGCGGCGCTGGCAGCGGCCTTGGCCGGAGCCGACTTCTTGGCCGCGTCGGCGGCCTTCTTGGCCGGAGCCGTCGCCTTCGAGGCTGCCGGGAGCTTGGGCAGCTTCTTGGCGCCGGACACGATCGCCTTGAGGTCGGCACCCGCGGTGAACTTGGGGATCGCCGTCCTCTTGGCCTTCATGCGCTCGCCGGTGCGAGGGTTGCGCACCATGCGCGCCTCACGGATCTGCTTGCTGAACGAGCCGAAACCGGTGATGGCGACCTTCTCGCCCTTGGCCACCTCGCGGGTGATGACGTCGAGAACGCTTTCGAGCGCGTGCTGGGCCTGCTTGCGATTTCCCTCGTAACGCTGGGAGAGCGCATCGATCAGCTGAGTCTTGTTCACTGGTCTTCCCTTTCGTGAACGACCGTGGCCGGGCACCTTTCTGCTCGGCGGATGTGTTGCACGCTAGGGAAAAGTGGGGTCTGTCACAACGATATGAGGCTGTTTCCCGCTTGTTTCCTGGGAATTCGGCCCCTAAAGCGTCATTGAGTGACGGGTTTCCAGGACGGACGGCCTGATTCGTAGGCCTCGATCGCGTCCTGGTGACCGAGCGTGATGCTGATGTCGTCGAGGCCGTTGAGCAACCGGTAGCGCGTGTAGTCGTCGATCGCGAAGGGTGCGACGAGGTCGCCGGCGCGCACCTCGCAGGCCTCGAGGTCGACGGTGATCTCGGCTGCGGGGTCGGCCTCGGTGAGGGCCCACAGCTGGTCGACGACGTCCTGCTCGACCTGCGCCGCGAGCAGCCCGGCCTTGCCGGAGTTGCCGCGGAAGATGTCGGCGAAACGACTGGAGAGCACGACCTTGAAGCCGTAGTCCATCAACGCCCAGACCGCGTGCTCACGTGAGGATCCCGTGCCGAAGTCGGGACCGGCGACGAGGATGGTGACGCCCTCGCGCTCGGGCTGGTTGAGGACGAAGTCGGGGTCGTTGCGCCACGCGCCGAAGAGGCCGTCCTCGAAGCCCGTGCGCGTCACGCGCTTGAGGTAGACGGCGGGGATGATCTGGTCGGTGTCGACGTTGGAGCGGCGCAGCGGCAGTGCCGTTCCGGTGTGCCGGGTGAAGGCGTCCATGGTCCGTTTCTCCTTGCGTGACTGGGTTGTCGGCGGGCTCAGCCGACGGGCGTGAGGTCGGCGGGGCTGGCGAGGTGGCCGGTGACCGCGGTCGCGGCGGCGACCGGCACCGAGACCAGGTGCGTGCGACCGCCCTTGCCCTGCCGGCCCTCGAAGTTGCGGTTGGAGGTGGAGGCGCTGCGCTCCCCCGGGGCGAGCTGGTCGGGGTTCATGCCCAGGCACATCGAGCAGCC
>CAZKZQ010000041.1:0-20113 GCA_964557235.1 uncultured Nocardioidaceae bacterium
CGTGCTCGGCGGCAAGGTCGAGTTCGAGACCGGCGAGGAGGGTCGCGAGCGCGAGGTGCTCACGCACCTGCTCCGCACGGCCACCGCCGAGACGGTCCGCCAGCACCTGCGCGGCATCGACTTCGGCGTGCTGGTCGCGGCCCTGGAGAACGGCGCGCTGGTCACCACCGGCGAGCAGGTCACCGCCCGCGACTTCCTGGCCGGCCTGCCCGTGCTCGGCGAGTCCGACCTCTACGACCAGGTGATGGACCGCCTCGACGCGCAGACCGACGGCGCCCGCGCCTCGGCGCTGGAGCTGGCGCTCGAGGGGCTCTACCTCGCGCGCAAGATCGGCAAGGAGTCCGGAGGCGGGGAGACCGTCTATGGCTAGGTCGGGGCACCGGTCGCGCTACACGCGCTACGACGGTGGGCCCGACCCGCTGGCCCCGCCGGTCGACCTCGCCGAGGCGCTCGACGCCATCGGCGAGGACGTCATGGCGGGCTACTCCCCCGAGCGCGCGATGCGCGAGTTCCTCCGCCGCGGCGGCCGTGACCAGGTCGGGCTCGACGAGCTGGGACGCCGCATCGCGCAGAAGCGTCGCGAGCTGCTCCAGCAGCACTCCCTCGACGGCA
Source organism: uncultured Nocardioidaceae bacterium (assembly GCA_964557235.1). Classification (GTDB taxonomy): domain Bacteria; phylum Actinomycetota; class Actinomycetes; order Propionibacteriales; family Nocardioidaceae; genus Marmoricola_A. Next base: position 613 of record CAZKZQ010000041.1, read on the forward strand.
CGCTGCAGGAGGTCAAGGAGCTGCTCGACCGGGCCGTGCTCAACGAGCGCAAGCAGCTGGCCCGCGACGTCGACCTCGACGACACCGACCGCGCGTTCCGCGAGATGCGGCTGGAGAACCTCCCGCCCTCGCCGGCGGCCGCGGTGAGCGAGCTGTCGTCGTACGACTGGCAGAGCAGCGAGGCCCGCGAGGACTACGAGAAGATCCGCGACCTGCTCGGTCGCGAGCTGCTCGACCAGCGCTTCGCCGGCATGAAGCAGGCGCTCGAGGGCGCGACCGAGGAGGACCGGGCCGCGGTCCAGGAGATGCTCGGCGACCTCAACGAGCTGCTCGAGAAGCACCGGCTGGGCGAGGACACGAGTGCGGACTTCGAGGAGTTCATGGCCAAGCACGGCCAGTACTTCCCGGAGAACCCGAAGGACATCACCGAGCTGCTCGACGCCCTCGCGCAGCGCTCCGCCGCCGCCCAGCGCATGCTCAACTCGATGACGCCCGAGCAGCGCGCGGAGCTGATGCAGCTCTCGCAGCAGGCCTTCGGCTCACCGGAGCTGATGGACGCGATGGGCCGCCTCGACGACAACCTGCGCTCGCTGCGGCCCGGTGAGGACTGGGACGGCTCGCAGCGCTTCGAGGGCGAGGAGGGCCTCGGCCTCGGCGACGGCACCGGTGTGCTCCAGGACCTCGCCGACCTCGACGAGCTGGCCGAGCAGATCGCCCAGTCCTACTCCGGGGCGCGGCTCGACGACATCGACCTCGACAAGGTGCAGCGCCAGCTCGGCGACCAGGCCGCGATCGACGCCAAGACCCTGGCCGAGCTGGAGCGCGCGCTCAAGGAGACCGGCTACCTCAAGAAGTCGGCCGACGGGCAGCTCAAGCTCTCCCCCAAGGCGATGCGTCAGCTGGGCAAGGCGCTCCTGCGAGACGTCGCCAACCGGATGACCGGGCGCCAGGGCCAGCGCGACGTCCGCCAGGCCGGCGCGGCCGGCGAGCTCTCCGGCGCGACCCGGTCCTGGGCGTTCGGCGACACCGAGCCCTGGGACGTCACCCGCTCGATCACCAACGCGGTGCTGCGCACCTCGGCCGACGGCCGGACCGGCCCCGGCGTGCGCCTCACCATGGAGGACATCGAGGTCAGCGAGACCGAAGCGCGCACGCAGGCCTGCGTCGCGCTCCTCGTCGACACGTCGTTCTCGATGGCGATGGACGGCCGGTGGGTGCCGATGAAGCGCACCGCCCTGGCGCTGCACACCCTGATCAAGTCGCGCTTCCGCGGCGACGCCCTCCAGGTGATCTCGTTCGGCCGGGCCGCGCGCGTGATGGAGATCGAGGAGCTGACCGCCCTCGACCCGCGCTACGACAAGGGCACCAACCTGCACCACGGGCTGCTGCTGGCCAACCGCCACTTCCGCAAGCACCCCAACGCCCAGCCCGTGCTGCTGATCGTCACCGACGGGGAGCCGACCTCCCACCTCGAGGCCGACGGCGAGGTGCGGTTCTCCTACCCGCCGCACCCGCGCACGATCGCGCTCGCCGTCCGCGAGCTCGACAACTCCCGCAGGCTCGGCGCGCAGACCACGTTCTTCCGGCTCGGCGAGGACCCCGGCCTGGCGCGGTTCATCGACGCGATGGCCGGCCGGGTCGAGGGCCGCGTGGTCGCTCCCGAGCTGGACGACCTCGGCGCGGCCGTCGTGTCGTCGTACCTCGGCTCGCGGCGGGGTGGACGCGGTCCGGTCGGCGACCACATGGGCGACTGGTTCGGCGGCCGCGGATGGTGGGTCGGCTGAGCAGGCCCTAGGCGTCCGGGTCGAACGGCTGCAGCAGGGTCGTCATCCGGTCCTTCGCCATGCCGCCCCACTCGGCGAGCTCCTCGGGGCGCGCGCCCTCGATCGAGTGCCACCACAGCTGGGCCCGGTTGACGTCGTGGGTCACCGCGGCGTCGCGCCACAGGGACCGGAAGGTCGCGTGGTCGACGAGGTCGGACCAGCGCACGGCGTACGCCGCCTCGGCGGCCGGCCAGGTGAGACCCTCGTGTCGCGCGACCGCCCAGGGGACGACCAGGGTCTCGAGCGGGTGCGCCCACTGCGCGTCGCCGAAGTCGAAGAGCCTCAGCCCGCCGCCGTCGGGTGCGAACACGTTGCCGGCATGGGCGTCGCCGTGCTGGAAGGTCGACGGGAGGGGTGACTCCTCGAGCCGCGCGGCCGCTGCAGCGACCTCGTCGCGGAAGGCGCGCAGGCGGCGTACCTCCTGCGTCGTGAGGTACGACGGGTGGTCGCCCGGGAGCTCCGACAGCAGGTCGACCAGGCGGTCGAACCGGCCGGGCAGGGTCGAGGGACGGCAGTCCGGCAGGCCGGCGGCGAGCAGCTCGGGCCCGTCGACCGCCAGCCGTCGTTGGAGGTCTGCGACGAGGCCCGTCACCTCGACGAGGGTGCGGTCGGTCAGGCCGTCGCGGTCGCGCAGCGTCGGCCCGCGGTCCTCGGTGAGCAGCCAACCACGGTCGGCGTCGATGCCGACCGGCTCGTCGACGGCGTCGGGCAGCAGCCGGGCCAGCGTGGCGTGCACTGCCGCTTCGTGCGCCAGGTGCGGGTTGTTGGCCTTGAACCACACCGGCCCGTGGTCGGTGGGGACGACGACCTGGGTCGACCAGGGTCGGATCCGCCGCTGGTCACCGGGCCCGGTGCGGGCCCAGCCTCGGGCAGCGAGCCGCCCGTCGACCCAGGACTCGACCTGCTCGAGCCAGGCGGCGGTCTCGACCTCGTCGCGGAAGGTGCGCGTCGGCTCAGCCCTTCTTCTTCGACAGGAACGCGAGCATCGCCTCGCGTGCCGCGTCGGAGCCGAAGAGCCTCCCGGACAGCTCGGCCATCTCGGACCCGTGCGCCTCGATCCGCTCCAGGAGGGGGCCGTTGACCACACGCTTGCTCTCGCGCAGACCCTGCGGGTGGCCCTTGCGCAGGTCGGCGAGCACCGTGTCGACGGCCGCGTCGACGTCGTCGGCGGCCTCGGTGACCAGGCCCCAATCGGCAGCCTGACGTGCGTCGAAGGTCTCGCCGGTGAGGATCGTGCGCGCGCCGGCGCGGCTGTCCATGCGGTGGAAGACGGTGAGGGAGATGACGGCCGCGGCCAGCCCCAGCCGCACCTCGGTGAGGGCGAAGCTCGCGTCGGGTCCCGCGATCGCGATGTCGGCCGCGGCGACGATGCCGATGCCGCCGGCGCGCACCGGCCCGTCGAGGCGCACGACGACCGGCTTGGGTGAAGCGACGATGCGGCGCTGGAGCTCGACGATCTGCTTGGCGCCCTCGACCATGCCCTCGCCCGTCGCCTCGGACAGGTCGGCGCCGGAGCAGAACACCCGGTCGGCCGAGCGCAGCAGCACGACCTTGACATCGTCGTCCTCCTCGGCTCGGGTCAGTCCGTCGAAGAGGCCCGCCACCAGCGCCTTGCTCAGCGCGTTGCGGTTGTGGGGCTGGTCGAGGGTGAGGGTCGCGACCTGGTCGGCGACGTCGTAGTGCACGGGCTCGGTGGCAGCGGTGGCAGGGCCGGTCATGGGCTCATCCTTGCGCAACGCGGGCGCTCACCGGCCGACGACTCAGGGCTGCTCGAAGATCGCCTCGTCGACCACCTCGAGCAGCTGCGCGGGGTGCAGCACCGGCGGGTCCTTGATCCGGCTCGTCGTCACCACGACGAGCCGGTGGTCGGGGACGACCTCGATGAGCTGCCCCCCGAACCCCATCGCGACCGCGGCGTGCGCGCCGCCCGCCTCGGTGACCCACCACTGGAAGCCGTAGCCCATCCCACCCGGCTCCGGGATCTCCAGGTGGTCGGCGGTCGCCTCGTCGATCCACTCCCGGGAGAGGATCCGCCTGCCGTGCCAGGTGCCGCCGTCGAGGTAGAGCTGCCCGATCCGCACGAGGTCCTGCGGTCGCAGCTTGAGGAAGCCCCACCCGGTGTTGCGCCCGGAGGGATCGACGGGCCACGCGAGTGGGGCCTCGTCGTACGCCTCGAGGTTGCGCAGGGAGAACAAGGGCGTCGTCATCCCCAGCGTGTCGATGCCCAGCGGGCCGAAGAGGCGCTCCTCCGCGAAGTCCAGCAGCGAGCGTCCGGTCGCCTCGGCCACGATCGCGCCCAGGAGGTGAGAGGTGGTGCTCGAGTAGGCGAAGTCCCCGGCGGGCCGTTCCTGGCCGTCCAGCAGGATCTGCTCGACCCAGTCACGCGACCTCATGAAGGGAAGCTCGTCGCTGTCCGGGTCCGCCGGAAAGCCCGCGCGCATGGTCAGCAGCTGCTCGAGCCTCAGGTCCGCCACCTCGGCGGACATGGAGCCGGCGTACGTCGGCAGGAGGTCGGCCAGACGGTCGTCGAGCGAGAGCAGCCCGTCGTCGACCGCGATGCCGACCAGCGTGCTGACCACGCTCTTGGTCACCGACGCGATGTCGTGCGCCTCCGCGGACCGCTGGTCGTAGGAGCGTTCGACGACCGGCTCGTCGTCGACCCGCACCAGGACGCTGAGCACCGTGGGATAGATCGGCTCCGTCCCCGCGAACCACTCGTCGAGGTTGCGCTCGATCTCGTCGGCAGCGAGGAGGTCGGCGCTCGCTGCCGGAGAGGTCGAGGGAACCTCCGCCGGGCCCGCGGACCGGGGCTCGTCCCCGGAGCAGCCTGAGGACAGGAGGAGCAGTGCGGCCACCAGGACCGCGAGGCGTGCACGCATCGGGCCCCCGATCGTTGCGGGACAGCTCCACGCTAGGACTGCTCGCAGGTCGCCGCCTCCTGGTCTGGACGGCCGGGAGCAACCAGGTGATCACAGCCGCAGGCCCGCCTAGCCTCGGAGCAGGGGCTCGGGCTTCACACGAGGAGGCGCGATGGACACGTTGACGAGGATCGCCAGGTGGATCGGCGACCGGGTCACCAGGTTCCGCGAGCTGTCGAACGGCGACGACCTGCACGAGGCCCAGATGCATCGCGGCGACTACCACGAGTTCAAGTCCAATCCGACGGGCCCGATGTAGGCAGCCGGATCCAGCTGGTCAGCGCCTCTCGACCAGGGGGTCGCTGGCCCGGTCGGGGTCGGCCCCGGCCACCGTGGTGCGGTCGCGGTCGTGGCCGCCGTGCCAGTCCAGGCACAGCACGGTGGCATCGTCCTCCAGCGCGTGCCCTGCCGCCTCGAGCGCCTTGTCCGCCATCTCCCGCACGGCCTCGCGGGGGTGCAGGGACGAGGAGTCGGCCAGGGTCCCCGGGAGGTCGGCGGTCGCGACGTTGCGCTCGAGCATGCCGTCGGTGACGAAGACCATCCGATCACCCGGCTCGAGCTCGAACCGGGCGCTGCCGTAGGTGCTGTCCTCGAACATCCCCAGCGGCAGGTCCGGCCGCAGCTCCAGGGTGGACACCGCGCCGCCGCGGACGAGGAACGGCGCGACGTGCCCGGCGTTGATCACCTCGAGCACGCCCGTCGTCAGGTCCAGCTGGGCGACGAGGCCGGTGGCGAAGTCGTCGGCGCCCTCCTGGGCAGCGTGCCTGCACAGGGCGGTGTTGGCGTCCTGGACCTGCTCGACCAGGGTGGCGCCGACCCTCCGGCCGCCGCGCAGGCTGGCCGTGCACACCGTCGCGGTGAGCGCCGACCCGACGCCGTGACCCATGCTGTCGGTCAACGAGAGGTGCAGGACGTCGCGCGCGAGGCTGTAGTCGAAGGTGTCCCCACCGATGCTGGCAGCGGGCTCCAGCCAGCCGACCAGGGTGAAGGCCGTCGCCTCGCACGAGCGTGACTGCGGCAGCAGCCGCTGCTGGATCTCCGCGGAGAGCGTGAAGGCCCGGCTGCGCTGGCCCCACTCGAACAGGTCGGTGTGGCGACGGTTGGCGATCACGACGTAGGACATCAGGTGCGCCACGGACGCGATGTCGCGCACGACGTCCGGGGAAGGCTCGGTGGCCAGCGTCATCTCGAGCAGTCCCAGCACGTCGCCGCGCTGGGTCACCGGCGCCAGGACGAGCCACCGGTCCGAAGAGGCATGACCTTCCTGCGGTGCGAGGACCTGCACCGTCTGCGTCCGCAGCGTCTGCTCGGCCGGGCCACCGTCGAACGGCAGGGTGGTCGCCGTCTCCTCGCCGTCGCGGCGCTGGTGCCGTCCGTGGCGGGGGTGCGGCACGTGCGCGAGCCGGATCAGGGCCCGACCGGACAGGTCGGCGATGAGGAACGAGACCGCCTCGGCACCGAAGGCCAGGTTGAGCTCGGTGGCGACCGCCTCGACCGCCTCGACAGGGGACGCGGCGTCGGCGGCGGCAAGAACACGCCAGACGTCCAGCTCGGGACGGGGCGTGGTCATCGTGCGAGCCTATGCCCTCGCGACTGGGAGACTGACGCCATGAGTGCCTGGCACCTCGTGGCAGGCGTCGGCGGCGGACTCGTGCTGGTGTGGCTGGCCCTGGTCGTCGCGCTGCTCCTCCTCGCACGACGCGAGGACGACCCCGCCGGCCTGCGCGACGTCGTACGTCTGGTGCCCGACGTGCTCCGCCTGCTGCGACGTCTCGCCGTCGATCCCGAGCTCCCGCGCGGAGTGCGGTGGCGGCTCGGCGCGCTGATCGCCTACCTGGTGACGCCGATCGACCTCGTGCCCGACTTCCTCCCCGTGGTCGGGTACGCCGACGACGCGGTGGTCGTCGCGCTCGCGCTGCGGGCCGTCGTACGCGCGGCCGGGCCGGAGGCGCTGGACCGGCACTGGACCGGCACCGACCAGGGCCTCGCGGCCGTCAAGCGGCTGGCCGGGGTGCGTCAGTAGGACTTGGGCAGCCCCAGCGTGTGCATCGCCACGAAGTTGAGGATCATCTCGCGGGACACCGGGGCGATGCGGCCGAGACGAGCACCGAGCAGCATCTGGCCGAGGCCGTACTCCTGCGCGAGGCCGTTGCCGCCGTGGGTGTGCACGGCGACGTCGGTGGCGTTGCAGGCGACCTCGCCGGCGGCGTACTTCGCCATGTTGGCGTACTCCCCCGCACCGGTGTCGTCGCCGGCGTCGTAGAGCGCAGCGGCCTTCTGCTGCAGGAGCCTGGACTGCTCGAGCTCGATCTTGATCTTGGCCAGCGGGTGGGCGATGCCCTGGTGCGAGCCGATCGGGTTGCCCTTCCAGACGGCGCGCTCCTTGGCGTAGGCGACGGCCTTGTCGAGGGCGTAGCGCGCCATGCCGTTGGAGAACGCGGCGCCCATGATGCGCTCGGGGTTGAGGCCGGCGAACAGCTGCAGCAGCCCGCCGTCGGGGTCGTTCGGGTCGCCGACCAGCTGGTCGCGGGTGAGGTGGACGTCGTCGATGTAGAGGTTGAACTGCTTCTCCGGGGCGGTGAACGACATCTCGATCGGCTGGAACTCGAAGCCCGGCGCATCGGTCGGCACGACGAACAGCGCCGGCTTGAGGTTGCCGGTCTTCTCGTCGGACATGCGCGCCACCACGAGCACGAAGTCGGCCTCGTCGACACCGGAGATGTAGGTCTTGCGGCCGTTGAGGACGAAGCCGTCACCGTCGGCCGTCGCGGTCGTGATGATCTTGTGGCTGTTGGAGCCGGCGTCGGGCTCGGTGATCGCGAAGGCCATCGTGATCGAGCCGTCGGCGATGCCGGGGACCCAGCGCTGCTTCTGCTCGGGCGTGCCGTAGCGCGCGATGATCGTGCCGCAGATCGCCGGGCTCACCACCATGAGCAGCAGCGGCGCACCGGCCGCGGCGGCCTCCTCGAGCACCGCCGCGAGGTCGGCGATGCCGCCGCCCCCGCCGCCGTACTCCTCGGGCAGGGAGACGCCGAGGTAGCCGTGCTTGCCCATGTCGTCCCACAGCTCGGTGGTCCGCTCGCCGGCGCGGGCCTTGGCCTCGATGTAGTCGCGGCCGTAGGACGACGCGAGCTTGTGCACCGCCTCGCGGAGGGCGGTGCGCTCGTCGGGCTCGGTGAACATGGTGTCGGTCATCTGCTTCTCCTGGGGGTACGGCGGGTCAGGACTCGGCTGCGGGGGTGTCGGCGTCGACGACGGCGAGCACGTCGCCCGCGCCGACCTGGGCCCCGACGGTGACCGGGACCTCGGAGACCACGCCGTCGTGCGGCGCGGTGATCGTGTGCTGCATCTTCATCGCCTCGATCACCACGACGGCCTGGCCGGCGGTGACGGAGTCACCGACCGCGGCGCGCAGGGCGATGACCGAGCCCGGCATGGGGGCGAGGAGCGAGCCCTCGGCGACCTGGTCGGCGGGGTCGACGAAGCGCGGCACCCGGGTGAGCGACCAGTGACCGGCCGCGCAGTCGATGTCGACCCGCTGCCCGTCGAGGGTGACGTCGTAGGGACGCGAGACGCCGTCGAGGGCGACGTCGACCCGCCACCGGCGCTCGCCGACCCGCTCGACCCCGACCGCACGGGCCTCGCCGATCTCGCCGTAGAGGTCGGCGAGGACGTAGCCGTCGCGGCCGCCGAGCCACCCGACGTCGATCTGCGTCCCCTCGAACTCGAACGACGTCCGCTGGGGGGCGGAGACGACGTTGCGCCAGCCGGGCGGGACCGCCCGCTGGACCGAGCGCGCACCGACGGCGTCCTCGGTGCAGGCGACCGCTGCCGCGAGGAGCGCGCATCCCTGCTCGGTGTGGGAGGCGATCGGTGGGCCGCCGGCGAGCTGGTGCTCCATCACGTCGGACTCGGTCAGGAACGCGGTCGACAGCCGCGCCTGGGCGAAGTCGGGGTGACGCAGGATCTCGACCAGCAGCTCGCGGTTCGTGCGGATGCCGTGCAGGCGTGCGCGTCCGAGGACCGCGCCGAGCCGGCGGAGCGCGGAGGCTCGGTCGGGCGCCCACGCGACCACCTTGGCCAGCATCGCGTCGTAGTACGTCGACACCTCGTCGCCGGTCGTGAACCCGGAGTCGAGCCGGATGCCCGGCCGGGCGAGCAGCCCGAACTCCACGTCGGCGCCAGGGATCTCGAAGGCGCCCAGGCGACCTGCCTGCGGAGCCCAGTCGTGCACCGGGTCCTCGGCATAGAGCCGGACCTCGACCGCGTGCCCCCGTGGCGCGGGGACCCCGTCGGGCACGAGCTCGGTCAGCGCGCGCCCCTCGGCGACGCCCACCTGGAGCTCGACGAGGTCCAGGCCGGTCACGCACTCGGTGACCGGGTGCTCCACCTGGAGGCGGGTGTTCATCTCCAGGAAGTAGAAGCGCTGCTTCTGCTCGTCGTAGAGGAACTCGACCGTGCCGGCCCCGAGGTAGGAGATCGCCTCCGCGGCGAGCCGCGCCGCGTCGTGCAGCGACGTGCGCACGTCGTCGGGGATGCCGGGGGCGGGAGCCTCCTCGACCACCTTCTGGTGACGCCGCTGCACCGAGCAGTCGCGGTCGCCCACGACGAGCACGGTGCCGTGCGCATCGCCCATGACCTGCACCTCGACGTGGCGGCCCTGCTCGACGTAGGGCTCGACGAAGACCGTGCCGTCGCCGAAGGCGGAGGCGGCCTCGTCGCGTGCGGCCTCGACGTCGGCAGCGAGGGACTCCAGTCGGCGCACGACGCGCATGCCACGACCGCCACCACCGGCGGACGCCTTGACCAGCACGGGCAGGTCCGCCTCGGTCACCGAGGCCGGGTCGAGGTTGTCCAGCACGGGGACGCCGGCCTCGGCCATCAGCCTCTTGGACTCGACCTTGGACCCCATCGCCTCGATCGACTCCGGCGCCGGGCCGACCCAGGTCAGCCCCGCCTTGGCCACCTGGCGGGCGAAGTCGGCGTTCTCCGACAGGAAGCCGTAGCCCGGGTGGACCGCGTCCGCGCCTGCCTTGAGCGCCGCGTCGATCACGAGGTCGGCACGCAGGTAGGTCTCCGCGGGCGTGCTGCCCGGAAGGCGTACGGCGACGTCGGCCTCCTGCACGAACATCGCGTCCGCGTCGGCGTCGGAGTGCACGGCGACCGTGCCGATGCCGAGGTCGCGGCAGGTGCGGAAGACCCGGCGGGCGATCTCCCCACGGTTGGCGACGAGGAGCTTGGAGATCGTCACGGGCGGAACACCCCGAATCGGTCGGTGCCCTCGACGGGCTGGTTGGCGATCACGGACAGGCAGATGCCCAGCACGGTGCGGGTGTCACGCGGGTCGATGACCCCGTCGTCGTAGACCATCCCGGAGAGGAAGAACGGCAGGCTCTGCTCCTCGACCGACTGCTCGACGAACGCACGCATCCCGGCGTCGGCCTCCTCGTCGTAGGGCTTGCCCTTGGACTCAGCTGCCGCCCGCGCGACGATCGACAGCACGCCGGCGAGCTGGGCCGGCCCCATCACGGCGGACTTGGCGCTGGGCCAGGTGAACAGGAAGCGCGGGTCGTAGGCCCGGCCGTTCATGCCGTAGTTGCCGGCGCCGTACGACGCGCCCATGATCACCGACAGGTGCGGCACCCGGCTGTTGCTCACCGCGTTGATCATCTGGGCGCCGTGCTTGATGATGCCGCCCTGCTCGTACTCCTTGCCGACCATGTAGCCGGTGGTGTTGTGCAGGAACAGCAGCGGCACGTCGACCTGGTTGGCGAGCTGGATGAACTGCGTGGCCTTCTGTGCTTCTTCGGAGAAGAGGATCCCCTGCGCGTTGGCGAGGATGCCGATCTGGTGGCCGTGCAGCCGCGCCCACCCCGTGACCAGGGACGAGCCGTAGAGCGGCTTGAACTCGTCGAAGACGACCTCGTTGCCCGGACCGACGCCGTCGCAGATGCGGTGGATCACCTCGCGCGGGTCGAAGGGCTCCTTGAGGTCCGTCGGGATGATGTCGAGCAGGTCGTCGGCCGGCAGGTCCGGCTCCACGAAGGGCTGCGGGGTCGGGCCCTGCTTCCGGTGGTTGAGCCGCGCGACGATCCGCCGGCCCAGCCGGATCGCGTCCTCCTCGTCGACGGCGAGGTAGTCCGCCAGGCCCGAGATCCTCGCGTGCATCTCGGCGCCGCCCAGCGACTCGTCGTCGGACTCCTCACCCGTCGCCATCTTGACCAGCGGCGGCCCACCGAGGAACACCTTGGCGCCCTCCTTGACCATCACGACGTAGTCGCTCATGCCGGGGATGTAGGCACCGCCGGCGGTCGAGTTGCCGAACACCAGGGCGATGGTCGGCCGCTTGTCGGCCGAGGACCGGGTGATGTCGCGGAAGATCTTGCCGCCCGGGATGAAGATCTCCTTCTGCGTGGGGAGATCGGCACCGCCGGACTCGACGAGGTTGATCGTCGGGAGCCGGTTCTCCTGGGCGATCTGGGCCGCGCGGAACGACTTCTTCAGCGTCCAGGGGTTGCTCGCTCCGCCCTTCACCGTCGGGTCGTTGGCGACGATCATGCACTCGACGCCGGACACCACGCCGATGCCGGTGACGATGCTCGCGCCGACGGAGAAGTCCGAGCCCCAGCCGGCCAGCGGCATCAGCTCGAGGAACGGCGAGCCCTCGTCGAGCAGCAGCTCGATGCGCTCGCGAACCAAGAGCTTGCCGCGCTTGCGGTGACGCTCGTTGTTGCGCTCGCCGCCGCCCTCGACCGCCTTGGCCTGCTCCGCGTGGAGGTCCGCGATCTTGGCGAGCATCGCCTCGCGGCGGCTCGGCGGCGCTGCGTCGGTGGCCGGCTCCTGCTCGGTCGCGGTCATGCCCGGCCCCCGGCAAACCCCAGCAGCTTGGCGGCCAGGTCGTCGAGCACCTCGTTGGCCCCGCCCCCGATGCCGAGGATCCGCGCGTCGCGGTAGTGCATCTCCACCTCTGTCCCCTTCATGTAGCCCGTGCCGCCGTGGATCTGCACGGCCTCCTCGACGGCGTACGACGCGGCGTCGACGCCGAGCCGCTTGGCGTGCAGCGCCTCGACGAGCGGCTGCTCGCCGGCGTCGTACCTCCGCGCGACCTCGCGGGTGTAGACCCGGGCCGCCTCGACCCGCCGGTGCATCTCGACCAGCTTGTGGCGCACCGACTGACGCTCGATCAGCGGCTGGCCGAACGTCTCGCGCTGCTTGGCGTAGTCGACGGCGAGCGCCAGGCAGCGGGCCGCGGTGGAGTAGCCCTGCACCGCGAGGCTGACCCGCTCGGTCACGAACGCCATCGCGATCTGGACGAACCCCGTGCCCTCCTCGCCGACCAGGTTGTCGGCGGGCACGCGCGCGTCGGCGTAGGACAGCTCGGCGGTGTCGGAGCAGTGCCAGCCGAGCTTCTCCAGCTTGCGGCTGACCTCGAAGCCCGGCGTGCCCTTCTCGACCACGATGAGGCTGACGCCCTTGTGGCCGGGGCCTCCCGTGCGCACGGCGGTGGTCACGAAGTCGGCGCGCACGCCCGAGGTGATGAACGTCTTGGCGCCGTTGACCACGTAGGAGTCGCCGTCTCGCGTCGCGCGAGTGCGGATGCCCGCGACGTCGGAGCCGCCGTCGGGCTCGGTGATGCCGAGCGACCCGATCAGCTCGCCGGCCAGGGTCGGACGCACGAAGCGGTCGATGAGGTCCTGGTTGCCGCTGTGCACGATGTGCGGCAGCGCGATGCCGTGGGTGAACAGGCTCGCCATCACCCCGCCGGACGCCCCGGCCTCCATCATCGCCTCGGTCAGCGCGACGGAGTCGAGCAGCGCACCGCCCTGACCACCGACCTCCTCGGGGAACGAGACCCCGAGCAGCCCCTGCTTGGCCGCCTTGACGTGCAGCTCTCGCGGGAGCGCCTGCGCCTCCTCCCACTCGGCGAGGTGCGGCACGATCTCCCGCTCGGTGAACCTGCGGCACGTGTCCCGCAGCGCTTCTTGTTCCTCTGACCAGAATCCAGTCACAGCAGCTCCTCCGGCACATCCACGAATCGAGACCGAGCCCACTCCCCGAGGCCCTTGGCCTGCGGGTCGAACCGACTCCCCGCCGCCACCCCAAGCCCCAGCAGCCCGTGCAGCACCACATTCACCCCGCCCAGGTTCGGCAACGGCACCACGTCCACCTCCAGCCCAGCAGCCTCGGGCAACAGCTCCCGCACCCACTCCGGAGTCACCACGGAGAGCAACCACGCAGCCCGATCAGCGCCCTTCGGGTCCGAGGCAGACACCCACAGCCCGAGGTTCGCGTCGCCCCCCTTGTCACCAGAGCGGGCATGCACAAAGGCGCCAAGAGGCGCGCGGGTCGTCGACCCCGCGGAGTCCGCAGCGTGCGCGCCGGGCGGGGACGGCGCCGCCGCCGAGGGCGTGGATGGGACTGGCCCCCCCGGAGCGACGGAGGAGCGGAGGGGGTGGTTGCCCGCGGCGGCGGTGTCGTCCCCGCCAGAGGTGACCACTGGGGGTTCCACCACGAGCGAGGATCCCGAGGGCAGGTGCACGGTATGGGTCACGGCGGACTGAGGGACGTAGGCCGCGCGATAGACCCCGTACGGCGTCGCAGGCATCGGCGGCGTCGTCGCGGTGAAGCCGGGGTACGACGCCAGCGCCAGCTCGATCAGCGGCCCGGTGAACCCCTTGCCGACGACGTCGGCCGACGAGTCGCGGACGACGCAGCGCAGGCGGGCCGACGCGGCCTCCTCGGACGAGGCGTCGGGGTGGTCGGTGCGCGCGAGCGACCACTCGAGCTCGGCGGGGCGGACGCGGAGGGCGGCCTCGACCTGGGCCCGGACCCAGTCGGCCTTGGCCTCGATGTCGAGCCCGGTGAGCACGAGCTCCATCTGGTTGCGATAGCCGCCGAGCTGGTTGACGCACACCTTGAGGGAGGGCGGCGGCGCCTCGCCGCGGACGCCGCTGATCCGCACGCGGTCCTCGCCGTCGTCGGTGAGCGCGACGGTGTCGAGCAGGACGGTGACGTCGGGGCCGAGGTAGCGCGAGGACTGGATCTCGTAGACGAGCTGGGCGGTGACGGTGTCGGTGGAGACGAGCCCGCCCGTGCCGGGGTGCTTGGTGATCACGCAGGAGCCGTCGGCCGCGATCTCGGCGAGCGGGAAGCCGAGCGGCCGGTCGGCGCGACCGGAGTCGAGCAGCTCGCGGAACCCGCTGAAGTTGCCGCCGGTCGCCTGGGTGCCGCACTCGATCACGTGGCCGGCGACGACGGCGCCCGCGAGCTGGTCGAGGTCCTCGCGTCCCCAGCCGAAGCGCCAGATCGCGGGCCCGACGACGACGGAGGCGTCGGTGACGCGTCCGGTCACGACGACGTCGGCACCGGCCTCCAGGGCTGCGGCGATGCCGAACGCGCCGAGGTAGGCGTTGGCGGTGAGCGCGCCCTCGGGCAGGTCGAGGTCCTCGCGTCCCATCAGGTTGTCGCCGTCGACGTGGGCGACGGCGACGTCGAGCCCCTGGTCGGCGGCGACCTTGCGCAGCGCCTCGGCCAGACCTGCGGGGTTGAGTCCTCCCGCGTTGGTGACGACCCGGACGCCGCGCTCCTTGGCCAGGGCGAGGCCGTCCGTGGCCTGCTTGAGGAAGGTGCGGGCATAGCCGAGCGAGGGGTCCTTGAGCTGGTCCCGGCCGAGGATGAGCATGGTGAGCTCGGCGAGGTAGTCGCCGGTGAGCACGTCGAGCGGCCCGCCCTCGAGCATCTCGCGCATCGCGGAGAGCCGGTCGCCGTAGAAGCCGGAGCAGTTGCCGACCCGGAGGACGTCGCCGCCCAGGGGTGCGTCGTACGTCATGCGCGCCCTCCCTGCGGTGCGCGTCCGTTGCCGCTCGGGCCGGCGAAGGCCTGGGCGATGTCGAGCCAGTGGTGGGCGTCGGGGCCCTCGGCACGGACGTCGAGGTCGTCGCGGTGCGAGCGCTGGGTGACCAGCAGCGCGAAGTCCCAGGCCGAGCCGGTCACCGACTGCGCGGCGTCCTCCGGCCCGAAGTCCCAGGTCTCCCCCGACGGCGAGACGACCGAGACCCGGAACGGCTCGGCCGGCGGCGTCTCGCCGCGGTTGGCGTAGGCGAAGTCGCGGGTGCGGACGCCGAGGTGGACGACGTTGCGCACACGGTCGTTGGGCACGACCTCGACCCCGAGCGCCTCGGCCACGTCGAGCCCGTGTGCCCAGGTCTCCATGAACCGCGCGGTCGCCATCGACGTCGGGCTCATCGGCGGGCCGAACCACGGCATGCGCGTGCCGGACGGCAGGTCGCTGAGCACGCGGGCGAGCTCCTGGCGGGCCGTGCGCCAGCGGGCGAGCAGGTCGGGGACGGACGCACGTCCGCCGGCCAGCGCCTCGGCGTCGACGAACCCCTCGGGGTCACCGATCGCCTGGAGCACGACCGCGTCCCACGCCTCCTTGCCCTCCGGGCCGTCGCCGGCCCCGGCCGCCAGCACCGCCACCTCGTCGGTCCACGCGAGGTGCGCGATGGTCGTCGCGACGTCCCAGCCCTCGGCGGGGGTCGCGCGCCGCCACTCCTCGTCGGGCAGGTCGACGACCAGGCTCTCCAGCCAGTCGCCCTCCTGCGCCAGGTCGGTGAGGACCGCGAGGGTCCGGGGATCGGTCATGCGGGCTCTCCTTGGACGGGGTCGGCGCTGCGGAGCTCGGCGTCGAGGACGGCGGCCCAGCGGTCGAGGATGCGGGCGCGACGCGGGGCGTCGTCGGTGAGGGTGTTGGCCAGGCCGAGGCCGCGCACGAGGTCGAGGGTCGCCTGGACGAGCTCGCGGTTGCCGGTGACGGTCTCGTCGATGCCGAGGGCCTCGACCGTGCGTCGGTGCGCGTCGCGGCCGACGCGGGCCTCCAGGTCGATGACGGCCTCGCGCAGGGCGGGGTCGGTGCGGGCGGCGACCCACAGCTCGTGGGCGGCGGTGAACAGCGGCCCGGTGTAGAGCTCGGCCAGGGCGTGGAGCACGGCCCTGGTGCGACCGGACGACCCGGCGCGTGCGCGGGCGAGCGCGACCATGTCGTCCTGCCGCGAGGTGGTGACGTAGTCGACCGCCGCCAGGACCAGGTCGTTCTTGGTCGGGAAGTGGTGGAGCTGGGCGCCGCGGCTGACCCCGGCGCGCTGCGAGACGAGGGTCGTGGAGGTGCCGCTCCACCCGTGGTCGACCAGGCACTCGACCGTGGCCTCGAGCAGGCGGGCGCGCATGGCTCGGCTGCGCTCCTCCTGGGGCACCCGCAGGGACGCGGGGCGTGGCGCGGTCGTCACGGGGACACCCGACCACGTCAGCAACAAACAGTCAAGACTGACTCTTTGTGCGCGGCCGTCTGCCCGGGGGTGCGCGTGCGTACGACGGGATGGCGCCTCGGTGCGCCTGCTTGCCGACGTCCGCCGTCGCTGATAGACCGAACGGACTGAAATCGGACCGATCCTGCGATCTCGGGGTCCCCTGGTCAGGGGACTGGCACGATGTACCCGACCCACCCGTCGCCTACCCAGCCCCCCGGGGAGGCCCCGCAGAAAGAGCCGCATGGAAGCCCTGGTGCGTGACGCTCGTCTGCGCCGGATCCTTCGCCAGGTGCCCCACTTCCTGAGCGGGGACGTCGCGCTCGAGATCAAGCTCGACGACATGGCCAGGACCCTGGGTGAGCTGCTCGACGCCTCTGCCGTCAGCGCGGCCGTGGTCGACCAGATGACCGAGCCCCTGGTGCGGCACGTCGACCTCGAGGGCTCCGACGGCGAGACGGGTCCCCTCGACGACCCGGCCGTCCGCGACCGCCTGCTCGGCAGCCCCGACGTCCTCGACCTCGAGACCGAGCCCGGCGGTCACTGCCTCGGCCTGGGGCTCCTCGCCGACGAGACCGTCTTCGGCGCCGTCACCGTCGCCCGCTCCGCCGCCCGACCGCCGTTCACCGACGAGGACCGGTCGCTGCTGGAGTTCTTCTGCCAGACGATCGCACCCGCGGTCGAGCACGGCGTGCGCCTGCGCGAGGCCGAGCGCTCCCAGCGCTGGATGCGGGCCTCGGCCGAGCTCACCGCCCAGGTGCTCAGCCCCGACGTCGAGGACCCGCTGGCCCTCATCGCCGACCGTGCCCTCGAGCTCGCCAACGCCGACGGCGTGACGGTGATGATCGCGCGCGACGAGGACCGCGTCGAGATGCGCTACATCAACATGCCGGGTTCCGAGCACCTGATCGGCAGCGTGCAGCCGCGCACCAACACCGTGAGCGACCACGTGCTCCGCACCGGTGAGCCGGTGCTCCTCGCCGACCTGGGCAACAGCGACGCCACCCGGTTCTCACGCCTCGGCGAGATGGTCGTCGGCCCGACCCTGGCGGTCCCGCTGCACGGCGCCCAGGAGGTGCTCGGCGTGATCGTCATGATCCGCCGCGCCGGCGCCCGCACCTTCAGCCTCGCCCACATGCACGCCGCCGAGGCCTTCGCCAGCACGGCGGCGCTCGCGATCGAGCTCACCGCGGCACGCGAGGCGCGCGAGCAGCTGCGGCTGCTCGAGGAGCGCAACCGCATCGCCCGCGACCTCCACGACAACGTCGTGCAGCGGCTCTTCGCCACGGGGCTCTACCTCTCGCAGGCCGCCCCTGAGCTCGAGGGCAAGACCCGCGCCCAGGTCGACGACGCGATCGTGTCGATCGACCAGACGATCCGGCAGATCCGCAACACCATCCTGGTGCTGCGCAGCACGGCGGCTGACCGCCTCGACCAGCTCTTCACCGGCATCGTCGCGGAGTCCGCGACCCTGCTGGGCTTCGCGCCGCAGCTCACCATGGACGCCGCCGCGCGCAAGGTCACCGGACCGCTGGCCGCCGACCTGTCGCTCAGCCTGCGCGAGGCGATGTCCAACATCGTCCGTCACGCCAAGGCCAGCAGCGTGCAGCTCAGCGTCCTGGTCGCGGAGGGGCGGGTGATCGTGCAGGTGTCCGACAACGGCGTCGGCATCCAGAGCGAGCGCCGCAGCGGCCTGGAGAACCTCGGCGAGCGCGCCCGCGCCCACGGTGGCACCTTCACGGTCGAGTCGCAGCCGGGTGAGGGCACGACCCTCACCTGGGACATGCCGCTGCCCCCCAGCCTCTAGCCCGCGCGGCGGCTACTCGGCGTCGGGCTCCTCCGCGCGTGCCCGCCGGGCGGCCTCGCGGATCTCGAACACCTCGGTGGCGAACCCGCCGACGGCGTTGACCACGTCGCGCACGGCGTGCACGACCACGGTGGTCACCTCGGCGACGGTCTCGGCTCCCGCGGACACCGTGGACTGCAGGGCGTCCTTGGTGATCTCGGCCTTGCTGAGTCGTTCCCTCATCGTCGATCCCTCACGTCTGATCACGGGTCCGGCCGGGCCCACCCTCGAGGGTGCACCCGGCCGGCTCAGTCTCCCACTGGTCGTCGTACCTGACCTGAGTGGTCTCAGGCGTCCGCCCCGACGAGGTCGCGGTCGGCCTCGAGGTGGGCGGCGACGTCCACCCGCGGCACGGGCAGGGTCACCTCGACGTCCGCCGGCGCGGTGTCGGCGGCCGGCTTGCGCTTGCGACCCAGGAACGAGAAGCCCTGGCGCAGCTCGGCGAGGCTGCTGGGCACCGCGAGCTTCGCGATCTTGACGTAGACGCTGCCGAGCTGGCGGCTGAACGACTTGGAGTTGTACTCCAGGCCGTACTTCTCCGCGATCGCCTGCACCTCGGGCGCGATCTTGGGGTAGCGCGCCGCCGGCATGTCCGGGAAGAGGTGGTGCTCGATCTGGTGCGACAGGTTGCCGCTCATGATGTGGAAGAGCTTGCCGCCGGTGATGTTGGCCGAGCCGAGCATCTGGCGGTAGTACCACCCGCCGCGGGTCTCGCCCTCGGTCTCCTCGATCGTGAAGCTCTCCACGCCGGCCGGGAAGTGGCCGCAGAAGATGATGCTGAACGTCCAGATGTTGCGCACCAGGTTGGCCGTCACGTTGCCGGCCAGCGTCAGCGGCGCGAACGGTCCGGTCAGCAGCGGGAACAGCAGGTAGTCCTTGGTGACCTGGCGACGCACCTTGCGGAGCATGCCGCGGTGCAGGTGCTTGGTGTCGCCCCACGTGCGACGACCGGCGGCGATCTCCTCGACCTCGAGGTCGTGCAGCAGCACGCCCCACTGGAAGAGCACCATCAGGCCGAACGCGTTGACCGGGTTCAGCAGGTGGTTCGGCCGCCACTTCTGGTCCTTGTCCATCCGCAGGATGCCGTAGCCGATGTCGCGGTCCTTGCCGAGGATGTTGGTGTAGGTGTGGTGGATGTAGTTGTGGGAGTACTTCCACTGCTCGCTCGGGCAGACGGTGTCCCACTCGTACATCCGGGAGTTCAGCTCCGGGTCACCCATCCAGTCGTACTGGCCGTGCATCACGTTGTGGCCGATCTCCATGTTGTCGAGGATCTTCGACACGGAGAGCGCGGCGACCGCGAGCGGCCACGCCGGGGGCAGGTAGAACAGCGCGCGGCCCGCGCCCTCGAAGGCGCGCTGGGCCTTGATCACCGAGCGCAGGTAGTCGGCGTCGGCCTGGCCGAGGTCGGCCATGGTCCGGTTGCGCAGCTCGTCGAGCTCGGCGCCGAACGCCTCGAGCTGGTCAGGGGTGAGCTTGATCGTCATGTGAGTCCTTCTTTCGCTGGTTGAGGTGCGAGCGGAGCGAGCCTCGAAACCACAGGGCCTCGAGACAGGCGGTCAGAGGTTGACGGTGCAGTCACCGACGGCGGCGCTGACGCAGATCTGGATG
>CAZKZQ010000042.1:0-4694 GCA_964557235.1 uncultured Nocardioidaceae bacterium
CCGACGAACAGCCCGAGCCACCAGGTCCAGCGGCGCACGTCCTCACAGTACGCCGACGGCCGACTCAGGTGGGAGGGCGAGGAACGGCCTGGTGGGCCTCGATGTCCTCCGAGAGACGTCGACCGCCCGCGATGATCAGGTCGATCTGCTGGAGGAAGTAGTCGCTGTCGACCTCCGTGCCGTCGATCGTCGCGAGGACGCGCTTGGCGCGTTGGAGCTCGGCGTCCGCCGTGCGGAAGAGCGCGGAGTCCGGCCCACCCACCTCGAGGGCGCGCTCGACCGTGGCCAGGAAGATGCGCACGGCGGCCTCGCCGTAGGCCTTGAAGGTCTCCTTCATCTCCCGCTCGAGTGCGAACTGGTCCACGTCGGGAACGTCGTCGATCCCGGCCCGCTCGACGAGGTGTCGGGCCGCGCCGTTGACTGCCTCGACGCGGGCCGAGAGGTCGAAGGTGAACAGAGCGACGTCCGCGGAGTCGGCGAACTCGATCGCACTGCGGGTGTAGCCGGAGGAGGAGTAGAACAGCGCCCAGTCGAGACCCGTTGCCGCCCCGCGGAGCTGCTGGACGACCGGGCCGCCGATCGGACCCTTGGCATAGAGCTTGACCTGCGCGGCCGCCCCGGTCGCCGTCACGTCGAGACCACCGTCGGCACCCCCCACGGTGAGCGCGGCGTCCCCGAACCCGAGCTGCCGCATGTGCCAGGCAGCCAGCGCCTCGGCTTCCTGCCAGGAGCCGACCACCGGCCCTTCCTCGTCGGTGGCCGAGGCGGTCCCGGCGAGGTCGGCGTCGGGCGCGGCGTCCACGGCGTCCGCCGCGTCCGCCGCGACCGCGGCGTCGGACTCGGACACCACCGGGGCGGGGGCGGGAACGGCGACCGGTGTGTGGACGGACGGATCGATGCCGAACACCTGCGGAGACCCGGCGCCGCCGCGGACACGCAGCGGGTGACCAGTCGTCCGGATCAGGACGTCGGTGTCGAGCAGCTCGGCCGTCCAGGTGCCGGCCGGTGCGGCCCAGACCCGTGGCGGGTCCTCGGGCGAGACCCCGATCAGCCGGTCCGCGGTGAGCGCAACGGTCCACCACTGGAGAGGACCGTCGTGGATCTCGTAGGCCCACGAGATCCACTCCACCTGCTCGCGCTGCCGCAGGGTCCTCAGCAGCAGCTCGGGTCCGGCCCCGACGCCGGGCGGTGATCCCACCGAGGCGTCGTGGTTGCGGCGCGACAGGGACGCACGGAAGGCCTCGCGGGTGCGCGGATCAGCCATGAGCTCGGGCATGGTGCGCAGCCTGTCAGGGAGCTCCGACACCCGGAGCACCCGGTCGGACGCTCGTGGTGGTCAGTCCAGTTCGGGAGCTCGGCCTCAGTCGTCGTCGCCGTCGGACTGCCCGGCTGACGAGGACGAGACGTCCGTGCCGTCCCAGACCGCCTTGGCGCCGGAGTGCCCGATCAGGACGACCTGCACGGTCGTGGCGAGACCGGCGGCCACGCCGAGCACCATCAGACCGGTGGCCAGGCCCTTGCCGACCTGGGCGCGACGCGGGAGGAAGTACTGCAGCGCGGCGACCACCAGCATCGCCAGGCAGAACCAGATCAGCATGTCGCCGAGCTCGGCGTGCTCCTCGATCGCGTCGGTGTGCGGCAGGGCCTTCTCGAGGTTCTCGCCGGTGGAGGTGGACAGGGGCGCGAGGACCGTCGAGACGGCCGCACCGATGAGCGGCAGCGGACCGGCCCAGCCACGGATGCGCGGCGACACCGCGGTCAGGATCACCAGCAGGGCCGTCAACGGCACGAGCACGACGGTCGCGTGCACGATGAGCGGGTGGAGCGGGAGTCCGAGCACGGTCTCGGGCATGGGGTCACCTCCAGGGACGATGTGTCCTCGATCGTGTCGGCCCGACCTGTGAGGGACCTGTCAACGACCGCCCCCAGCCTGACATTTGAGGTCGGCTTGAGCCGTTCTTGACGCTCCGACGGGTGCGCTGCGGATCAGACCGAGTCGCCGAGCAGCTCGGCAAGCTCGGTCCTCGAGCTGACGCCGAGCTTCGTGTAGACCTTGCGCAGGTGGTACTCCACCGTCTTGGGGCTGAGGAACAGCGCCGCCGCGGCCTCGCGGGTCGTGCGCCCGTCGACCAGCAGCAGGCTCACCTGGAGCTCCTGCGGCGTGAGCGCCGTGCGCGGGTCGCTGTCGCGGCGGCGCACGGTCTCGCCGGTCGCGGCCAGCTCCGCGGCCGTCACCTCGGCCCACCGAGCGGCGCCGAGGTCCTCGAAGTCCGCCAGCGCCGCCCTCAGCTGCACCCGCGCGTCGACACGGCGGGCCGCGCGGCGCAACCACGCGCCGTACGCCAGCCGGGTGCGGCCGGTCTCGAAGCGGTCCAGCGTGAGCGCGTGCAGCCGCAGCGCCTCCTCGAAGCAGACCTCCGCGGACCCGTCGGCGGACACGAGCCCCTGGGCACGCGCGGCCCTCGCCAGCGACCACGGCTGGCCCTTGCCCTCGGCGGCCTGACGGTACGACGACACGAGCGTCGCTGCGTCGCCGGCGCGGTCGAGCCGGAGCAGCGCCTCCACCGTCTCGGGCCCCGGGACGAGGTCGACGTCGCCGATCTCGTGCTCGGCCAGCACCTGCTCGAGCGCCGCGAACCGCTCCAGCGCTGCGGCCGGTCGCCCCAGCGACAGCTCGAGGTCGCCGAGCGCGACGTGCACCCACGCCTCGGCCATCGGCAGGTGCACCTCGGCGGGGGCGGCGAGCACGTCGGCCGCGTGCGCCCGGCAGGACTCCTCGCGCCCCTGTCGCGACTCCAGCCAGCACAGCCCGGCCAGCGACATCAGCCGCTCGGTGACCTGGCCGGTCTCCTCGGCGAGCCGCACCGCCTCGGTGTAGCCCGCCTCCGCCTCGGCCCACGCCGACGAGGTGGCCTGGTCGCGTGAGACGTGGAAGAGCACGGCGGGCAGGGCTCCGACGCCGGCCTGGTCGCGCACCCGGTCGACGTGCGCGCGCAGCGCGCGGCCCGACGAGGCGTCGCGCAGGAACAGCGGGACGAGCATCACGCACGACACCCGGTGCGGGTCGCTCAGCAGCTCGGGGCTCGCCTCGATCAGGGGCACCGCGGTGCGCAGGTCGTCGGCCCCTCCGGGCTCGCCGACCAGCATCCGCGCCATGCCGGTGGCGATGAGGCCGAGCGCCCGGGCGCGGGGGTCATCGACGTGGGGCGTGAGGTCGAGCAGCCGTCGGGCCAGGCGCGCGGCTGCAGGAGCGCCGGCGAGGTAGAAGTTCGCGTGCACGGCGTCGGCGAGCAGCACGCACTCGTCGGCCGGGTCGGTGGCGTTCTCGGCCGCGGCGACGAGCAGGTCGCGGGCCTCGCGCAGGTGCCCGGTGCGGGCGGCGACCGCTCCGCGCAGCGCCAGCTCCCTCGTCGGCGCGCTCGGGAGTCCGGTGCGGTCGCGGGAGTCGAGCAGCGCAAGGGTCCGCTCGGTGAGTCCCGCGGACCAGGCCGTCTCCGCCGCGAGCAGCAACCGTTCGGCGCGGTCCTCCACCGACGGCGACAACCGCGCCGAGCGCTCGAACCCGCCCGAGGCGACGGCGTAGGCCCGCCGGCTGCGCGCCCGCTCCGCCGACCCGGCGAGCTGCGCGGCGATCTCCTCGTCGGGCTCCCAGACCGCCTCGGCGAGGTGCCAGGCGCGTCGGTCCGCGTCGTCCTCGGGCACGGCGTCCGCGACGGCTGCGTGCACCGCGCGACGCTGCCGCGCGCTCGCCGAGGAGTACGACGCCGAGCGCACCAGCGGGTGCCGGAAGGACACCCGTCCCGCCCCGACCTCGAGGAGACCGGCGTCCTCGGCGTCGGCAATCGCCGCGGGATCGACCCCGAGCGCCGCGCAGGCCCGCGCGGCGACGGCTGCGTCGCCACCGCACACGGCCGCGACGAGCACCGCCGTGCGAGCGTCCTCGTCGAGCAGCTCGAGCCGCCGGGCGAAGGCCGCGCTGACCTTCTCCGGGACGCGCACGGGCAGGCCTGTCTGCTCGGTGGCGAGGGCGTCGAGGTCGGCCTCGGCGAGCTCGAGCAGCGCGAGCGGGTTGCCGCCGGCCAGCCCCAGCAGGGGCTCGATCCGGTCGGGCACGAGCATCGCGCCGCCCGCCTGCTCGACCAGGGCCCGCGAGGACGCCGCGTCCAGACCCTCGACGTGACGGACGGGAAGACCGGCGACCAGCCGGTCGGCCTCGGGGCTGCGGGCGGTCGCCACGAACGCGACCGGGTCGGCGGTCAGCCGACGGGCGGCGAAGACGACCGCCTCGACCGAGGGCAGGTCCATCGCGTGCAGGTCGTCGACGACGACCAGGACGGGCCCTGCGTCGGCGTACCTCGACAGCAGCTCGAGCACGGCCGCGCCGATCATGAAGCGGTCGCCGCTGTCGACGCCCTCCGGCACGGGGGCGAGGCCGAGCGCGCCGGCGAGGGCCGCGGCGTGCGGGGTGGACAGCTCGGCCAGCAGGTCGACCGCCGGCCGGAGCAGCTGGAGCAGCCCGGCGAACGGCAGCTGCCGCTCGGCCTCCCACCCGGTGGCCCGCAGGACGCGCATGCCGTCGGCCTGGTCCAGGGCGTCGAGGAGCAGTGCCGTCTTGCCGACCCCGGCCTCGCCCATGAGGACGACCGCACCACTCGCGCCGAGGCGCGCCTGCTCCAGCAGGCGACGGATCGCCG
>CAZKZQ010000042.1:4794-20078 GCA_964557235.1 uncultured Nocardioidaceae bacterium
ACGACCGCACCACTCGCGCCGAGGCGCGCCTGCTCCAGCAGGCGACGGATCGCCGCTCGCTCGTCGGCTCGCCCCACGAGCACGGAGGCCATGCGGTGAGTCTAGGAGCCAGGCCCCCTGGGCGACCTCCCCCGAGGACCAGGGGGGTCACCGGATGCGACGCGGTGGCCGCCGCGACGAGAGTCGGCGACGTCAACCCACAGCACTGCACCACAGGAGGAGCAGCCATGACACTCACCGCCAACCCCGCCGGCGTCGTCGACAACGGCGTCAACGTCGAGGCCCTGCTGGGCGCCCGCGACGCGCTGGCCGAGACCCCCGAGATCGCGCAGTTCCAGTGGCGCGCGTCGACGACCTGGGTCCGCGGCACGCACAGCCGCTCGACGATCCAGGGCTTCCACGGCTTCAGCGCCGAGCAGCAGCACCACACCTCGTTCACGTTCGAGGCCGACCACCCCGAGCAGTTCGCCGCCCAGGACAACGCCCCGACGCCCGTCGAGCACGTCCTGGCCGCGCTCGGCTCCTGCCTCACCGCGGGCGTGGCCGCCGTGGCCCAGCAGCGCGGCATCCAGCTGCACGCGGTCACCGCCGACCTCACCGCGGAGATGGACCTGCACGGGATCCTCGGCGCCGACCCCGACGTGCGCAACGGGTTCAGCAGCGTCGCGGTGACCTTCCGCATCGACGCCGACGCCAGCGACGACGAGGTCCGCGCGATCGTCGCCCAGTCGCAGAAGCGCTCGGCGGTGTTCGACATCATGACGAACCCGACCGACGTCACCGTCAGCGTCGCCTGAGCGTCATGCCCGCCGTCACTGCTCTGGTGATCGGGGCCGGCCACGCCGGCCTCGCCATGAGCCGCCGCCTCGCCGCCCGCTCGGTGGACCACGTCGTCCTCGAGCGGGGCGAGGTGGCGCACTCGTGGCGGACCCAGCGCTGGGACTCGCTGCGGCTGCTCACGCCGAGCTGGATGACCCGGCTGCCCGGCTGGTCGTACGACGGCCCCGACCCGGACGGCTTCCTCCCCGCGCGGGAGGTCGCCGCCCTGGTCGAGTCGTACGCCGGCGGGGCGCCGGTGCGCACCGGCACGACCGTCCGGGCGGTCCGTCCCGGCCGGCTCGGGTTCGAGGTCGAGACCGACCACGAGGTCTGGCACGCCCGCGCCGTCGTGCTGGCGGCAGGCACGACGCTGGCCGTCGTACCTCCCCTCGCGCAGCGGCTGCCGCGGACCGTGGCGTCGCTGCACG
This sequence comes from uncultured Nocardioidaceae bacterium, assembly GCA_964557235.1. Taxonomy (GTDB): domain Bacteria; phylum Actinomycetota; class Actinomycetes; order Propionibacteriales; family Nocardioidaceae; genus Marmoricola_A. The sequence continues at coordinate 6,042 of CAZKZQ010000042.1, forward strand.
CGCTGGACTACCGCAACCCCGACCAGGTGGCCGACGGCGGCGTGCTCGTCGTGGGCGGGTCGGCCAGCGGGCTGCAGATCGCCGACGAGCTGCAGCGCGCGGGTCGGGAGGTCACGCTGTCGGTCGGCGAGCACGTGCGGATGCCGCGGACCTATCGCGGCCGCGACGTCTTCCACTGGCTCGACCGCGAGGTCCTCGACCAGCGCTGGGACGAGGTCGACGACCTCGTCCGGGCCCGTGCCCTGCCGTCCCCGCAGCTGGTCGCCGACCGGACGCTCGACCTCAACTCCCTGCAGGACAAGGGGATCCGGCTCGTCGGACGGGTCGCCGCGCTGCGCGACGAGACGCTCCTGCTGTCCGGCGGGCTGGCCAACGTGTGCGCCCTGGCGGACCTCAAGCTCGGCCGGCTGCTCGACGGCTTCGACGCGCTCGAGGGCGGCCGTGGTCAACGCCCCGAGCCGACCCGCGTGCCCCGTCCCACCCTCGGGCTCGACCTCGGGTCCGGGGAGGTCCGCACCGTCGTCTGGGCGACCGGGGTCCGTCCGGACCACTCGTTCCTCGACCTGCCGGTGCTCGACCGGCGCGGCCGGCTCGTGCACGACGCGGGGGTCGCTGCGTGGCCGGGGCTCTACGCCCTCGGCCTGCCGCTGCTGCGACGCCGCCGGTCGTCGTACCTCGACGGCGCGCGCGCCGACACCGCCGACCTCGCCGCCCACCTCCACCGCCATCTCGACTCGCTCACGCAGGAGGCGTCATGAACACCGCCCACCCCCTCGCCTCGTCGCTGGCCGGTGCGGTCGCCGACCGCACCCTCGACCGGCTCGGCCACCACCTGTGCGACGACGTCGTCCTGCGCGCGCTCACCCCGGGCGGGCTCGTCGAGGAGCGGGGCCGCGACGCCGTGCTCGCGCGCTACGACCGCTGGTTCCGCGACTACGACACGGTCGACCTGATCGAGTCCTCCGGTGACGACGTCGGCGACAAGCTGCTCGTCCACTACAAGCTGCGCTTCGATCCCGACGGCGACCGGCGCGTGCTCACGCAGACGCTGGTGTGCGTGGTGGCCGACGGACACGTGCGCCGCATCGACCTGGTCTGCAGCGGCTTCCGGGAGTACTGATGACCACCGACTCCACCACCCGCTACGGCGACCACGACGTCGACGACCCCTTCCCGCTGTACGCCGACCTGCTCGCGCAGGGACCCGTCCACGACGTGGTGCTCGCCGACGGCCACCGCGCGATCCTCGTGCTCGGCCACGACGCCGCCCGCGAGGCGCTCAACCACCCCGACCTGTCCAAGGACATGCAGGCCGCCCTCGCCCGTGACGGCGAGGTCGTCGCCGAGGGGCTGCCCGGCCCGGCGTTCTCGCGCCACATGCTCAACGTGGACGCGCCCGACCACACCCGGCTGCGCGACCTCGCCGCAGGCGCCTTCACCCGCACGCGCGTGACCGCCCTCGCACCGCGCATCCGCGAGATCGCGACCGAGCTGCTCGACGAGCTCGAGACCGCCTCGGCCTCCGGCGAGCCGGTCGACCTGGTCGCCGGGTTCGCCGCCCCGCTGCCGTTCGCGGTGCTCGGTGAGCTGCTCGGGATCGACCGGGCCGACCAGCGCACGCTGGCGGGCTGGTTCGCGACCCTGCTCGCGCCCTATCCGGGCGGCGAGCCACCGGCCGCGGCGCGCGAGGCGTCGGACCGCGTCGTCGGCTGTCTCGCCGACCTCGTCGACCAGAGGTGGGAGGCGCCGACGCCCGACCTGGTCGGCGACCTCGTCCGCGCCTGCCGGGAGGGACGGCTCGACCGGGCCGAGCTGCTCTCCACGCTCTTCCAGCTCGTCGTCGCCGGCCACGACACCACGACCGCGCTGATCGGCAACGGGGTCGTCGCCCTGCTCGCCCATCCCGGGCAGCGCGACGCCCTGGTGGCCGACCTCTCGCGCGTCCCGAACGCCGTCGAGGAGCTCCTGCGCTGGGACGCCCCGGTGCACCACTCCACCTTCCGCTGGGCCACGCGCGACCTCACCGTCGCCGGGGTCGAGGTGCCCGAGGGCGTGCAGGTGCTGGTGTCCCTGGCCGCCGCCGGGCGCGACCCGTCGCGTCACGCGCAGGACCTCGACGTGTGCCGGCGCAGGCCGACGCACCTGGCGTTCGGCCACGGCGTCCACCACTGCCTCGGCGCTCGCCTGGCCCGGCTCGAGGGCGAGATCGCCTTCACGGCGCTGCTCTCGCGCTTCCCACGGCTGTCGCTGGCGGTGCCGGCCTCCGACCTGCGGTGGGGCCACGGCGACGGACTGGTCCTGCGCGGGCTCACCTCGCTCCCGGTGTTGTTGCACCCGGCGGGCCGGACGGAGACTGGACCATGACCCGGGCCAGGGAGCCGGACCACGAGGGCCACGTCGAGCGCGACGGCGTCCGCGTCCACTACGAGGTGCACGGGGACGGGTCGCCGACCTTCCTGCTGCTGCCGACCTGGACGATCGTGGACAAGCGCTTCTGGAAGCTCCAGGTCCCCTACCTCGCGCGGCACCACCGCGTCGTGACCTACGACGGTCCGGGCAACGGGCTGTCCGACCGGCCCACCGACCCGCGGGCCTACGACCCCGACCGGCAGGTCGCCCACCTGCTCGACGTGCTCGACGCGACCGGCACCGAGCAGGCGGTGCTGGTCGGCCTGTCGCGCGCTGCGGAGTGGGCGCTGCAGGTCGCGGCCGAGCACCCCTCGCGCGTGCTCGCCGCGGCGCTCATCGGGTCGTCGCTGCCGCTGACCGAGCTCCACCCCCGTCCGACGGTGGAGGTCGACGTCGACCGTCTCCCCCTCTCCGAGGTGCCGCGACTCGGCACGGACCCGCCCGCGCACTGGCTCAAGCACCACCCGTCGTACTGGGAGCGGCGCTACGAGGACTTCCTCTGGTTCTTCTTCGGCCAGTGCTTCCCGGAGCCGCGGTCCACCAAGCCGATCGAGGACTGCGTCGGCTGGGCGCTGGGGACCAGCCCGGAGGTGCTCATCGCGGAGGGGGACTGCGCGTTCCCGTCCCTGGAGCAGGTCGAGGCATGGTGCCGGCAGGTCCGCTGCCCGGTCCTCGTGGTCCACGGCGACCACGACACGGTCAGCCCGTTCGCGGTCGCGGAGCGGCTCACCGGCCTGACCGGGGGCGACTGCGTCGTGGTGGAGGGCGGCGGTCACATCCCGCTCGCCCGGGACCCGGTCAAGGTCAACCACCTGCTGCACGAGCTCGGCGAGCGGGTCGCCCCGCAGCCGCGGGCACGCACCTGGACGCGCGGCCGATCGCGTCGCCCGCGCGTGCTCTACCTCTCCTCGCCCATCGGCCTCGGGCACGCGCGGCGTGACCTCGCCATCGCCCGCGCCCTGCGCGAGCTGCGCGAGGACGTCGAGGTCGACTGGCTGACCCAGCACCCGGTCACGGCGGTCCTCGAGCAGGCCGGGGAGCGGGTCCACCCCGCGAGCAGGTGGCTGGCCAGCGAGTCGCGCCACATCGAGGAGGAGTCCGGCGAGCACGACCTGCACTGCTTCCAGGCGCTGCGGCGGATGGACGAGATCCTGGTCAACAACTTCCACGTGTTCGACGACGTGGTGCGCGAGGGCGCCTACGACCTCGTCGTCGGGGACGAGGCGTGGGACGTCGACCACTTCCTGCACGAGAACCCGGAGCTCAAGCGGTTCGCCTATGCCTGGATGACCGACTTCGTGGGCTTCCTGCCGATGCCCGACGGCGGCGAGCGCGAGGCGCTGGTGGCGGCCGACCACAACGCGCAGATGATCGAGCAGGTCGAGCGCTTCCCGTGGCTGCGTGACCGCGCCGTCTTCGTCGGCGACCCCGAGGACATCGTCCCCGACTCGTTCGGCCCCGACCTGCCCGCGATCCGCGCCTGGACCGAGGCGCACTTCGACTTCCCGGGCTACGTCACGGGGACCGACCCCGTCGAGGACCGCGCCGGCCTGCGCGCGTCGCTGGGCTGGTCGCCCGACGAGCAGGTGGTCGTGGTCTCGGTCGGCGGCTCCGGCGTCGGCGGGTCGCTGGTCCGCCGCACGACCGACGCGTACGACGCGGTGCGCGCGCTCGTGCCCGGCCTGCGGATGGTCGTGGTCACCGGCCCGCGGCTCGACCCGTCGATCGTCGCGCCACGGCCGGGCCTCGAGGTGCACGGCTACGTCCCCGACCTGCACCGGCACCTCGCCGCGTGCGACCTCGCGGTCGTGCAGGGCGGGCTCACCACGACGATGGAGCTCACCGCCGCCGGGCGTCCCTTCCTGTTCGTGCCGCTGCGCCACCACTTCGAGCAGCAGCGGCACGTGCGCCACCGGCTGGAGAGGTACGCCGCCGGCCGGCACCTGGACTACGACGACGCGTGCGACCCCGACCTGCTGGCCAAGGCGATCGCCGACCACCTGGGGGCGCCGGTCGACTACCGGCCCGTGCGACCCGGAGGCGCCGAACGTGCCGCAGCACTGCTGGCCGAGCTGCTCTGAGCCCTAGCCTGGGCGGGTGAGACGTGGCGTGGTCGCGGCCGGTGTGGTGCTGGCGGCCGCCCTGGCAGTCGGGGTGCTCGCGCTGGTCGAGTCGCACCGGGTCGACGAGATCGAGCAGCTGGACGAGGAGTTCGTCCCGGACCAGGGCTACGTCGACACCCGCCGGGCCGCGCTCGACTCCGCGGCCCCCGACGCGCTGGCGATGATCGACGCCAACGACGTGCTGGTCGACAGGGCGACCAGCGCACTCCTTCGCGTGACCGACTCCGGAGCGACGCGCTGCCCCGACACGCACCTGCTGCTGCCGTGGACCAAGGAGCGCCTGAGGCTGCACTGCGAGAGCGCGTCGGAGTACGTCCTCGACTGGGCGCACCGCACGGTCTGGGCCGACCTGCACGACGCCGTGCTCGCGCGCTGCGTCGGGACCGGCGGACCGGTCGGACCGGCCCCGGAGCACACCGACTTCCAGGGCTATCGCGAGACCGACCCAGGGTTCGGCAGGTCGGCCTACGCCACCCACACCGAGCTGCTCGGCGAGCTGCGGCAGGCGGCGGCGACCACGGCCACGCCGACCGTCTGCACCGAGATGGTGGCCGCGCTCAGCGGGGCGTGACCACGATCCGCGCGCCGAGGGTCGGCACGCTCGTGATGTTGCGGACCTTGGGATGGTCGTCGTGGCCGGGCACCACGGTCACGTCGTAGGACGCGAGCACCTCCTGCAGCACCGCGACGCCCTCCATCAGCGAGAAGCCCGCACCGATGCACCGGCGCACCCCGCCGCCGAACGGGATCCACGTGTTGGGCTGGATCTTGTCCTCGAGGAACCGCTCCGGCCGGAAGCGGTCGGGCTCGGGGAAGTGCTCCGCGTTCTGGTGGCTGAGGACGATCGACGGCCCGGTCGAGGTGCCGGTCGGCAGGTGGGTGCCGTCGATGTCGGCGGGCGCGGTCAGCTGGCGCACCACCATCGGGATGATCGGGTGGAGCCGCAGCGCCTCCTTCATGATCGCCTCGAGGTAGTCCTCGTCGCCCGCGTCCGCGGCCTGCTGGCCCTTGCGCATCAGCTCGGGGTGACGGCCCAGCTCGTAGAGCGACCACGACAGGCCCGACGCGGTCGTCTCGTGCCCGGCGAGCAGCAGGGTGACGAGCTGGTCGCGCAGCTCCGCGTCGCTGAGGGGCTCCTCCCCCTCGGCCTCGCCCACGTGCAGCAGCTGGGTGAGCACGTCGGTGCGCTCGTCGAGGTCGGTCGCCGTGCGGCGCTCGCGGATCTCGGCATAGATCAGCTCGTCGAGCGCGCGCTGCACCTCGACGATGCGCTTCCACGGGCCGAAGCGGAGCAGCTGGGGATAGGCCCAGCCCATCAGGATGACCGGCTTCACGTCGACGGTGGCGAGCACCAGCGGACGCAGCTTCTCCAGCCGGGACTCGTCGGTCACACCGAACACCACGCGCAGGATGACCTCGAGGGTGAGGGCGTTCATGCGCTCCAGGCTGCGGAACTCCTGCCCCGGCTCCCAGGTGGCGATCTCGGCGCGGGCGAGGTCGGTGACCACCGAGCGGTAGTCCTTCATCGCGGCGGGACGGAACGCCGGCATGAGCAGCTTGCGGGCGCGCTTGTGCTGGGCGCCGTCGACGAGGAGCAGCGAGTGCTCGCCCATGATCGGGCCGAGGATCGCGTTGCCCTTGCCGGCGTGGAAGGACTCGGGGTTGCCGGCGAAGATCTGCTTGGTCGCGTCGGCGTTGTCGAACAGCACCATCGGCCGCCCGCGCGGCACGAGCCGCAGCGTGAACCGGTCGCCGAACCTGCGCCGCAGGTGCGGGACGAACGTGTGGCGCATCCGGATCAGCCCGAAGGTCTGCGCGATCGCGGGCCACTTGTAGCCCGGCGGCAGCACCGAGAAGTCGGCCGGCGGAGCCGACTGGCCCGCGAGCGACATGGCGCTCAGCCGGTGGTCGGTGCTCGTCTCGTGCCGCGTGGCCGGGTCGGAGTGCGTTGCCGTCATGTTCGGATACTACGGGTATCCGGATCGTGCCGGAAGGGTCGCGGGCTCAGTCGGCCATCGACAGGAGGAACGCGGCGGCGAAGCCGAGGACGGTCACCAGGCCGACCCACTTGTCGGCGTACTTCACGGCCTCGGGGAGCATCGTGTCGCTCAGCATCGTGAGGATCGCCCCGGCGGCGAAGGACTCGACGACCGCGGTCGCGGTCGGGCCCGCGTGGCCGAGGAGGGCGAAGCCGAGCATCGCGGCGACGGTCGAGGCGGCCGTGACGGCGGTCCACAGGCCGAGGACGTAGCCCGTCGAGCGGCCGGACTTCTTCAGGCCCGACGTCGCCGACATCGCCTCGGGCACGTTGGAGAGGAACACCGCGACCACCACCGGCAGGCCGACCCCGCCGCCACCCACCAGGCTCACCCCGATCGCGGCGGACTCGGGGATGCCGTCGAGCAGCGCACCGAGCACGAGGGCGCCGCCGGACGCGTCGTCCTGCATGCCCTCGGGGTTCTTGCGCCGGTGGCCGCCCCGGTTGTCGATCACCCAGTCGCCGACGAAGAACGTGAGCGCCCCCGCGACGAGCCCGGCCAGGACGGCGTCGGCACCGGCGCGGTCGTAGGCCTCCGTGGTCAGCTCGAACGCCACCGCCGAGAAGAGCACGCCGACACCGAACGCCATGACCAGCCCGATGAGGCGCAACGACGAGCGGAGGTAGAGCCCGGCCAGCGCGCCGACGATGAGCGCCGCCCCGCCGACGAAGCCCCAGAAGCCCGCCTCGAGCACGGCGCCTCAGCCCAGCAGTCCGCGCTCGCGGGCGACCGCGGCGGCCTCGGTCCGGCTGCCCGCGCCGAGCTTGGCGAGGATGTTGGAGACGTGCACCGACACGGTCTTGGTGCTGATGAACAGCTGCTTGCCGATCTCGCCGTTGGTGCGGCCCTGCGCGACCAGCCCGAGGATCTCCAGCTCGCGCGTGGTCAGCTCGGTCGACGCCGGGCCGCGGGTGCGCGCGGGCCTGGCGGGCTTGGGAGCGGCGCCGAGCTCCTCGAGCAGCGGCACGGCACCGAGCCTCGTGGCCACCTCACGGGCCTGCGCGGCGACCTCGGCCGCCTCGGGGGCGCCGACGGCGGTGAGCACGGCTGCCAGGCGGGCCTGCGACCGGGCCGTCTCATAGACGTGGCCGAGCTTCTCGAACCCCGCCACGGTGTCGGTCCAGGCGGTGACGAGCTCGTCCTCGGTCGGCACGCGGACCCCGGCGAGCCAGCGGCCACGCAGCGACTCCGCGTGGAAGCGCCAGGTCCAGGCCTGCCCCTCCGGGCCCCAGCCCAGCGGCCGCGAGGCGGTGCGCCGCAGGACCTCGTCGACGTCGGAGCGGAGCCCGTCGACACGCTCGAGCAGCCCGGCGCGCTCGGCCGTGCTGGCTCGGGTCACCGCGGTCGCGACCTGGCCGGCGACGAGAGCCGACAGCATCACGGAGGCCTGGAAGTGCGGGTTCCAGATGTCGGTGAGCACCTCGACCACGTCGTCGTAGGTCCGCCAGACCCCGTCGAGGTCGCGGTTGAGACCGTGCAGGTCGATGCCCGCGGAGCCGGCGAGCACCGCGGTCATGCCCTCCCCGCGCCAGGAGGCGCGCAGGGGCTCGAGGTAGCCGAGCGCGTCGACCTCGCCGCGCCCCGCCCGCACCAGCAGCGCGACGCCCGCGAGCAGCGACTCGGCGTGCAGCGGCGGGGTCTGCCCGGCCACGTCGGCGACGCGCAGGGCGCCGTCCCAGTCGCCACGGACGTAGAGGGTGAGCGCCCAGTGGAACCGCGCGTCGAAGCCGTACGGCGCCCAGGGGCGTCCGGCGCGCACCGCGGCCTCGGCGGTGAGGCGGAACTGCTCGGCCGCGCCGTCGACGTCACCGGTCTCCAGGCGGACGTAGGCCAGGTGGTAGCGACCGCGCATCTCGCCGACCGTGTCCTGGTTGGCGGCCGCGCTCTCGGCGACCTGCTCGAGGGTGGCCAGCGCGGACTCCAGCTCGCCGAGCCGCTCGTCGATGCGCGCCAGCGTGGTCGCCGCCTCGGCCGCGACGGTGGCCAGGTCGAAGCGCTGCGCCATCGCCATCGCCTCGCCGGCGACGTCCACCGCCTCCTCGTCGCGGTCGGTGGCCGCCAGCCAGCGGGCGTGCAGGCTCAGCGCGCGGGCGCGGATGCGGCTGGCCGTGTCGCCCACGAGCGCGAGCGCCTCCTCGGTCGCGGTGGACGACTCGTCGAAGACCTCGTTGGACAGCGCGCAGTTGGCCCACGCCATGAGGAGGCGGGCGCGGTCGACGTCCGGCAGGTCAGCCGGTGCGCGGCGCAGGTGCTCCTCGACCAGGCGGACGGCGCGGGCGGGCTGGCCCGACGCGGTGATCGCGTCGGCCGTGCGGGACACGAGGACGGCGTAGTCGACGTCGTCGGGCAGCGGCTGGTCGTGCCGCGACACGATGTCGAGCACGGCCTCGAAGTGCCCGGCAGCGTCGTCGGGACCACCGACGGCCATGGCCTCCTCGCCGGCCTCGATGCCGGCGCGGATCGCGGTCGGGATGTCGTGCGCGGACTGCGCGTGCCGGGCCAGCTCGGCAGCGGTGCTGGGGACGACGCCGTCCTCGAGGGCGCGGACGTAGGCCGCGTGCAGCCGCTGGTGCTCCCCGGGCAGCAGGTCGTCGTGCACGGCCTCGGCGAGCAGCGCGTGGCGGAAGCGGTAGTAGTCGCCGTCGCGCACCAGCACGTGCGCGTCGAGCGCCCCGCGCACCGCCTTGTCGAGCGCGGCGTCGCTGAGCCCGGTCACCGCGGTGAGCAGCCGGTGGTTGACCCGCCACCCCGAGCACGACGCCGCCCGGACGACGGTGCGCGCGTCGTCGTCGAGCCGGTCGAGCCGGACGAGCAGCAGGTCGAGCAGGTCCTCGGGGATGGTGCTGGTGCCGTCGCGGTCGTGGGCGCCGACCAGCTCCTCGACGTAGAAGGGGTTGCCGTCGGCGAGGCCCACCACGCGGTTGACGTCGCGCTCGCGGACGGGACCGCCGTGCAGGGCGCGCACGAGCCGGCGTACGTCGGGGGCCCCGAGGGGGCCGAGGTCGAAGCGCTCCACGGCCGGCAGCCGCACCCACTCCGCGAGGAGGGGCCGCAGCGGGTGGCGGCGGCCCAGGTCGTCGGAGCGGTAGGACGCCACGATCGCGACGGGGCTGCCGAACGCGCGGACGAACAGATAGCTGAGCAGGTCGCGCGTGGACTGGTCGGCCCAGTGCAGGTCCTCGACGACGAGGAGCAGCGGCTGGAGCGCGGCGAGGGTCTCGACGCCCGCGTGGACGCCGTCGAAGATCTCGCCGCGGTCGAGGTCGTCGGTGCGCTGGAAGCCGGGGGTGCGGATGCGGCGGCCGGGGGCGAGCGCGGTCATCGCCGGGTGGGTCCGGGTGAGCTCCTCGAAGACCTCGGGCTCGAGGTCGGCCAGGCGTCCGACCATCTCGGAGAACGGCAGGTAGGGCAGCGTGCTCGCCGCGAAGTCGAGGCAGTGGCCGGCCAGGACCCGCCAGCCGGCGTCCGCAGCGGCGAGCCCGACCTCGGTGAGCAGGCGGGTCTTGCCCATCCCGGCGTCACCGCCGACGATCGCGACCCGCGGCTGCCCGCTCGTGGGGGCGGTGACCCGCAGGTGGTCGAGCACGCCCGCGACCTCGCCGCCTCGCCCGACAAAAGGCGACGTCCGCGACACCGCGCCGGGGACCGGCGGGGACGTCACGGACGCTGGGGGGCGGGGGCTCACGGGCTCATCTTGCCGTCAGCCCCCGACATCAGGGTGGGTCAGCGCGCCGAGAGCGCCTTCTGGGCCCGGGTCCACACGCTGCGGCGGGACCGGTTGCGCTTCACGGCCGGGGCCGGCATGCGGCGGTTGCTCAGGAAGTACTCGAGGTACGCGTCGTTGTTGTTCATGGTTCCTCCTCCACAGGGGCTGTCCGGGGTCCGAGAGGCTTCTCGGTCTGCTGGTCCGGGCCAGCACATCAAGATTCGCCTTCTGAGGTAGGGGGGTACATCGGGAGATATCCCTATCTCCGACCTGAGGTAGGGACCGGGCCGTGGCCTCGGCCACAATCGCCCCGTGGACCAGGTCGTCGTCGGAGCAGCAGTGGTACGCCGTGGCGCCGTGCTCGCGGCCCGTCGTACCTCCCCGCCGGAGGCGGCCGGACGCTGGGAGCTGCCCGGCGGCAAGGTCGAGCCCGGGGAGGCCCCCGAGGCCGCCGTGGTCCGCGAGCTGGCCGAGGAGCTGGGCTGCACGGTCCGGGTCACCGGCTGGCTCGACGGGCGGGCCCGGATCCGCGACGGGCTGGTGCTGGAGGTGGCGACCGCCCGGCTCGTCGAGGGCGAGCCGACCCCGGTGGAGCACGACCAGGTCCGCTGGCTGACCGCGACCGAGCTGCACGACGTCGACTGGCTCGAGCCCGACCGCCCCTTCCTGCCCGCCCTGCTGGGGCTGCTCGCCCGCGCGCGGTCGCGCGGGGTGTTCGACGACCGCGAGACCGCCGAGGCCGTGGTGGACCTGCTCCGCGCGGAGGGGTACGACGCCTGGGCCGAGCGCGACGCGTTCGCCGGCGAGGACGACGACGAGGACCACGCCTGGGCGGTCGGCACCGAGGCCCCCGACGTGCGGCTGGAGCTGCTCACCGAGGAGCACGAGGGCTGGTTCGACGTGGTCGACGCGCTGGACGTGACGGAGCCGGTCCCGTCGTCGGGACCGGCTCCGGTCGACCTGCCTCGCGGTCCGCGCCGCTAGCGGTCGGTCCGTCAGAAGAACGAACGGCTCGCGTTGGGTCGGGCGTCGCGACGACGACGGCGGCGGACGACCGAGCCGTCCCGGTCGCTGCGCGGGTTGGAGGGCTGCTGGGTGATCACGGCGTAGAGGGCCATCGGGTTCATGTCGGACTCCTCTCGATCTCGGACCACCGGGGTGGCAGTCGCTGTTCCGACAGGTTCCAATCTCCGCTGCTGAGGTAGGGCCGCGTATCGGGAGAAGACCGCATAGCGACGTGCGGGCTACCTCAGATCGGCAGCGGCCGCGCCAGCGGCACACCCGGGCGGTAGGCCAGGTGGAGGTAGGACGGCGCCTCGAGCGCGACCAGGTCGCCGCGGGCGCCGGGGCGCAGGTGGCCGACGTCGTCGCGGTCGAGGGCCGCGGCTCCGCCCGTCGTGGCGGCGGTGAGCGCCTCGGCCGGGGTCATCCCCATCTCGCGCACGGCGAGCGCGATGCACAGCGACATCGACGAGGTGTAGCAGGAGCCCGGGTTGCAGTCGCTGGCGAGCGCGACCCGGACGCCGCGGTCGAGGAGCATCCGGGCGTCGGGATAGGGCGAGCGCGTGGAGAACTCGACCCCGGGCAGCAGGGTCGCGATCGTGCCGGAGTCGCGGAGCGCGGTCACGTCCGCCTCGTCGAGGAACGTGCAGTGGTCGACGGCGACCAGGCCGAGCTCGCAGGCCAGCTGCACCCCGGGGCCGGGGCCGAGCTGGTTGGCGTGCAGCCGGCCGCGGAGGCCGACTTCTTGTCCGGCCGACAGGATCGAGCGGGCCTGGTCGGCGTCGAAGGCGCCGCGCTCGCAGAAGACGTCGATCCACTTCGCGTGCGGCGCACAGGCCTGGAGCATCGGGCCGGTCACCAGGTCGACGTAGGCCGCCGGGTCGTCGGCGTGCTCCGGCGGCACCACGTGGGCGCCGAGGAAGGTCGTCTCGCGGGTGTAGCGGGTCGCGATCGCCAGCGCCCGGGCCTCGTCGTGGACGGTGAGGCCGTAGCCGCTCTTGACCTCCACGGTCGTCGTGCCCTGCCGGCGCATCTCGCCCAGGTGGCGCGCCAGGGTCGCCTCGAGCTGCTCGTCGGTGGCCGCACGCGTGGCCGCGACGGTCGTGCGGATCCCTCCGCCGTCGTACGGCGTCCCCGCCATGCGGGCGGCGAACTCCTCGGCCCGGTCGCCCGCGAAGAGCAGGTGGGAGTGGGAGTCGACGAAGCCGGGGATCACCGCGCGTCCGCCGACGTCCTGGGCCTGGTCGGCCTCGGGGGCGCGGGCGGCCGGCCCGGTCCACGCGACGGTCCAGCCCTCGCCGGTGCCCTCGATGACGACCGCGGCGTCGTGCACGATGCCGAGCCCCGGGCCGTGGTCGGGGTCGTGGGTGACCAGCTCGCCGATGCCGGTCAGGAGGAGTGCGGGCACGTCAGCCAGCCTCGCACAGGACGCTCACCGCAGCAGCGCCGTGACGGCGGCGGCCAGGGCGGTCCCCACCCGTCGCTCGGCCTCCGGGCGCTCGCCCGGCTCCAGCAGGACCCGCCCGCCGGCCACGACCCCGGTCACGTCGGCGGAGGTGGCGGCATAGACGACGGTCTCCGGCGTCGGCCCGCAGCCGGCCGTGCGCGGGGAGGTCAGGTCGAGGGTGACGAGGTCGGCCCGTGCCCCGACCGCGAGGCGTCCGGCGTCGCCGAACCCGAGGGAGGAGTGGCCGTCGGAGGTGCCGGCCCGGAGCAGGTCCTCGGCGCGCCAGTGCCCGCGTCGACGGCTGACCAGCCGCTCGTCGAGCTCGACCGCGCGCATCTCCTCGAACAGGTCGATCACCGCGTGGCTGTCCGACCCGAGGCTGAGCCGCGACCCCTCGGCCCGCAGCGCCGGCGCTGGTCCGACGCCGTCGCCGAGGTCGCGCTCGGTGGTCGGGCAGAAGCAGGCCGTCGTCCGGCTGGCGCCGAGCAGCGCGACGTCGTGGTCGGTCAGGTGCGTCGCGTGGACGGCGCTGGTGTGCTCGCCCAGCGCGCCGGCCTCGGCGAGCACCTCGGTCGGGGTGCGGCCGTAGGCCTCGAGGCACTCCTCGTTCTCCGCGGTCTGCTCCGACAGGTGCACGTGCAGCGGCACCTCGAAGCGGTCGGCCCACTCGGCCACCAGCCGCATGTCCTCGAGCGGCACGGCTCGCACCGAGTGGATGGCCGCGCCCACGACGACGTCCCCGCCCTCCTCGGCGGTCTGCTCGTCGACCCGGTCGAGCCAGTCGCGACCCGACCCGTCGGAGTAGCGCACCTGCACGCCCTCGGGCGGCCTGCCGATCCCGGCGGCGAGGTAGCAGGTGTCCAGCAGCGCGATCCGGATCCCCACCTCACGGGCGGCGTCGAGCAGCGCGGTGCCCATCGCGTTGGGGTCGTCGTACGGCGTGCCGTCGGGGCCGTGGTGCAGGTAGTGGAACTCCCCGACCGTCGTGATGCCCGCCAGCGCCATCTCGCCGAAGACGGCGACCGCGAGCTCGCGGTAGGAGTCGGGGTCGAGCCGCTGCGCCACGGCGTACATCTGCTCGCGCCAGGTCCAGAACGTGCCGTCGCCGCGCTGCGTCCGGCCCCGCAGCGCGCGGTGGAAGGCGTGGCTGTGGCAGTTGGCCAGGCCCGGGATCGTCAACCCTGCAAGGCGATGCGCGCCGGGGACAGGTCTGTGGTCGACCCGGGTGAACCGGCCGTCGACGACGGTGGCATAGACGTCGTCCGAGATGCCGTCGGGGAGCCACGCGTGCTCCAGGAGGTACGTCGTCAC
>CAZKZQ010000043.1:0-20012 GCA_964557235.1 uncultured Nocardioidaceae bacterium
GGCGATGAACCGCTCGTTCATCTCCGTCATCGCCGGCGGCTTCGGCATCGAGGCGGGTCCGGCGACCGACACCGACTACGGCGAGCACCGCGAGGTCACCGCCCAGGAGGTCGCCGAGCTGCTCGGTGCCGCCGACTCGGTGATCATCACCCCGGGCTACGGCATGGCCGTGGCCCAGGCCCAGCACGGCGTCGCCGAGCTCACCAGCAAGCTGCGCGCCAAGGGCGTCGACGTCCGCTTCGGCATCCACCCGGTCGCGGGACGCCTGCCCGGCCACATGAACGTGCTGCTCGCCGAGGCCCGCGTTCCCTACGACATCGTGCTCGAGATGGACGAGATCAACGACGACTTCGACGACACCGCCGTCGTCCTCGTCATCGGCGCCAACGACACCGTCAACCCGGCCGCGATGGACGACCCCAGCTCCCCGATCGCGGGCATGCCGGTGCTGACCGTCTGGAACGCCGACAACGTCATCATCTTCAAGCGCTCCATGGCCTCGGGCTACGCCGGCGTGCAGAACCCGCTGTTCTTCCGCGAGAACTCCGCGATGCTCTTCGGCGACGCCAAGGACCGCGTGGAGGACATCCTCCACGCGCTCTAGGCATCACTCAGCTCGAGGGCGCTCCGCTGTCGAACCACCCGACCGTCAGCACGAGCCGGCTCACCCGCCACGCGTCGCCGACGCGCCGCAGGTCGCAGTCGTAGCGCGCGTTCATGCGGATCAGCGCGGCCGGGTCCGACCCGGTGAGCTGGTGGGCGTTGAGGTAGCCCACGGCCGTGGCGGTGCCACCGTCGACGGTGACCCTCGGCGCGGTGATCATGTGCTGGCTGTAGGACAGCCCGCCGAGCTGCTCGAGGAGCCAGTCGACGATGGTGGCGCCGCCCTCGATCCAGGTCTGGCCGTCGTACATCGCCCGTGCGTCGTCGGCGAAGACGCCGAGCAGACCGTCGCGGTCCTTCTCGTCGCAGCCGAACGCATAGGCCTGCAGGGTCTCGGCGACCTGCGCCTTGGCGACGTACGCCGCCAGCGCCTGTCGCGTCACGGTGTCCGTGCGCATCGTGTCCGTCATGCTGGTCTCCTAGTACTTGTAGGACTGGCCGCCGTCGATCGGCACGACCGCGGCGTTGATGAACCCGGCCTCGCCGGAGAGCAGGAAGGCGACCAGCGCCGCGACCTCCTCGGCCTCGCCGAACCGCCTCATCGGGTTCGGCTGGACGAACTGCTGGCCGACCTCCTCCCAGTTGTCAGCGTCGATCTGCTTGAGCGAGCCCTCGACCATCGGCGTCATGATCGCGCCGGGTGCGATCGCGTTGACCTGGATGCCGAACTGGCCGTACTCCACACCCGAGTTGCGGGTCAGGCCCACGAGACCGTGCTTGCTCGCGGAGTAGCCCGACTGGTTGCCGATCCCGCGGATGCCGCCGACCGACGCGGTGTTGACCACCGCGCCGTGGCCCTGGGACCGCATCACCTTGAGGACGTGCCGCAGACCGAAGAAGGCGCCGGTGAGGTTGACCCCGATGACCTTCTCGAACTCGGCCGAGCCGAAGTCCTCGGTCAGGTTCTGCCGGCCCTCGATGCCGGCGTTGTTGAAGAAGCCGTCGATCCGCCCGAAGGCCTCGAGGGTCGCGGCGACGTAGTGCTCGACCTGGGCCTCGTCGGCGACGTCGGCCGTGACCACGAGGGTCTCGGCACCCGGCGTGGCCTTCTCGATCTCCTCCTGCGTGTCGGCCAGCGAGGCGGCGTCACGGTCGACGAGCGCGACCTTCGCGCCCTCGCTCGCGACCCGCACCGCGGTGGCGCGACCGAGGCCGGAGCCGGCTCCGGTGATGAGGACGACCTTGTCGTCGAAGCGGTTCATGCGGTTCTCCTTGGTGGTGAGGAGCCCGGGCTGCTCCCGGACGGAGGTCAGGGTCGGTCGGGGACGAGGACCGCGCGACCCTGCACGAGGCCCGCCTCGAGCCTGGCCAGGACCGACGCGGCGTCGGCCAGGTCGTGCACCTCGACCGGCACCTCGAGGGCTCCGGTGCGGGCGAGGCCGAGGACCGCCTCCAGGTCCGACCTCGAGCCGGCATAGGGACGCACGACGGACACCCCCCAGGGAAGTCCGTACGGCGGCGGGCCGGCGAGCAGCGGCAGCCTGCCCGCGGCGAGGCCCGAGATGCTGATCAGCCCGCCCGTGGTGACCGCAGCAGCGGCGAGGTCGAGGGTGGGCTGCGCGCCGACGAAGTCGAGGACGACGTCGACGCCGAGCCCTGCGGTCAGGTCGGCCACCTCGGCGGCGGTGTCCGCGGAGCTCACCAGCGTCTCGTGCGCGCCGTGCTTCGCGGCGAGCTCGAGCCGCGAGCGGTCGGTGTCGACGGCGACGACGCGCGACCCCGTGGTCGCGGCGAGGATCTGCACCGCGAGGTTGCCGAGCCCGCCGACGCCGATCACCAGCGCGGTCGAGCCCGGACCCAGACGCGGCCGGGCCGCGTCGATGGCGTGGTACGGCGTCAGGGCCGCGTCCGCGAGCGGAGCGGCCGTCACGGGGTCGAGGTCTCCCAGGGGCACGGCGTGGCGCGCCGGGACGACGGCGTACTCCGCCATGCCGCCGTGGTGCCCCATGCCCGGGCCGGGGACCGAGTCGTCGTGGTGGGCCAGGCAGTAGTTCTCCGCGCCGCCGAGGCAGGCCCGGCACTCGCCGCAGCCCCAGCAGAGGTAGACGACCACCTGCTCCCCCACGGTCCGGTCGGTGACCGCGGAGCCGACCTCGACGACGCGCCCGGCCAGCTCGTGACCGAGGGTCATCGGGAGCTCGTAGGGCAGGGCGCGCGCGTGCGCGAGGTGGAGGTCGGAGTGGCACACCCCGGCGGCCGCGACCTCGACGAGCACGTCGGAGGGTCCCGGCGACGGCACGGCGACGTCGCGGAGCGACGTCTCCCGTGGTGCGACGATCTGGAAGGCCTTCACAGGCCGAGTGCGCTCAGCACGTTCTCGTGGTGGTGGCGCACGTCGCCGAAGAGCGCCGCGTTGCTGCGTGCCCGCCGGAAGTGCAGGTGTGCGGTGTGCTCCCAGGTGAAGCCGATCCCGCCGTGCACCTGGATGTTGTCGGCGGTGGCCTTGAGCTGTGCCGACGTCGCGGTGACCGCGGCCATCGAGGCGGTCAGCGCCGCCTCGTCGGGATGGTGGGTCGCGGCCCACATCGCGTGCTCGAGCGCGCTGCGCGCGTCGTCGATGCGCACGGCGACCTCCGCGAGCAGGTGCTTCACGGCCTGGAAGCTGCCGATCTCTCGCCCGAACTGCACGCGGGTCTTGGCATAGGACACCGCGGTCTCCAGGCACGCCTCGGCGGACCCGATCGCCTCGGCGGCGACGGCCAGCGTCAGCGTGGGGGCGACGACCGCGGAGAGCGACGCCCAGTCGCCGACCAGACGGCCGGGGGCGTCGTCGAGCGTGACGCGGGCGAAGTCGCGCGTCAGGTCGAGGGACGAGGCAGGCTCCCGCGACACGGCTGCGGCGTCCACCAGGAAGAGCGAGGACCCCGATCCCGTCCCGGCCACGACGAGGAGCACGTCGGCGCTCATGCCGTCGAGCACGGCGGCCTTCGAGCCCGACACCAGCCAGCCGCGCTCGGTCTCCACCGCGGTCGCGGGCGTGACGCCGTCACGGTCGGCGACGGCGGCGACCGTCCGACCGGAGAGGAGGTCGGGCAGGACGTCCTCGAGCAGGGCGTCGTCACCGCTGGCGACGAGCAGCTCCTGGGCGTGGACCATCGACCCGAGCAGGGGCATCGGGACCAGGACCCGGCCGCCCTCCTCGAGGACCACGGCGATGCCGGCGGGGCCGAGCCCGAGCCCGCCGTGCTCCTCGGGGACACCGACCGCGGCGACGCCGAGCTCCTGGCACGCGCGCTCCCACAGGGCGCGGTCCACGCGGGCGTCGCGCTCGATGACGTCGTGCGCCCGCACGCCGGACTCGAAGTCCCGCGTGACCTTGCGCAGCTCCTGGAGGTCGTCGGTGTCGGTGAGGATCATGAGGGAGTCCTTGTCGCTCAGTCGCTCAGTCGCTGGAAGGCAGCGCCTTGGCGGCCTTCAGGGTGAGCAGGCGACCGTCGACGGCGACGCTGCCGGCGCCGGGCTTCACGCACAGCACCTCGATGCCGGTGTCGGCGTCCTCGTAGCGCTTGCCCAGGAGCGAGCCCTCGTCGAACCCGGCGGCGGGGGTGCCTCCGGTGCTTCCGGGAGCGTCCGCCAGGGGCGCCCCACCACAGGTGAGCTCCACCCCCGCGGCTCCCTTGACGACGACGACGCTGGTGTCGCAGACGGTGCTGTGCAGGCGTTGGCCGGCCTTGAGGTCCATGGGTGTTGCCTTTCCTTCGTGTCGCTTCGTTTCGGTGGTTCGTCAGCTCGCGTGGAGCAGGTCGAGGGCGCGCAGGCCGAGCGGGTCGACCTGGCCGCCGCGCTCGCCCATCCGCTCGTCGGTGGTCTCGCCGCGCACGAAGCGCGCATAGAGCTGCTGCAGGATGACCGCGGTCTTCCAGCAGCCGAACGCCTCGTACCAGTTCATGACCGCGGGGTCGACCTCGAGCGAGCGGCGGGCGAGGTAGCGCTCGACGATCTCGTCCCTGGAGGGCAGCCCGAGTCCGTCCAGCCCCGGCACGGCGTTGGCCTGCCCGGGCTCGCCGGGCCAGTAGTTGAGCAGCGTGCCGAGGTCGGCCAGCGGGTCGCCCAGGGTGGTCATGTCCCAGTCGAAGACGGAGACGACGGTGGTGGGGTCGCCCGGGGCGAACTGGCAGTTGTCGATCTTGAAGTCGTTGTGCACGAAGCCGGTGGCGCGGGTCTCGGGGAGGGTGGCGGCCAGCTTCTCGCCCGCCTGCCACACCGGGCCCTCGGGCTGCGAGGCCACGGCCGCCCAGCGCTTGGTCCACCCGGCCACCTGGCGGCCGAGGTAGCCCTCGGGACGGCCCAGGTCGGCCAGGCCGACGTCGTCCGGGTCGACCTCGTGCAGGTCGGCCAGCGCCTCGGCGACCGCGAGACCGATGGCACGGCCCGGCTCGTCGACGGTGCGCAGCGAGTCGGGGACGGCGTCCCAGACCACGACGCCGGAGCGGTACTCCGAGACGAGGAACGGGGCGCCGACGACGTCGACGTCCTCGCAGAAGAGCAGTCCCCTGGGTGCGCGGGGGTACTTCGCGTGGAGCCGCGACAGCACGCGGTACTCCCGACCCATGTCGTGGGCCCCGACGGCGATCTGGCCGAACGGCGGACGGCGTACGACGAGCGGCGTGCCGCCGAGCACGACGCGATAGGTCAGGTTGGCCGAGCCGTTGGGGAACTGGAGCACCTCGAACCCCTCGGCCGCTGCGACGTCCGCGAGGTCCTCGGGCAGGTGGGCCCGCAGGTGTGCCTCGAGCGCGACCCAGTCCAGGTCCTCGCCCGGACGGACCGGAGCCAGCTCCTCGCGCACCTCCCCGGTCATGCGCCGGCGCCCACGGGGTCGTCGGCGAGCAGGAGGTCGCCGTACTTCAGCTCGGCGGCGGCGCGCATCGTCGGGAGGTGGGTGCTGGGGAACAGGCCCGAGGCGGGCTCGACGCCGCGCATCAGACGCTTGGCGATCTGCAGCTTGTGCAGCTCGGTCGCGCCGTCGGCGAGGCCCATGTGATAGCTCTCCAGCGCCCACTTGCCGAACGGCATCTCCTCGGAGATGCCGAGCGAGCCGTGGATCTGGATCGCGCGGCCGGCGACGTCGAGGAGCACCTTGGGCATCGCCGCCTTCACCGACGCGATGTCGACGATGACCTTGCGGTAGTCCTGGTAGCGGTCGATGCGCCACGCGGTCTGCAGCACCAGCAGCCGGAACTGCTCGAGCTGGATGTGGGAGTCGGCGATCATCTCCGCCACGAGCTGGCGCTCGCCGAGCGGGCGGCCGCCGGAGGTCCGCGAGACCGCGCGCTCGAGCATCATGTCGAGGGACTTGCGGACCAGGCCGACGGTGCGCATCGCGTGGTGGATGCGGCCGCCGCCCAGGCGGGTCTGCGCGACCTGGAAGCCCTCGCCGCGACCGCCGAGCATGTGGTCGGCGGGGATGCGGACGTCGGTGTAGCGCAGGTAGGGGTGGGTGCCCTCCTCCTCGTCGTGACCGAAGACGCCCACGGGGCGCACCATCTCGACGCCCGGGGTGTCGGTCGGGACGACGAACATCGACAGCCGCTGGTGCGGCGGGGCGTCGGGGTCGGTCACCGCCATCACGATGAGGAACTCCGCGAAGTTGGCGTGCGAGGAGAACCACTTCTCCCCGTTGAGCACCCACTCGTCGCCCTCGAGGACGGCGCGGGTGCGGAAGTCGGTCGGGTCCGAGCCGCCGGTCGGCTCGGTCATCGAGTAGCTCGAGGCGATCTCGTTCTCCAGCAGGGGCTCGAGGTAGCGCTTCTTGAGGTCGTCGGTGCCGAAGTGCGCCAGGATCTCGGCGTTGCCGCTGTCCGGGGCCTGGTTGCCGAAGACCACGGGACCCGAGTGCGTGTGACCGATGCGCTCGTTGAGCAGCGCCAGCTTGAGCTGGCCGTAGCCCGGGCCGCCGAGCTCGGGGCCGAGGTGGCAGGCCCACAGCTTCTTCTCGCGGACCTGCTGCTGGAGCGGGCGGATCAGCTTGTTGCGCTGGGGGTCGCGCGTGTTCCAGGCGTGGTCGATCACCTGGTCCAGCGGCTCGATCTCCGCGGTGACGAACTCGCTCACCCAGTCCAGCTGCGCGGCGTACTCCGGGTCGGTCTCGAATCCCCAGCTCATGGTGCTCTCTTCTCTCTCGGACGCCCTCAGGCGCTTCAGACGCTCAGCACGGCGCAGGCACTCAGGCCCGGCGCGCCGTACACATGGGTGAATCCGACCTTGGGTGAGTCGGGGACCTGACGGGCACCGGCGCCGCCCCGCAGCTGCAGGACGACCTCGTGCACCTGGCGCAGCCCGGTCGCGCCGATCGGCTCGCCGTTGGCGATCACGCCGCCGTCGGTGTTGACCGGCAGCAGGCCGCCGATCTCCAGCGCTCCGGTGGCGTAGAGCCGCTCCTGCTCGCCGTCCTTGCACAGGCCGGTCTCGGCGAGGTGCATGATCTCGGCGCCGGACTCGGTGTCCTGGACCTGCGCCACGTCGACCTCGTCGGGCCCGATGCCGGCCGACTCGAAGGCGGCACGGGCCGCCTCGCTGGTCGGTCCGTCCGCGCGGTCGGGCGACAGCCAGGGGCTGTAGACCTCGAACGAGCCGAAGCGCCGGGTGCGCAGCTCGACCGAGCGCAGGCGGATGCCGGTGACCCCGAGCGAGCGCGCCTTCTCGGCGCTGGCCAGGACCAGCGCGACCGCGCCCTCGCCGGGCGAGCAGAACATGTACTGCGTCAGCGGCGGGTTGACCATGGGCGCGGCGAGGATCTGCTCCTCGCTCATCGGGGTCCGGCGCCAGGCGTTGTCGTTGTGCTCCGCGTTGCGGAACGCCTTGGCCGCGACCTTCGCCAGCGTGCGGTCGGTGATGCCGTGCTCGGCCATGTAGCGCTGGATCTTCATCGCGAAGAACTGCGTGGTCACCATGAGGCCGCTCTCGCCGTACCACTGGCCGAGGCCGAGGTTGGCGGGGTCCTCGGTGAAGGCGCCGCGCGGGTGCTTGTCGAACCCGACGACGAGGCCGAGGTCGTGGACGCCCGAGGCGATCGCGTTGCGGGCGCTGATCAGCGCGGAGCCACCGGTGCCGCAGCCGTTGCGCACGTTGACGAACGGCAGGCCGGTCAGTCCGAGGTCGGAGACCAGCGTGTCCGCGTCGCCGGAGGCATAGCTGCCGCCGAAGGCGAACTGCACGTCCGGCCAGGTGATGCCCGCGTCCTTCAGGGCGGCCCGCGTCGCGTGCACGCCCATCTGGCGCCCGCTGGTCCCGTCGGTGCGCCCGAAGCGGTGCATGCCGAGGCCGATGATCACCACGTCGTTCAGGTCGCTCATGAGGTCCCCTCCAGCGGGGCGAAGGCGAAGCCGTGCACGACGGTGCCGTCGTCCTCGGTGAATCGCGGCTCGGTCACGAGGCGGACGGGCAGGCCCGGGCGCAGGGCCTCGACGTCGGCGACCGTGAGCCGGGACTCGACGACCACCGGACCGAGGTCGACGTAGGCCAGGCCGAAGGGAGTGAAGTCCCCGTCGTGGCGGAACGGGCGCTTGGGCTCGAAGCACTGGACGGTGTAGGCCCAGAGCGTCCCCTCCTGCGGCAGGGCCGTCTCCGAGACGTCGTCGCCGCTGCAGCGCGAGCAGCTGAGCTGCGCAGGGAAGGCCGTGGTGCCGCAGTCCGCACAGACGCTGCCGACCAGCGCGCTGCCGTCCTCGGTGAAGAGGGTCGGGTCGATCAGACGCGTCGCCGTCACGCGGACCACTCCCCCTCGGTCGGTCGCCACTGCGGGAGCACCGTGTCGTCGACGTGCTCGAACCACGCCTCGACCGGCTGACCGGCCGTGAGCGGGGTGACCGGCTGACCGGGCAGCTGACCGACCATGCGCATGCCCGGTCGGTCCTCGAGCTCGACCAGCAGGACGGTGTAGGGCGTGGGATATCCGGGGTGCACCTGGTGCTGCACGGTCGTCCACGAGACCAGTCGCCCGCGCGGGGGCACCTCGACCCAGTGGTCGCTCACCGTGCCGCAGTCGGCGCAGAACGCGCGGGGCAGGTGGCGCTCCTTGCCGCAGTTCCCGCAGGCGCGCACGACGAGGCGGTGCTCGGCGGCGGCGGCCCAGAAGCCGGCGGTCTCCGGGTCGTCGAGGACGGGGAGGACACGGTCGGTCATGACGCCTCCGTCGTGAGCAGCAGGGCACTCGCCCCGGGGGGCGGAGCGCTCGTGACGAGCGAGACCTCGGCACCGGGGACCTGGGCGGTCGACGTGCCGCGGATCTGGCGGACTCCCTCGGCGACGTGGTTCATGCCGTGGATGTAGGCCTCGGACATGTGGCCGCCGCTGGTGTTGAGCGGCAGGGCGCCGCTGAGCCGGAGGTTCCCTGCGGCCGCGAACTCCCCACCCTCTCCGCGGCCGCAGAAGCCGTAGTCCTCGAGCTGGAGGAGGACCGTGATCGTGAAGCAGTCGTAGAGCTGGGCGACGTCGACGTCGGCAGCCGTGAGGCCGGCGCGGTCGTAGAGCCGGCTCGCGCACACCAGTGCGGGCGTGGTCAGCATCTCCTTGCGGGTCAGCATCGGGAACATCAACCCCGGCTGGGGTTCCGGCCCCGCGGCCTGGGCCACCGAGGCGACGTACGCCGGCTTCTGGCGCAGGTCCTTGGCCCGCTCGGCCGAGGTGACCACGACCGCGGCGGCGCCGTCGCTCTCGAGGCAGTAGTCGAAGAGCCGCAGCGGCGTCGAGAGCATCCGCGAGGCGTAGTAGTCCTCGAGCGTCATCGTGCGGTCGTGGAACTGCGCGGCGGGGTTGGCGTTGGCGTGCTCACGGCAGGCCAGGGCGATCTCGGCCAGGCCCTCCTGGGTCTTGCCGTAGCGGTTCATGTGGTCCTGGGCGAGCAGCGCGAAGAACTGTCCGGCGGTCTGCATGCCGTAGGGCAGGTAGAGGTCCTCGTACGACGCCTCGCCACCGGCGCGCACGTCGGTCGCGGCGCCCTTGCCGTAGCGCAGGCCGCTGCGGCCGTTGAGGGCACGGAAGACCACGACGGTCGTGGCCAGACCGGCCTCGATCGCGGCGACCGCCTGGCCGACCATGGCAGCGGGTCCTGAACCGCCGGGGCCGGCGTCGCCCCAGTAGCCGAGGTCCGGCACGCCGAGAGCCTCGGCCAGGGCAGCGGGATAGATCGTGTCCATGTCGCAGCGGACGATGCCGTCGACGTCGGCGGCGGTGAGCCCCGCGTCGGCGAGCGCGGCGTGGGCCGCCTGCGCGGCGAGGGTGAGCGGCGAGCGACCGCTGTCCTTCGAGAAGTCGGTCGTGCCGATGCCGACGACGGCACACGACCCGGGACGCCAGGTCATGCCGTCACCAGGTCCTGGTCGGCGCCCAGGCGCGGTGCGGGGCCCGGCTCCGCCGCGAAGGCGCTGAAGCGATAGGGCAGTCCGGGCAGCGTCGTGACCGTGCCGTCGTCGTCGGCGACGTCGACGAAGAAGCTCCGGGCGACGAGGTGCTCGTCCTGGGGCAGGTCCTCGAAGGCGCGCAGCGGACCGATCGGGAGACCGCGCCGCTGTCCCTCGCTGTAGGCGTCCTCGGACGTCTGGAGGAGGAAGAACACGTCGAGCATCTCCTGCACGTGGGGGAAGTTCGCCTGGCGGTGGGCCAGGTCGTCGTACGCCGGGTCGACCAGGTCGTCGGCGAGCCCGGCCTCGTCCATCCACGTGACGAGGGCCTTCCACGACCGCTGCTCGGCCAGGATGAGAGCGAAGTACACCCACACGTCGTCGGCGCACTGGAAGAGCGCGGGCTGCGTCGGCACCGGCTGGGCGTGCCGGCAGGTCTGCCGCTGCACGATCGCCTTGGGATAGAACCAGTAGGGGTTTGCGAGCTCGCCGCTGACCGCGTTGGCCTCGTGCATCGAGACGTCGACGAGCTGGCCGCGACCGGACTGCTCGCGCTCGATGAGGGCGAGCAGCAGGCCGCAGTAGCCGAAGCTGGCGGCGGTCTGGAAGGCCTGACCGCCTCCGGGCAGGATCGGCGGGATGCTGTGGTCGTCGTAGCCGCAGGAGGCGAGCGGTCCCCCTGCGGCCAGTCCGACGAGGTCGCTGGTGAGGTAGTCCTGCCACGGGCCGGTGAGGCCGAAGGGCGAGGTGGAGACGACCACGAGACGCTCGTGCTGCTCGACCAGCGCGTCGAGGTCGAGGCCCGCCTCGGCGAGCTGTCGCGGCGAGCCGGTGGTGAGCAGCACGTCCGCCGAGGCGATCAGCCGCTCGCGCAGGGCGCGGTCCTCGGGGCCGTCGCCGAGCACGACGCTGCGCTTGCTGGAGTTGTAGGCCAGGAAGGCGAGGCTCTCGTCGGTCGGGGCTCCGTCGGGTCCGGCGCGGAACGGTCCGACCCGCCGGCTGCTGACCCCCTCCGGAGGCTCGACCTTCACCACCTCGGCACCCAGGTCGGCGACGAGCTTGCCGAGCTGCTCCCCGGCCGGGGTGTCGCAGAGCTCGACGACCCGGAGGCCGTCGAAGGGCAGCGAGCCCGAGAGGGCACGAGCGGCGGACATCAGATCGCTCCTCGGTCGGTGAGGTCGGCGCGCTCGTCGGCCGAGAGGCCGAGCAGCTCGCCGAAGACGTAGTCGTTGTCCTCGCCCAGCAGCGGCGCGGAGCGCCAGTTGTGCTGCTCGGTGCGGGAGAAGCTCATCGGGTTGCCCTCGAAGAGCGCGGGCCCGATCACGGGGTGGTCGAGCTCGAAGAACGTGCCGCGGTGCGCGATCTGGGCGTCGACCTCGGCGAGGTCGCGGGAGTTCTGCACGGCGCCGGCGGGGACCCCGGCGGCCTGGAGCCGGTGCATGAGGTCGTGCTTGTCGAAGTTCTTGGTCCACTGCGACAGGTGGGCGTCGAGGTCGTCCTGCCGGGCGACGCGGCCGGCCACGGTGGCGAGCTCCGCGGCGGTCGCCCAGTCGGGCTTGCCGAGCACCTCGACCAGCGACTCCCAGGCGCGGTCGTCGAAGACGGCGACCGCGACCCACTCGTCGGAGCCCGACGCCGGGTAGACGCCGTGCGGCGCGGCGCCCTCGAACTCCAGGCGGTTGCCGCGCGGGAAGTCGGGCCGGCGGCTCGGACGCTGGTTGACCAGGGTGTCGAGCAGGTCGGGACCGAGCAGGTTGATCCCCACCTCGACCGCGGAGACGTCGATCTCGCCGCCCTCGCCGGTGAGCATCCGGTGGTAGATCGCGAGCAGCAGCGCGGCGGAGTTGTAGTACGCCGCCTGGTTGTCCATGTAGGACAGGCCCCACCCGGAGGGCTCGCGGCCGGCCAGGCCGCTGTTGAACGACAGGCCGCACACCGCCTGGATCACCGGGCCGTAGGACTTGTGGCCGCTGTGGGGGCCGTCGTGGCCGTAGCCGCTCATCCGGGCCATGATCACGTCGGGCCGGATCTCCTTGACCGCGTCGTAGGTCAGGCCCCAGCGCTCCATGACGCCGGGCGCGAAGTTCTCGGTGACCACCGAGCTGCTGGCGATGAGGCGCTCGCAGAGCTCCTTGCCCTCCGGGGTGCGCATGTTGATCGTGACGCCGAGCTTGTTGCGGCAGTAGTTGTTGAACAGCCCGCCCTTGTTGGGGTCCGGGTTCGGGTCCTCCTCGCCGTAGGACCGCATGTCGTCCTTGTAGATCGGCAGGCGGCGCGGCATGTCGAGCCGCGTGCGGTCCTCGATCTTGATCACCTCGGCACCGAAGTCGGCCAGCATGCGGGTCGCGACCGAGCCGACGCCCATCCAGCAGAAGTCGGCGACGCGGATCCCGGACAGCAGTCCGCTCCGGCGTGCCGGCGAGCGGGTGTCCAGCTGCTGCTCCATCGCGTCTCCTCGGGTGGTCCGTGTCATCGGAACTCTATTCCTCAGTATGAATTAGATCAAGTATTTATCATGATCTTTTGAACTGCTCACCAGGCGGCAGCCGAGCGCCCGCCGTCGACCGGCAGGATCACGCCCGTGGTGTAGCTCGAGGCGTCGGACGCCAGGTAGAGCGCGGAGCCGACGACCTCCTCGGGCCGACCGGCACGTCCGAGCGGGATGTGCTCGGCGTCGCGGTCGAAGGCCTCCATGTCCCACGCCGAGCTGATGTCGGTGAGGAAGGGACCGGCCATGATGCAGTTCACCCGCACGGTCGGGCCGTACGCCGACGCGAAGCCCTGCGTGAGGGTGTTCAGCGCGGCCTTGGACGCGGCGTAGGGCAGGAACTCCGGCACGGGCCGCACCGAGGCGATGCTGCTGACGTTGATGATCGATCCCCCGCCGGCCTCCTGCATGCGGGGACCGACCAGGGCGATCAGGCGGAACGGCCCCTTGGCGTTGACCGCGAAGGTCTTGTCCCACAGGTCCTCCCCCGCCTCGGCGAGGCTGGGGTAGGTCGGCGCGATGCCGGCGTTGTTGACCAGCACGTCGACGCGGCCGAAGACCTCGTAGGCCCGGTCGACCAGGTGCTCGATGGAGGACCAGTCGCCCACGTGGGCAGCGACGGCGAGCGCCTTGCGCCCGGTCCTCTCCGCGACCTCGTCGGCCAGGGCCTCGCAGCTCTCCAGCTTGCGACTGGCGATCACGACGTCGGCACCGGCCTCGGCGAACGCCAGGACCATCTCTCGTCCGAGCCCGCGACTGCCTCCGGTGACCAGGGCCACCTTGCCGTCCAGCACTCCTGCATCCGCACTCATCGTCGGGTCTCCCGCCACGGCTTGTCCCGGTCGGTCCGGGGTTCTGCGGGGAGGCCGAGGAGGCGCTCCCCGATGATGTTCTTCTGGATCTGGTCCGAGCCCCCGGCGATGCGGTAGCCCGGCACCCCGAGGAGCTGCTGGGTCCACTCGAAGGCGTCCGGCTCGCCGGAGTCGACGACGAGGTCGGCGCCGAGCGCCTCACGGGTCAGGTCGGACACGCTCTGCATCCGGTGCAGCCACTGGAGCTTGCGCACGGAGCCGATCGCTGCGGACGCGCGCCCCTCGGCGCGGTCCTTCTCGTCACGGGCTGCTGCGACCGCGCCCAGCCGCCACGCGACGTACGTCTCGGCCATCAGCTGGCGCACGAGCGGGTCTCGGTCGGCACCGGTGCGCTGCGCGACCGCGAAGGCCCGGCGCCAGTCGCCGCCGACGAGGGACTGGTTGGCGCTGTCGCCCCGCTCGAAGCCGAGCGTGGTGAGCGCGACCTTCCAGCCCGCGCCGACCTCGCCGATGCGATAGCGGTCCGGGACGCGCACCGAGTCGAGGAAGACCTCGTTGAAGCTCTGGCCCCCGCTCATCTGGCGCAGCGGCCGGACGTCGATGCCGGGGCTGTCCAGGGGGACCATGAAGGCGGTCAAGCCGCTGTGCTTGGGGGCGGCCGGGTCCGTGCGTGCGATGAGCTCGCCCCAGCCGGCGAACTGCGCGCCGGAGGACCACACCTTCTGGCCCGTGACGAGCCAGTCGTCGCCGTCGGGGACGGCTCGCGTCGACACGTTGGCCAGGTCGGAGCCCGCCCCCGGCTCGGAGAACAGCTGGCACGCCAGCTGGTCCCCGCGCAGGAAGGGGCCGATGAGCTCGGCGCACAGGTCGTGCGACGCGAGCGCGAAGAGGGTCGGGGCGACGAGGTTGAGCGTGACCGTCATCAGCTCGTGCGCACCGGGGGTCGCCCACTCCAGCTCCTCGGAGGCGAAGGCCTCCTCGTGGGCGGCGCTGAGACCGGGGCCGTAGGGCTCGGGCCAGGCGATGGCACCGAACCCGGCGTCGTGCTTGGTCCGCTGCCAGGCGCGGAGCCGCTCCAGCAGGGCGAGCTCCTCGTCGTGCGGCAGGTCGTGGAAGACCGAGACCACGTCGTGCTGCCCGCGGCAGCCTCCGTCCCTGCGTTCGAGCCCGGTGGACTCGAGCCAGGCTCGACTCCGGGCTCGGAACTCGTCGACATCGGTGTCGACCTCGGGACGCGACATGGTTCCCCTTCCGTGGTGACGGGTCCGGCCGGCCGGGTCACGACCGGCCGGACCCGAGTTGTGGGTCAGCTCGAGCGGTGGGGACTCACTTGCCCCAGAGCTTCTTGAACTGCTCCTGGTAGTCGGGCACCAGCGGCTCGAACTTGGTCGGGTCGTTGATGTTGTCCTTGGTGTAGATCAGGAGCGGCAGCATCGCCAGGGAGGGCTCGACGGGCTCGCCGACGTAGGTGCGGGCGAGGGCGTCGACCGCGGCGTACATCTCCTCGTAGATCGGGAACGCGATGCTGGCGCCCTGCTGGCCGTCCATGACCATCTGCTTGTTCATGGGCAGCGCGTCGTCACCGATGAACGTCACCTTGTCGGCGACGCCGGCGTCCTGCAGCGCCTGCGGGAGGCCGGTGGCGAAGCCGTCGTAGCCGAGCGCGATGTGCGTGACCTCGGGGTGCGAGCGGACGTACGCCGCGATCTTGGTCGGCATGGTCGTGCCGATCTCGGCGGCCGGGATGTCGATGTCGGCGATCTTGCAGTCGGGGCACCAGCTGGCCATGCCCTCGTCGAAGTTGGACTTCAGCGTCGCGATGATCGGGAAGTCGGCCGAGCCGACCCACAGGGTGTTGGCCTTGCCCTCGGAGTCCGCGGCGATCCAGGCGGCGTACTGCTTGCCGGTCGGAGGGACGGTCGAGTCACCGACGATGGCGGTGATGCCGGGGTTGTCGTCCGCCACGCAGCACTCGGCGATCGGGACGCCCTTCTTCTTCAGCTTGTCGACGGCGTCGGCGAACAGCACGCTGGGCAGGCCCGAGGCGATGACGCCGTCGTAGTCGCCGGCGGCGACGCGGTTCCAAGCGCCGCTGATCTCGTCGGGCGTGGCGCCCACGTTGACGTCCTCCACGGTCCAGCCGAGGATCGTGGCGGCCTCCTTGACGGCCTCGCCGAGGGCGATGCAGACCTCGACGCCACAGTTCATGAAGGCGATCTTCTTGCCGGTGGGGATCTCGCCCTTGATCGGCTCGGTGATGCCGATCGTGGTCGGGGTGGAGGTCCACATCTCCAGCAGCTTCTTGGCGCCGTCGACGCCGGTGTTCTCCTCGATCGCGTCGAGGGTCGCCTGCCCCGACGTGTTGGGCAGCGCGTCGCCGCCGGAGGACGAGCTGGAGGACGGGTCGTCGCTCCCCTTGGTGTCAGCGGGCGCCTGCGCCGAGCAGGCGCTCAGCACGAGCGCGAAGCCGGCAAGGGCCGCGGCGAGACCGCCGGACCTGGTGGACATCTTCATGTTCTCTCCTTGGTGAGCTCCGCAGGCGAGCGGAAGCAGGTGTCGCACAGGGGTCTGGGCGATCGAGGGACGTGCTTGGTCAGACGTGCGAGGCGCGCTCGGCGGTGGTGTCCACCGTGGCCGGTGAGCCGGTCGTGGGCTGGGTAGGCACATCGGTCGTGGCCACCTCCACCTCTGCGGCGCTGGGCGCCTTCGGCCGGCGGCGCAGACCGCCGAGGCCCAGGGCGGAGATGAGGATGAGGCCCTGGAAGGCGTAGGGCACCCATTGCTGGACGACACCGGCCAGCGCCAGGCCGACCGTGATCGTGCCGAGCATGATCACCGCGATGACGGTGCCCACGGCGTTGAAGAGGCTGCCGCGGAAGAGGGTCGCGCCGAGGAAGACCGCGGCGAACGCCTGGATGAGGTACGGCGCCCCGACGCCGGCGGAGCCCTGGCTGAACTTCGCCGTGGCGAGGACGCCCGCCACCCCGGCGATGGCCGCCGACAGCATGAGCGAGGTGAACTGGATGCGCTTGGTGCGGATGCCGGCGAGGCGCGCGGCCTCCGGGCCGAGGCCCGTGGCATAGACGGCGCGACCGGTCGGGGTGTGGCCCATGAAGTACCACAGCGCGATCATCACGACGGCGACGACGAAGACCGGGAGCCCCAGGCTCGCCAGGCTCCAGCTGCCGAGGCTGCGGATCGTCGAGGTGCCGACCGAGATCGGCACGTTGTCGGTGATGTAGACCGCTGCGGAGTAGAAGATCGAGCCGGTCGCGAGGGTGCCGATGAACGAGTCGACCTTGAAGACCACGACCACGATCCCGTTGACCACGCCGGCGAGCAGGGCGACCACGATCGCGATGATGATCGCCGACGTCGGGGTGAGGTTGCCGTACTGCGGGCTGACCAGATAGGCGGTCAGCATCGAGGTGAGGCTCATGACGTAGCCGATGGAGAGGTCGAACACCCCGCTGGACAGAGCCATGATCAGCGAGAGCGCCATGAGCGCCTGGATCGCGTTCTGGTTGAGCATGCCGCTGAACGTGTCGTAGGTCAGGAAGAGGTCGGTCTTCCAGACGCCGAAGAAGATCACCAGCGCCACGAGGATGTAGACGACACTCAGGTTGGAGAAGCTGAGACGCCGCTTCCACTCGGCTCTGCGGTCGATGGTCATGGTGGTCATGCGGATGCCTCCGTCGCCGACAGAACAGCGTGGTTGATGGTGTCTTCGTTGATGTCCGACCCGGTGAGCTCGGCCTTGAGCCGGCCGTCCGCCAGGACGAGGACCCTCGTGCAGAGCTGCTCGAGGTCCATCGCGTCGGTGGAGCACACGACGATCGGCAGACCCTCGGCGGCCGCCGCGCGCAGGTGCGTGTAGATCAGGCTCTTGGCGCCGATGTCCACGCCGGCGGTGGGCTCGGCGAGCAGAAGCGCGTTGCGGGCGACGCCCAGCCAGCGGGCGAGCACCACCTTCTGGGCGTTGCCGCCGCTGAGCTCGGTGACGAGCTTGGCCGGGTTCTGCGGCTGGATGAACAGCTTCTCGATCCAGCGCACCGCCTCCTCGCGTTCCGAGGAGCGGCGCAGCCAGCCTCCGCGGGAGAACAACCGGAGCCGGGGAAGCGTGATGTTGTCGGTGATGTCGGTCTGCGGCAGGACGGCCTCCGCGGCGCGGTCCGCCGGCACGAGGGCCACCCCGAGTCCGGCGGCGCGACGCGGGTCGAGCTTGGCGACGTCGTACGTCGTGCCGTCGATCTCGACGGAGCCGGCGGCGGCCTTGCGGGCCCCCACGAGGAGGTAGGGGAGCTCGTCCTGGCCGGCACCGACGATGCCGGTCACGCCGACCACCTCGCCGGGCGCGACCGTGAAGTCGAGTCCCCGCAGCTCGGCGCCGACGAGGCCGCTGACCTTCAGGGTGCGTCCGGCCGCCCCGTCGACGACGGCCGGGGGACGGCCGTCCTCGTCGCTGTGCGAGCGCACCACGGCGTGGGCCTTGGCCGCGGCCTCCTTGCCGAGCATCAGCCCGACCAGGTCGTCGTGGGTGAGGCCGGTCATCGAGGTCGTGGCGACCGACCTGCCGTCGCGCAGGACCGTGACGTGGTCGGCGATGGAGACGAGGTCGTCGAGCCGGTGCGAGACGTAGATGATCGCGACGCCGGCGTCGCGCAGGCGGCGCACGAGCGTGAAGAGGTCCTCGGCCTGCTCGGCCGGCAGCGCGGCGGTCGGCTCGTCGAGGATGAGCAGGCCGTGGGTGCCCTCGGTCCAGCCGTGGAGGGCACGGGCGATCGCGACCTGGGTGCGCTCCAGCGGCGTGATCACGTCGACGCCTGCGTGGATGTCGATGTCCTCCAGGCCGACACGCGCGAGCAGCTCGCGGGTCAGACGGGCCTGGGCGGCCCAGTCGATGCGCCCGCCGGGCGCCCGGAGGTAGCCGGTGCACAGCGCGACGTTGTCGACGACGCTGAGCTGCGGGACCAGTCCGAGGTGCTGGTGCACCGCGCGGACGTTGAGCACCTCGCCGTCCAGGGGCGCCGGCCCGGTGCGCGTGAACGCGCCCTCGCGGCCGTCGACGGTCACCCGGACGCCCTCGTCGGGGGTGTGGAAGCCGGTCAGGACCTTGATCAGCGTCGACTTGCCCGAGCCGTTCTGGCCGAGCAGCGCGTGCACCTCGCCGACGCGGATGTGCAGGTCGACCTGGTCGAGCGCGCGCTGGCCGGGAAACGTCTTGGACAGGTTCTCGATGCGGACGAGTGCGTCCGCACTCTCGCGCACCGCACCAGCCGTGGCCTCGCTCATGGGGTCTTCCCTCCGCCTGCGGGCTGTGGCGCCCGTCACGCAGTAAGGTATTTCCTCCGTAGGAATTTGGCAATACCTACTGAGCAATCTTCTGGAGTTGGGGCAGGAGAGGACCTGTGGTCAGGCGTGCGGGACCGTCGTCCCGGGTGATCGAGCGGGGACCGGAGAGGGCCGGACTGGGCCAGGGAGGCGTCAGGCGGGGCGCGCCCGCAGGGACACCGGCGGGCCGGCGTACTCCTGCAGGTCACGACGCACGGCGTCGTCGGCCCGCCAGGCCGCTGCCGTGCTGCGGTCCCAGAGCACCAGGCTCGTCTCGGACGACAGGGCGGGGGCGTGCCCCTCCTCCACCCGCAGCTCGGCCCCCACCGTGAAGGACGAGCGGCCCAGGTGGCTGATCCACAGGCGGACGAGGAACGGCTGGAACGCGACGAACCGCATCTCGGCGTGGTGGTCGACCCGCTGGCTCCCGACGAGCTCGGTCACGTGGGACGGGGCGTGGCGCAGCGCGCCTCCCGGCTCACCGTCGAGGGTGGCGTGGCGGAGGAACAGGATCCGGGCCTCGTCGACGACCCGGATCGCCTCGACGTTGTCGACGTGACCGCCCAGGTTGACGTCGCGCAGGCGTGCCTGGATCTCGCAGTCGAAGGTGGCCATGTCGCGAAGTCTGCCCGACGCACGCTGTCGCTCGGACCTCGATCGTCTCGGCGGTGATCGCTTCGCGATCAGGTGCCCGCGTCCAGCGTCAGTCTCCAGCCCCAGATCGTGCCGACGTCCGGGTCCTCCGCGTCGTCGACGTGCTCGAAGCCGAGGGACAGGAGCACGCCGGTCGACGGGTTCGGCCCGGGCAGGGTGTGGGCGATGACGTGGTCGACCTCACCGCTGGCGGCGGCTCGTTCGACGAGCGCCCGCGCGGCAGCGCTCCCGAAGCCGCGTCCGCGGAACTCGGGCGCGACCTCGTAGCCGATCTCGACGCAGCGGTCGGCGGGTGGGGCGGCGAAACCACCGGAGCCGACGAGGGTCTGCGTCGCCGCGTCGACGAAGAGCTGCATCGACCACGGACGGTCCTCGGGCTCGGCCTTCGCCAGGAACTCCCTGGTGAACGGGATCGACTCCGGGAACTCCGGCCAGCCCTCGGGTCGGGGCGAGCCGACGAGCTCCTCGAACGTGCCGGGGTCGTTCACCAGGGCGTCGAGGAGCGGGATCGTGGCCGGGACCAGGTGCACGTCTGGGCTCATGCCTCGAGGCTAGGAGGGAGCTGCCGCGGGCGACACCCTCAGGCGACGTGCTCCCGCGAGCGCACCCACCGGCCGACCGCCGTCGCAGCCGCGCGGCCCGCACGGTTGCCGCCGATCGTGCTCGCAGACGGGCCGTAGCCGACCAGCTGCACCCGCGGGTCGTCCGCGGCCGTGGTGGCGC
>CAZKZQ010000044.1:0-5370 GCA_964557235.1 uncultured Nocardioidaceae bacterium
CGACGTGCTCGCCGCGGCGCTGCTGCCGTTCCTGTCCCAGCGCTGACCCGCGCCGCGCCCGACGGCTGAGTCGTCGGTGTCCGACCCTCAGGTGCCGTAGACCGGCTCGGGCTCGGGGCCGGCCGCGATGAGCTTGCGGACGGCGTCGCCCACGTCGGCGGCGTCCCAGCGACGGCCGATGTCGACGACCTCGCCGTGGCGCCACCCGTGCTCGACGCAGAGCTTGCCGCCCTCGGACTCGATCACGCGGCCGGTGACGTCACCGGAGTCGACGCTGGCCAGCCACGCCACGAGCGGCGAGACGTTGGCCGGGTCCATCGCGTCGAAGCCGTCCTCGGGCTTGGCCATGGTCTCGGCGAACGCCGCCTCGGTCATGCGGGTGCGGGCGGCCGGCGCGAGCGCGTTGACCGTGATGCCGTAGCGGCCCAGCTCGGCCGCGGCGACGAGCGTCAGCCCCGCGATGCCGGCCTTGGCCGCGGAGTAGGTGCCCTGCGCGATCGAGCCCTGCAGGCCCGCTCCCGAGGACGTGTTGATCACGCGCGCCTGGCGGGTGCGACCGGCCTTGGCCTCGTCTCGCCAGTACGCCGCCGCGTGGCGCAGCGGCGCGAAGTGACCCTTGAGGTGCACGCGGATCACCGCGTCCCACTCGTCCTCGGTGGCGTTGACGAGCATGCGGTCGCGCAGGAAGCCGGCGTTGTTGACCAGCACGTCGAGCCCGCCGAAGGTGTCGATCGCCTGCTGCACCATCGCCCGGGCGCCCTCGAAGTCGGCGACGTCGGAGCCGTTGGCGACGGCCTCGCCGCCGAGCGCGCGGATCTCCTCGACGACGTCGTGGGCCGGCCCCTCCGAGGCACCCTCGCCGGAGCCCGAGGTGCCGAGGTCGTTGACCACGACCTTGGCGCCCTGCCGGGCGAGCTCGAGCGCGTGCTCGCGCCCCAGTCCGCGACCGGCTCCGGTCACGATCGCGATGCGTCCCTCACAGATCATGCTTCTCCCCTGTCGGAGTGGTTGGTGGTGGCCGCGTCCAGGAAGGCCGGCCGCTCGCCGCCGCCGTGGACCTCGAGACGGGCTCCGCTGACGTAGGCCGCCAGGTCGGAGGCGAGGTAGACCGCGGCGTTGCCGATGTCGCGGGGCTCGGCCATCCGGCCGAGCGGGATGGTGCGCCCGACGGCCGCGATGCCCTCGTCGTCGCCGTAGTGCAGGTGGCTCTGCTCGGTGTGGACCGGCCCGACGTCGAGCGCGTTGACCCGCACGGCCGGTCCCCACTCGACGGCCAGGCTGGTGGTGAGGCTGTCGAGGCCGGCCTTCGCCGCGCCGTACGCCGCCGTGCCCGGGCTCGGCCGGAGCGCGCTGACGCTGGAGACGTTGACGATCGCGCCTCCGCCGTTGGCCTGCATCACGCGGTTGGCCGCCTGCATGAGGGCCAGCGGCGCGAGGAGGTTGAGGTCGGTGATCTTGGCGTGGAAGCGCGGGGAGGCGTCGGCCGCCAGGGCGTAGGGCGCGCCACCGGCGTTGTTGACCAGGACGTCGAGCCGGCCGTGCGCGGCGACGACCGCGTCCACGAGCGCAGCCACGGCCTCCGGGTCGCGCACGTCGCAGGCGTGGTGGGCGACCACGCGACCTGCCTCGGTGGACGGGAGGTCCTCGGCGGGGACCTCGCTGCGCGAGCAGGTGACGACCGTGGCGCCCGCGTCGAGGAACGCCTCGCTCACACCGCGCCCCACGCCGCGCGTGCCGCCCGTGACGAGCACGACGCGACCGGCCAGGTCGATCTGGAGCACGTGGGCCACCTCCGGCTGGGAACCAAGCAAGTGTTAGGTTACGCTACCAAGCAAGCGTTAGGTTTGGCGACCCAGCCGTCAGCAAGGAGACCGCATGCCCGTCGACTCGGTGCTCCGCGACGACCACGTCCGCGTGGTCACGATGGACTTCCCGCCCGTGAACGCCCTGCCGGTGCAGGGGTGGTACGACGTGGCCGCCGCGCTCGACGAGGCCGGACGCGACCGCTCCACCCACGTCGTCGTCCTGCGGGCCGAGGGTCGTGGCTTCAACGCCGGGGTCGACATCAAGGAGATGCAGCACACCACCGGGTTCGACGCCCTCATCGGCGCCAACAAGGGCTGCTTCGCCGCCTTCAAGGCGGTCTACGAGTGCCAGGTCCCGGTCGTCGCCGCGGTCAACGGCTTCTGCCTCGGTGGCGGGGTCGGCCTGGTCGGCAACTCCGACTGCGTGGTCGCCAGCGACGACGCCTACTTCGGCGTCCCCGAGGTCAAGCAGGGGGCGCTCGGCGCCGCCACCCACATGGCGCGGCTCGTGCCGCAGCACCTGATGCGCACGCTCTACTACACCGCGCGCACCGTCCCGGCCGCCCAGCTCGTGCAGTTCGGCAGCGTGCTCGAGGTGGTCCCCCGGGCCGACCTGGACGACGCGGCGCTGCGCGTGGCCGGGGAGATCGCCGCCAACGACACCCGAGTGATCCGTGCGGCCAAGGAGGCGCTCAACGGCATCGACCCGGTCGACGTCAACAAGAGCTATCGCTTCGAGCAGGGCTTCACGATGGAGCTCAACCTCGCCGGTGTCGCCGACGAGCTGCGCGACGACTTCGCGGGAACCGACAAGGCGGGCAGGAAGTGAACGAGCCGCGCGACAAGCGCATGAGCATCGACGACGTCGTCGGCGAGCTGCGTGACGGGATGACGATCGGCATCGGCGGCTGGGGACCTCGGCGCAAGCCGATGGCGCTGGTCCGCGCGATCCTCCGCTCCGACCTCAAGGACCTCACGCTGGTGTCCTACGGCGGCGCCGACGTCGGCCTGCTGGCCCAGGCCGGCAAGCTGCGCAAGCTCGTCTTCGCCTTCGTCTCCCTCGACACGGTGCCGCTCGAGCCGCTGTTCCAGCAGGCCCGTCAGGCCGGCACGATCCCCGAGGTCGTCGAGATCGACGAGGGCATGTTCCAGACCGGGCTCCGCGCCGCGGCCCAGCGGCTGCCGTTCCTGCCGATGCGCGCGGGCCTCGGGTCGGACGTGCTGGTCCACCAGGACTGGATCCGCACGGTCACCTCGCCCTACCCCGGACCCGATGGGACCGCGGAGGAGCTGGTCGCCGTGCCGGCACTCGACCTCGACGTCGCGCTGGTCCACCTCAACCGGGCCGACAAGCACGGCAACGCGACCTACCTCGGTCCGGACCCCTACTTCGACGACCTGTTCTGCATGGCCGCCGAGCGGGCCTACGTCAGCGTCGAGCAGGTCGTCGACACCGCCGGCCTGACCGTCGACACCCCGGTCCAGCGGCTGCTGCTGAGCCGCATGATGGTCAGCGGCGTGGTCGAGGCCCCCAACGGCGCGCACTTCACGACCTGCACCCCGGACTACGAGCGCGACGAGCCGTTCATGCGGCACTACGCCTCCTCCGCCGGGGATCCCGAGACCTGGCAGGCGTTCGCCGACCGCTTCCTGGCCGGCGACGAGGCGGCCTACCAGCAGGCCGTGCAGGACTGGCACGCCGAGCGCGCGGCCGCCAAGGAGGCGAACTGATGGACGACATCACCCGCTCCGAGGTCTGCGCGGTCGCCGTCGCCGACGCGTTCGCCGACGACGGCGAGATCTTCGGCAGCCCGATGGGTCTCATGCCGATGCTCGGTGTGCGGCTGGCCAAGCTGACCTCCAACCCCGACCTGGTGATCTCCGACGGCGAGTCGCTGTTCCTCGGCGGCGTCCCTCCCCTGGGCCAGACGCGTGAGGTGGTCGAGGGCTGGATCCCGTTCCGGCGTGTGTTCGACGTCGTCGCCTACGGCAAGCGCCACGTGATGATGGGCGCGACCCAGGTCGACAAGCACGGCAACCAGAACATTTCTT
Organism: uncultured Nocardioidaceae bacterium; assembly: GCA_964557235.1. Classification (GTDB taxonomy): domain Bacteria; phylum Actinomycetota; class Actinomycetes; order Propionibacteriales; family Nocardioidaceae; genus Marmoricola_A. The sequence continues at coordinate 3,858 of CAZKZQ010000044.1, forward strand.
GTATCGGTGACTGGAACCAGCCCAAGCGCCAGCTGCTCGGCGTGCGCGGCGCCCCGGGCAACACGGTCAACAACCGCACGTCCTACTGGGTGCCGAAGCACTCGCCCCGCGTGATCGTCGAGCAGGTCGACATGGTCTCCGGCGTCGGCCCGGCCCGCGCCGCCGAGGCGGGCCCGGCAGCCGAGCGGTTCAACGACATCCACCGCGTCGTCACCAACCTCGCGGTGCTCGACCTCGAGGGGCCGGGCCGCACGCTCCGCATCCGGTCGGTCCACCCCGGCGTCACCGTCGAGGAGGTCCAGGAGGCCAGCGGCTGCGAGCTCGCGGTCACCGGCGAGGTGCCGGAGAGCCGGCTCCCGACCACGGAGGAGCTGCTCCTGATCCGCGAGGTCCTCGACCCCAAGCGCCTGCGCGAGCGGGAGGTGCCGTCGTGATCGACCAGCTGCTGCGGACCCCGCTGACCGAGCTGACCGGCGTACGCCATCCCGTCGTGCAGACCGGCATGGGCTGGGTCGCCGGGCCGCGGCTCGTCTCCGGCACGGCCAACGCCGGCGGGCTCGGCATCCTCGCGAGCGCGACGATGACGTTCGAGGAGCTCGAGCACGCCATCGTCGAGGTCAAGGGGCGCACCGACCAGCCGTTCGGGGTCAACCTGCGCGCCGACGCGGGCGACGCCCCGCAGCGCGTCGACCTGCTGATCAAGCACGGGGTCAAGGTCGCGTCGTTCGCCCTCGCCCCCAAGGCCGAGCTGATCGCCAAGCTCAAGGACCACGGCATCGTCGTGATGCCGAGCGTCGGCGCGGCGCGTCACGCCGAGAAGGTCGCTGCCTGGGGGGCCGACCTCGTGATGGTGCAGGGCGGTGAGGGCGGCGGGCACACCGGCTCGGTCCCGACCACGCTGCTGCTCCCCTCGGTGATCGACGCGGTCGACATCCCCGTCGTCGCGGCCGGCGGCTTCTTCGACGGACGGGGCCTCGCCGCCGCCCTGGCGTACGGCGCCGCGGGCGTCGGCATGGGCACGCGCTTCCTGCTCACGCAGGACTCGTCGGTGCCCGAGGCGGTCAAGCGGCTCTACCTCTCCTACGGCCTCGACGGGACCGTCGTCACCGCCAAGGTCGACGGCATGCCGCACCGCATGCTGCGCACCGACCTGGTCAACGAGATCGAGGAGACCGGGCGCCTCAGCAAGCTGGTGCCGACGGCACGTCGCACCCTCGAGTTCAAGCGCGACTCCGGCATGACCTGGCGGCAGCTCGCCACCGACGGCCGCTCCATGAAGAAGGCCGGCGACCGCACGTGGTCGCAGATGATGCTCGCCGCCAACACCCCGATGATGCTCAAGGCCGGCCTGGTCGAGGGCGACACCGGCGCCGGCGTCCTGGCCGCGGGCCAGGTGGTCGGGCTGCTCGACGACCTGCCGACCTGCGAGGAGCTGGTCGACCGCGTCGTCACCGAGGCCGCTGCCCGGCTCAAGGCGATGGGCGACCTGCTCGCCTGAGCCCCGCGGCGACCC
>CAZKZQ010000044.1:5470-19857 GCA_964557235.1 uncultured Nocardioidaceae bacterium
GGCGGACGTTTCTGAAGCTCAGGCGTCCGCGGCCGCGAGGCAGCGGCGCAGTTGCTTGGTCAGCGCTCGCATGGATGCTCTGTCCCCCGTGAGCTGGCTGAGGACCACCACGCGTGTGCCATCTGAGTCGAGGACGGACGCGAAGCACTTCTGGACTGCAGGGGAGTCCTCGTCACCCGACTCCTCAGCCTGCAAGCGAGCCAGGTCGACGCACCCGGTGATCACCTCTGCCATCTGCACGGCGGGTCCCTCCGGCACCGACAGTGGCTCGCGCGCGGTGCTGACACGCAGATCGGCCCGCAGAATGCCGTACTTGACGAGCGAGTCAGTCCCTGGCGCTTCCACCAACCCGGTTGCGACGCAATCAGCCTGGGACCTGGTGAGCGGCGGGACGCTGTGCAGTCGACCCTCCTGCTTCTGCAGGGCAGCGGTCAGAGATGTGACCGCTCGTTGATCGTCACCGGACAGATCGGACGACTCCCCGCCTCCGCAACCACCGAGGGCAGCCAACCCGAGCAGCACCACAGCCAGATGCTGAGTCGCCACGGCGATCCTCTCCCGAGATGCCCGAACGACGGGCTGTCCGATCGGACTCTAGTCGGGTGAGTCCTCAGTGCCGGAGATTTGTCGTCGATGCTGTCTCGACCCGTGAGGTCACGCCGCCGTCGAGAAGGTGCGAGCCCGTGAGGCAACTGCCGTGACGCTCGACCACCGGTTTGGCAGGGTGTCCCCATGGAGACCCGCAGGGAGCCCACGACCACGACGTACCACGGTGTCGACGTCACCGAGGACTACCGCTGGCTCGAGGAGCGCAGCGGGGAGACCATCGCGTGGACGGCTGCGCAGAACGCCGCCACCCGCGTCCACCTCGACGACATCCCCGCGTGGCCGGCGATCGCGGAGCGGGTCGCGGCGGTGCTGCGGGCCGAGTCGACGGGCTACTCGAAGCTGGGCCGCGGCGGGTCGACGTACGTCGCGCTCAAGAGCCAGCCGCCGCGCCAGCAGCCGTTCCTCGTCGCGTTCACCGACCTCGGGCTTTCCGACGAGCGGGTGCTCCTGGACCCCAACGAGCTCGACGAGTCCGGCTCGACGGCGATCGACTTCTGGGTCCTCTCCCCCGACGGCACCAAGGTCGCGGTGTCGCTGTCGGAGAACGGCACGGAGGCCGGCACGGTCCACGTGTACGACGTCGCGACGGGCGAGACGATCGGCGAGCCGCTGCCGTTCGTGAACAGCGGGGTCGCCGGCGGCTCGCTGGCGTGGAAGGCCGACAGCTCCGGCTTCTGGTGCACGCACCACGCCGCGCCCGACCAGGTCGCCGAGGGCGAGTTCGGCTTCTTCCAGGAGGTCGCCTTCCACGACCTCGCCACGGGCCGCACCGAGGTCGAGCTGACCGGGGTCTTCGCCGACAACCGCATCGCGGAGAGCTTCCTGTCCACCTCGCCCGACGGGCGCTGGGTGCAGGACCTCGTGCAGCGCGGCGACGGCAACGAGTGGCAGGTCTTCGTGCGTCCCCAGGAGGGCGGCGAGTGGCAGCTGGTGGCCGACCTCGACGAGGGGTACGTCGACGCGCGCATCGGCGTCGACGACCAGCTCTGGCTGCTCGGCACCAAGGGCACGCCCCACGGGCAGGTCGTGCGTCGCACGCTCCCCGACGGGCCGGTCGAGGTCGTCGTGCCGCACAGCGACCTGACCATCGAGGGCTTCGTGCTCACCGCCGGACAGCTCTGGGTCGTCGACCTCGACGGCGGCCCGTCGGGGCTGCGGCGCTTCGACCTCGACGGCACTCCCCTGCCGGGCCTCGACCTGCCGCCGGTCTGCGCTCTTCAGGGGCTCACCCGCTTCGGCGCCGGCATGTTCTCCGACGTCGTGCCGGTGGGCGAGCGCACGGTCGCGTTCAGCCTCACCACCTACACCACGCCGCGCACCTGGTGGGTCGTCGACGAGGACGGCACGCGCCACGAGACCGGGCTCGACACCCGCACACCGATCGACCTCTCGGCCTACGAGGTGCGGCGGGTGTTCGCCACCTCCAAGGACGGCACCAAGGTGCCGATCAACCTGATCGCCTCACCCGACGCCGCGCCCGACGCCCCCACCCTCCTCACGGCGTACGGCGGCTACGGGCTCTCGCTCAAGCCGTGGTTCTCCCCCGACGACCTGGTGTGGCTCGAGCGGGGCGGGGTGTACGCCGTCGCCAACATCCGCGGCGGCGGCGAGTACGGCAAGGCGTGGCACGAGGGCGGGCGCCTGACCACCAAGCAGAACTGCTTCGACGACTTCATCGCCTGCGCCGACCACCTGGTCGAGTCCGGCGTGACCACGCGCGAGCGGCTCGGGATCATCGGCGGCTCCAACGGAGGGCTGCTCATGGGGGCGGTCCTCACCCAGCGGCCCGACCTCGCGGCCGCGGTGGTGGCGATGGTGCCCGTGATGGACAGCCTGCGGTCCGAGCTGACCCCCAACGGGGCGTTCAACACCACGGAGTTCGGCACCGTCGAGGACGAGGAGCAGTTCCGCGCGCTGCTGGCCTACTCGCCGTACCACAACGTCGTGGACGGGACCGCCTATCCACCGGTGCTCCTGACCGCCGGCGACTTCGACCCGCGCGTCGCGGACTGGCACGCCAAGAAGATGGCCGCCCGGCTCCAGGCGGCCACGACCGGCGGACCGGTGCTGCTGCGCACCGAGGCGGGTGGTCACGGCATGGGGGCGTCGCTGGACGAGCAGGTGGCCAAGACCACCGACCTCTATGCCTTCCTGCTGCACCACCTCGGGGCGGGTGACTGAGCATGGACGAGAACCGTGCCCGCCGGGTCGTCGACGCGTTGCGCGACCGCGGCACCAACGCGGACATCGCACGCGTCGGGGTCTATCAGTTCGGCGTCGCCATCCGGCTGCCCGACGGCCGGGTCGCCAACTGGGACACCGACGGCACCGCGGGCCTCGAGGCCCAGGTGATGCGCAACGGCATGCTGGTCGGCTTCGTGCCGCTGATCGAGGGGTCGGAGGACTTCGACGAGGAGCAGGTGATCGAGGCGATCCTGCGCACCGACTACGACAAGCCGATCGCCACGCGGCGGGCCACGACTCCCCCGCCGTCCGAGCCGCTGCCGCGCCGGGGCGGTGTGTTCCGCAGGTTCCGAGACGGCTTCCGCTACAAGTGAGCGGCTGCACCCTCGACGACTTCCGTGCGTTGGTCGGCCAGCTGCCGGGAGTCGGCGAGCACGACCGCGACCGGTACTGGCGCTTCGACGTGGCCGGCCAGACCTTCGCCTACCTCTGGGAGCCGACCCGCACCGTCGGCCTCAAGCAGACGATCGTCGAGCAGCTGACCCTGGTGGCCGAGCGGCCCGAGGTGTTCGAGGTGCAGTTCACCGCGCGTGGCTTCGGCTGGGTCGTGGTCAAGGTCGAGGGCGTCGAGCGCGACGAGCTGGCCGAGCTCACCTTCGAGGCCTGGCGGCTGACCGCTCCCGCCGAGCTGCTCGAGGAGCGTGGCGAGGTCCTGCCGACCTGACTCGGCGAGCGTGACCGGACGGTCGTCGTACGCCGAGTAGGGTCGAGCCGCCATGACCGCCTCCCCCGTCCGCCGCGCGCTCGAGCCGCTGCGAGGCCTCGGGTCGACCGGTGTCGGCGTGCTGGTCGCCGGCCTGTGCACCTTCGCCTTCCTCACCGTCGCCGCCCGCGTGCTGGGCGCCGAGGAGTTCGGCGTCGTCTCCACCCTCTGGGCGCTGGTGTTCGTGATCGGCCCCGGCCTCTTCCTCCCCGTCCAGCAGGAGCTGTCGCGCGTCGTCGGCGCCCAGCGTGGCCGTGACGGCGCGCCCGACGGCGGTGGCAACGCGGTGCGTCTCGCCTCGCGCTGGTCGGCGGCGCTCACGGTCGTCGTGGCACTGGTCGGGCTGCTGCTGCACGCCAGCCTCGGTGACCGCCTGTTCCCCGGCCACCGCGAGCTCGTGCTCTGCCTGGTCGCCGCGACGGCGGCGTCCGCGGTGAGCTTCGCGGCGCGTGGCGTCGCGGCGGGACGGGGCGACTTCGGCGGCTACGGCCTTCTCGTCTCCAGCGAGGCGGCGCTGCGCCTGCTCGTCGGCGTGGTCCTCGTCGTCGTGGTGACCGAGCCGCTGACCTTCGGGATCGCGATCGCCGCGGCCCCGCTGTTGTCCGTCGCGGCGGTCTCCGTGCTCCGTCGACGCCCACCGCTGGCCCCCGGCCGCGAGGTGCCCGCCCGGGAGCTGCGCGGTGCGCTGCTGTGGCTGACCGCCGGCTCCCTGCTCGCCCAGCTCGCCGCCAACGCACCGCCGCTGGCCGTCCAGCTGCTCGGCGACGAGGGCTCCGCCGCGACCGGCCGCTTCATGAGCGCGCTGCTCGTCGCCCGGCTCCCGATCTTCTTCTTCCAGGCCGTCCAGGCGACCCTGATCCCCAACCTGTCGGCGCTCGCGGCGGCAGCGCGCCACGACGACCTCGACCACGCCATCCGGGTGCTCACGGCCGTCTGCAGCGCCTTCGTCGTGATCCTCACCGGCGGTGCACTGCTCGCCGGCCCCGAGGCGGTCTCGCTGCTCTTCGGCGACGGCTTCGACGTCAGCGCCCGGACGATGGCGGTGCTCGCCGCGGCCAGCGGGCTCTACCTCCTCGCCGCCGGACTCAGCAACGCGGCGATCGCGCTGCACCGCCACCACCTGACCGCCTCCGCGTGGCTCGCCGCGTGCGCGGTGTTCGCCGTGGTCGTGGCGCTCGTCCCCGGCCTGCTGCTGCGGGTCGAGCTGGGCTACCTCGCCGGCACGGTCGCCGCGGTCGCGGTGTTCCTGGTCGGGCTGCGGCGCTCAGCCGTGCGGTGAGGTCGACATCAGCAGCGGGCGGCCGGTGAACGCACCCAGCGTGAGCCGCACGCCGAACACGCAGCGGCCTCCCGCCAGGGCTCGCGACTCGGCGACGTCCCAGACGTAGCGGCACGTCCGCGTGCCTGTGCCGATCGTGACCACCCGGTCGACGGACCGGGCGTTGAGGACGTTGATCCCCCGGCCGTAGTGGCGCACCCAGATGCATCGGATGGTCGAGCGGGGAGCGCAGTCACGCGACCGGGGCGCTGCGTAGCGCGGGGCTCCCCACTGCACGTCGACGAGCTCGGGATAGGTGCCGTAGCGGTTGCAGATCGTGCCCTCGGAGCCCAGGCACCGGTCGTCGCCGGTCATCACCGCGACGGACAGGTCGAAGAGCTTCACGCGCGACCAGGCGTAGTACACCTTCTGCCGCGAGTGCCCGCCCGCCGAGGTGGTCGTCACCAGCGCGACCGTCCGGCGGCCGTAGCTGCTGTGACGCTCGGCTGCTCGGTTGGCCCTGAACGTGCGGTCCCAGTAGTCCAGCCGTGGACGCGTCGCGGTCTCGGACAGGATCAGGTCGGTGCGACCCCACACGTCGGTCAGGTGGCGGCACGCCGACCACCGACGGCCGCGGCAGTCGGGGTCGCCCGGGTCGGGTCGCATCGGGTTGATGGGGTCCAGCGGCGGTCGGCCGTTGTTCATCATCGCCCCGAGACCGGCACCGTGGGCCAGCCCTAGAAGGTCGACGAAGGCGTCGGAGAAGCGCGCGCCCGCGCGCACCGGGTCGTCGGTGCAGGTCGAGCGTCGCGACCAGACCGGCGTGCCCTCCAGGTTCGCGGCGTACGTCGTGGCGGCCTCGCCGCGGTCGATGAACACGCCGTCCCAGCCCTGGTCGACCAGGGCTGCGAACTTGGCCCGGAAGTGCTGGCGCACCGCGCGCTCGTTGCCGTCGATGAACGCCAGCACCTGCCCGTCGGACTCACGCTCACCGACCGCAGGGGTGTCCCCGGTGGAGCAGAACGCCCACTCGGGGTGGGCCGAGAGGTCGAGGCCGTCGTAGTCCTCGCTCGTCGGGGACCAGTAGAACTGGACGTAGCGGTAGGCCTTGGCGCCCAGCCGGTGGATCGCGTCCGTGGTCGCCTTCTCGTCGTCGCCCCGCTGGGCCACGACGATCGACGGACGGCCGAGCGTGCGACGCACGTCGGCGTCAGAAGCCGTGGCCAGGTCGATCGAGCCCTGGTAGAAGAACGACACGTTGCGCACGCCCGAGCTCCCGCCCGGCCACACGTCGCCCGCGGTCGACCGCTGGGCCGGCGCAGCAGCCGTGGTGGTGCCGTGCGGCAGCAGCGTCGAGCCGTAGCCGATGGCACCGACGGCGACGGCAGCGGTCACCACCGCGACCATCGTGCGTCCCCGAGACATCACTGGTCCTCCTCGTCCTTCGGCTCGTAGCGGAACACGACCAGGCGCGGCGTGGACACCACTTCCACGAAGGCGGCGCCAGCGCGCAGGTTGGCCAGCGTGTACTGCGAGCGGAAGCGGTAGGGCCCGGTGATCGACCGCCCGCGCTGCAGCACGACGTAGTCCACGTCGTACTCGTCGAGGAAAGCACGGTTGGCCCGCGGCCGCTCGTAGAACTCCGCAGCTCCGCGGAGCACGGTGTTGGCCCGGTCGAGGACCTCGGGGAAGGTGTAGGGCGCGCGTCCCTCGAGCAGCCCGTGGGCCCGCGTGACGCCGTGGATGACGCCCTCGCTGTAGCCGTCGGTGAGCACCATCGCGCCCGGGGGCAGGCCGAGGTCCCGCAGGGCCTCGATGTCCTCGCGCTGCACCCGGGTCGCCTCCTGGCGGTCCGCGACCTGGACCGACCCGAGCACGCCGACCGCCGACGTCAGGGCCACCCCGACGACCGCGACCGCCCGGCCCACGAACGGGCGGGACCGTGCGGCCGCGAGGGCGGCTGCGCCGACGCCTCCCGCCACGAGCACGGGGAGCAGCAGGCTGGCCTCGGCGACGACGCGCATCGTGCCGGTGCGTCGCGGGACGTAGCTGTCCCACCCGAACAGGAACACCGCGACCGGCACGGCCAGCCCGGCCAGCGACAGCACGGCGAACACCCCCAGCCGTCCGAACCGCCGGCGCCCGGCCCGGGTCGCGACGACCGCGGCGAGGGACAGCCCCCCGGCCGCGACGTACCACCACGCGCCCCCGGCGTCGTAGACGCGCTCCATCCCGGCCCGCAGCATCTCGGTGCGGTCGGGCGGCTCACCGGCGGGGAGACCGCGGATCGCCTGGGCGAACTCCCAGGTCGGGTCGGCGACCCCGCTGACGCTGCTGATCCCACCGCTGTGGGTGGCGCCGGACAGCCCGCCGACGACCAGCGCCAGCAGCACGACGCTGAGGCCGGCGGCGACGCCGGTGCCCGCGACCAGCAGCGCGGTGCGCCGCGTCCGGTCGAAGGCCCACACCACGACGCCGCCGGCGACGAGCAGGACGCCGGCGGTGACCAGCGCGATGCCGTGCACCTGGGACAGGACCGCGGTCATCGCCACGCCCGGGAGCAGGAGGCACCAGTCGCGGTGGCGCAGACCGCCGACCACGAGCGCGACGGCGACGAGCAGGCACCCGATCGCGAAGCCCTCGGGGCGATAGGCGGTCAGCTTGTCGGCGGCGATGCCCGTCCCGACGGTGAGGGGTACGGCGGCCAGGGACGCCAGGCGCCCGACGCCGAGCATGCGCACGAGCAGGGCGGCGCCGAGGCCCACCGAGACGACCGGGATCGTCGTCACCAGCTGGCGCACGAGGTCGGCCTGCTGGATCGGGGCCTGGACCAGCAGCGCCGCGGTGCCGGTGGTGAAGAGCGGGTAGTCGCTGAGGAACGGCACGGTGATCCCGAACTCGACCGAGGTCGCGGGCAGGTGTCCGACGTCGGCGGTCTGCTGGGCGAGGCCCCAGTAGTACCAGGACGTCCCGCCCAGCGGCGCCCACGTGGTGGCCCACGACAGGAGCCCCACCGGCAGCCAGGCGAGCACCGCGAGACCCATCGCCGCCACGGCCCAGCCGGCCTCCGCGAGGCCGCCGTGGTCACGCAGCAGCGTCCTCCGCGAGGCGGGGAGCGCCAGGACCCCCACCGAGAGGCCGGTCAGCAGCCCGGCCGCGATGCCGCACGAGAGGTCGCTGAGGCCCGAGGTGCGCGCCAGCACGCCGGAGGTCACCAGCCAGCACGTCATCGCCCAGCCCCACGTGGGCGGGAGCAGCCCCACGCGGCTGGGTGCGGTGCGACGCGACCGCACGAGGACGGCCAGCGCGAGACCGGGCAGCAGGCCGGCAAGCAGGAGGAAGGCGACCGCCGCCATTCACGCCCCCATCAAGGGGACCCGGCAGCACCCGCCCGGACCGACCGCCGCGCACGCAGCCACGATCGGCCGACGACGCGGAGGTAGCCCAGCGGGTAGCGCAGGCCACGCGGCTTGCGGCTCTCGCCGACCTCACGCGCGTGGATGTGCACCGGGACCTCCAGGATGCGGAGCCCGTGCACCGCGGCCTGGATGAGGATCTCCGAGGCGGAGAACTGGTTCTCGACCAGCGTCAGCCGGTGCAGGTCCTTGGCCCGGACGGCGCGGAAGCCGTTGGTGCAGTCGGTGATGCGCAGCCTGGCCACGAGGTTGAGCAGGACGGTGAAGATCTTGATGCCGACGTGGCGCACGCTGTGCGCGTCGTCGTACTCCCCGAGGAAGCGCGAGCCCTGGACGTAGTCCGCGTCGCCGCGCACGACCGGGCCGACCAGCGCCGGCAGGTCGCCGACGTCGTGCTGGCCGTCGGCGTCCATGGTGACCACGACCTCGGCGCCGAGACGCTTGGCCTCGGCGAAGCCCGTGCGCAGGCCCTCGCCCTGACCCAGGTTGCGCTCGTGGCGCAGCACCCGCGCACCCGCCGAGGCGGCGACGTCGGCCGTCCCGTCGGTGCTGCCGTCGTCGACGACGATCGGCAGGACGTCGAGCCCCTCGATCTGGCGCGGGAGCCCCTGGAGCACCCCGGTGATCGACTCGGCCTCGTCGAGCGCGGCGATGACCACCGCGACCGAGCCCGGCCCGCTGGTCGTCACATCGCCTCCTGGAACCACGCCACGGTGGCGTCGAGCCCGTCCTGCAGGCTGGTCGTGGGCGCATAGCCCAGCTCGTTGCGGGCGAGCGTGATGTCGGCGTAGGTCCGCGGGATGTCGCCCAGCCGGGACTCGGTGTGCACGATCTCGACGTCGTGCGGGAACCGCACCGCGACCTCCTTGGCGACCTCCGCGATCGAGGTCTCGACGCCGGACCCGAGGTGGGCGAGCATGCCCTGCGCGCCGCTGGTCAGCGCCAGCAGCATGCCGCGGCAGAGGTCCTCGACGAACACGAAGTCACGCGTCTGCGACCCGTCGCCGTGCACCACGAGGGGCTCACCGGCGGCGGCGGCCTTGCAGAACGACGCCACGACCGAGCCCTTGTGATAGCTGAACGGGCCGAAGACGTTGGTGAACCGCAGCGCCACGGTGGGCAGCCCGAAGCTGCCGGCGAACGCCGAGCAGTAGGCCTCACCGGCGAGCTTCGACGCGCCGTACGGCGAGATCGGGCGGGGCACCGACTGCTCGTTGACCGGCGGGGGGACGGGCCCCAGCGGAGCGCTCGAGGACGCCATGACGAACCCCGAGACCCCGGCGTCGCGCGCGGCGATGAGCGCGTTGAGCGTGCCCCGCACGTTGAGCTCGCAGTCGAGCACGGGGTCGGCGATGGAGGACGGCACGCCGCTCTGCGCCGCGAGGTGCACGACCAGGTCGGCGTCCCTCGTGGCCTCGGCGAGCGCGCCGGCCTCACGGATGTCGCCCTCGACGATCTCGTCGTAGCCCGCCGCCTCGGCGTCGGCCCGCTTGCCGGTCGAGAAGTTGTCGAAGCAGCGGGTGGTGAAGCCCTCCGAGCGGAGCAGGCGGCCGAGGTTGACCCCGACGAAGCCCGCCCCACCCGTGACCAGGACCCGTCGGCCGCTCACGACCACGTGGTGCGCGGCGCGATCGCCTCGACGACGGCCCGGTCCCGGTGCTCGAGCAGCACCTGGAGGGTGTTCTTGACCAGGTCCTCCGACATCAGGGTCGGCTTGAGACCGAGGTCGAGCAGCTTGGTGTGGGTGGGGTTGTAGTAGTGCTCCTGCGCCTCGGTGCGGGGGTTCTCCACCGACCCGACCTCGACCTGCAGCCCCAGCTCGGCGGCGGCGCTCTGCACCGTCTCGGCCAGCTCGCGGATCGAGAACGACTCGGTGAACTGGTTGAACACGCGGAACTCGCCCCGCTCGGCGGGGTTCTTGACCGCGAGCTCGACGCACTGGAGCGTGTCGCGCAGGTTGAGGAACCCGCGGGTCTGGCCGCCCGTGCCGTAGACGGTCAGCGGGTGGCCGATCACGGCCTGGAGACAGAACCGGTTGAGCGCGGTGCCGAACTGCTCGTCGTAGTCGAACCGCGTCACCAGGCGCGGGTCGATGTCGCTCTCCTCGGTGGAGACGCCGTAGACCACGCCCTGGTTGAGGTCCGTGGCGCGCAGGCCGTAGACCCGGCTGGCGAAGTGGATGTTGGTCGAGTCCGCGACCTTGGACGCGTGGTACCAGCTGTGCGGCAGCTTCGGGAACGGCAGGGTGTCGGTGCGACCCTTGTGCTCGATCTCGATGTAGCCCTCTTCGATGTCGATGTTGGGGCAGCCGTACTCCCCCATCGTGCCGAGCTTGACCAGGTGGCAGTCGGGGTTGTTGGCCAGGATCGCGAACACCACGTTGAGGTTGTTCACGATGTTGTTCTGCTGGGTGAAGGTCGCGTGGACCCGGTCGACCATGGAGTACGGCGCCGAGGGGATCTGCCCGTAGTGCACGACCGCGTCGGGCTGGAAGGACTTGAACAGCGCGTCGAGCGGCTCGTAGTCGAGCAGGTCGAACACGTGGTGCTCGATGGTGCGGCCGGTGATCTTGCGCCAGGCGTCGGTGCGCTGGGCGAGGTTGAGGACGGGGGTCAGGCTGTCGGAGCCGGCCTCGAGGACCGTGCGACGACGGAGGTAGTTGTCGACGACGGCGACGTCGTGACCGCGGGCCGAGAAATGCATCGCGGTCGGCCACCCGAGGTAGCCGTCACCGCCCAGGACCAGGATGCGCACGCGTGGTCTCTCCTTCAGGAAAATGCTGTGCCGGGGGGCTCTTTACCTGAGGCACGCTAACCGACATGTGGCGCAGGGTGGCGGATCACCCCGCTGAGTCTCGTGACAATCCGGACACGAACCCTCACCGTCGACGGCGGTCCTCCGGGGCCTCGGACCCCTTCTCGACCGCCGGGAGCTGCACCGTCGTCTCGTCGTGCTGCACCAGGAGGTCGGGCCGGTCGCGGTCCTGGAAGGACACCTCGATCTTCTGGAAGCCCTTGTGGCGGGTGGCCTTGGCGTAGTTGGCATAGGCCCGCCGGTCGGCCTCGGTGAGGTCGACCGCGTCGGTGAACGGCGTCAGCAGCGCGCGGGGGTAGAGCCGCTCCTTGCGCACCACGCTCACCTCGACCCCGAGCACGGCGAAGGACGAGGCGAGGAACAGCAGCCCCATCAGGCCGAGGACCAGCGCGAAGACGGCGTTCATGTCGCTGGCCGCCGTGAGCACGCGCTCGACGTAGACGCCTCCGCCGATCTGCAGGCCGTGCCACAGCAGCGCGATGGTGATGCCGCCCGGCAGGCACGCCTTGAAGCTGGGCCGGCGAGCGGTCGTGTAGCGCATCATCAGGCTCAGCACCACCGCGGTCAGCGCGATGCCGAGCAGCGTGCCGAGCCGGGCGATCCAGACGTCGACGTCGGTGCCGAGGACCCCGTCGAGGTTGTTGAGGAACACCGCGGCCACCGAGGTGCTCAGGACCGCCAGCCCGGCCAGCAGGAGTGTCACGAAGGCGCGGAAGCGTCCGACGAACGGGTTGAACCTGCTGTTGCGCGGCACGGCCCAGGCCGTGTTGAGCGCGTGCTGCGCCGCCGTGGCGAGGCCGAGCGCGCCGTAGAGCGCAGCCAGGGAGCCGACCACGATGGCGCCGGTGCTGCCGGTGAGGCCCTCCGGCTCGCCGAGCTGGGTCCCGACGATCGGGAAGCGGCCGAGCGCGCTGGTCAGGACCGCCTCGTAGAGCGCCTCGTTGCCCTGGAGCAGGAAGCCCAGCACCGACGAGGCGATCAGCAGTATCGGGAAGATCGAGACGAAGGCGTAGTAGGTCAGGATCGCGGCGAGGTAGGGGCCCTGGTCGTCGAAGAACTTGTAGATCACCGCGAGCGGGAAGCCGACCAGTGGGTGCCGACGCTGGAACGCGTCGACGCGGTCGACGAGCTCACTGGTCACACCCGAACGCTAGTGGACGGGTGGTCGGAATCAGCGCTGCGATGCGCCTGTCGAGGCGTCCAGTCGGCGCTGGAACTGCAGCTCGCGCGCGACGACGCGATAGCCCAGCTGCTCGTTGACCTGGATCATGTAGCCGTTGGACTCCGCGTTCCACGTGTCGACCGTGCGGACCTCGGGGTTGCGCTCGCGCAGCCACTGCACCATGGCCGCCTTGAGCAGCAGCCCCAGCCGGTGACCCCGGTGCCCCGGCGCGACGGCGGTGTCGAACTGGTAGGCGACCGTGGGGTCCCACCGCTCGACGACCAGCTCGGTGTGCCCGCCGAGCTCGCCGGTCTCCCGGTGGCGCGCCGCGATGCGCAGGTGGTCGCGGTTGCGACCCTGCTGGGCCTCCTCGACCTTGCGGGTCCGCTCGGGGTTGTAGTCGTCGTCCTCCAGCTCGAGGTCGTCCAGCGGCGCGTCGTTGATCGAGGACGCCATGCGGCAGTAGTCCTCGACGATCTCCTCGGGCAGGGGGCCGTCGAAGTACAGCAGCTCGTAGTCGCCGGACCGCTCCAGCGCCAGCGCGTGCATGCCCTCGACCTGCCCCTCCGCCAGCGAGGACAGCTCCTGGCGGCGCAGGATCGCCTGCGACTTCTTGGCATAGCCGTGGGCCTCGAGGAACGGGATGCCCGACGTGCCGTCCCAGGCGTCGGAGCCCACGCTGGGCCGCCCGAGCTCGAGGCAGCGGTCGTGGACGTGCTCGATCAGCATCGACGCGATGCCGCTCCTGCGGAAGTCGGGGTGCACCGCCCCCTGGAGCCAGGCGACGTCGAGGTTGTCCCAGTTGCTGATGTAGAGCGCCCCGAAGCCGGCCAGCCGCCCGCCCACCCGGGCGACGTAGTGCTCCGACGGCTCCTGGTCGTGGTTCCAGCGCAGGTCGGCCGCGACCATCTCGAGGCTCTGCCGGTGCAGGTACGGCGCGTCGTGCAGCCGGGAGGCCTCGTGCAGGTCGGTCAGCTCCGCGACGCCCGAGGTGTCGTCGTAGTCGAGACGCTCGATGTGTACGCCGTCCATGCCGCCACTGTCGCGCAGTCGGGCGGCCCGCTCAACGGGTTATCCGAGCCGCTCGATGATCGTCACGTTGGCCTGACCGCCGCCCTCGCACATGGTCTGCAGGCCGAAGCGCCCGCCCGTGCGCTCCAGCTCGTGCAGCAGGGTCGTCATGAGCCGCGTGCCGGTGGCACCGATCGGGTGGCCGAGCGCGATCGCTCCCCCGTTGACGTTGACCTTGTCCAGCGGGGCGCCGGTCTCCTTGGCCCAGGCGAGCACGACCGAGGCGAAGGCCTCGTTGCACTCGAAGAGGTCGATGTCGTCGATGCTCATGCCGGACTTGGCCAGCGCGTGCTCGGTCGCTCGGATCGGGCCGGTCAGCATCCAGACCGGGTCGTCGCCACGGACCGACAGGTGGTGGATGCGCGCCCGGGGCGTCAGGCCGTGCTCCTCCACCGCGCGCTCCGACGCGAGGAGCATCGCGCTCGCGGCGTCGCTGATCTGCGAGGAGACGCCGGCGTGGATGCGCCCGTCGGGCAGCAGCGGGTTGAGGCCGGCCATCTTCTCGACCGAGGTGTCGCGGCGCGGCCCCTCGTCGACGGCGAAGTCACCGACGGGGGCGATCTCGCGCTCGAACCGGCCCTCGTCGATCGCCCGGATCGCCCGCTGGTGGGACTCGAAGGCGAACGCCTCCATCTCCTCGCGGCTGATGTCCCACTTCTCGGCGATCATGTCGGCGCTGCGGAACTGGCTGACCTCCTGGTCGCCGTACCTCGCCTGCCAGCCGGGCGACTCGGCGAACGGCGTGGAGAAGCCGAGGTCCTGGGCGACGAGCATGGCGCTCGAGATCGGGATCGCGGACATGTTCTGCAGCCCGCCCGCGACGACGAGGTCCTGCGTGCCGGACATGACGCCCTGCGCCGCGAAGTGCACGGCCTGCTGCGAGGAGCCGCACTGCCGGTCGATGGTCACGCCGGGCACGTGGTCGGGCAGCCCCGCGACCAGCCACGCGGTGCGCGCGACGTCGCCCGCCTGGGAGCCGATCGTGTCGCAGCAGCCCATGATCACGTCGTCGACGGCACCCGGGTCGACCCCGGTCCGCTCCACCAGCGCGGAGAGCACGTGCCCGCCGAGGTCGGCGGAGTGCATCGACGCGAGCGCGCCGCGACGACG